>WQYG01000014.1 GCA_009781395.1 Candidatus Bathycorpusculum sp. | reverse complement strand
ATGTTTCAGTTGCCGGGAGAAGCAGCATATTTTGGTGAGATGACTGAGAAGCAAAGAGATCTTTATACTGCTCTTGGAGTTGAGCCCCCCTCATAGATATAATTTTACGGGATTTCAGGATATAAATAAAAATAAACTAACCCTAAAACTAATTAGGTGCAATAGAGTTAAATTTTGATAAGTGAGCAAATTGAGTGACAAACTAATTTCAAGAACTGTTTTTTTGGCAGGAATAATGGTTGCAATCATTGTTGCAAGCACAATATCCATTGTTGCATCAAGTCAACTAATCACTGGTACGCCTGGTGCTACTGGCCCTAAGGGCGATACTGGGGCAGCAGGTTCACAAGGACCAACTGGAAATACTGGTGCTACTGGCCCTAAGGGCGATACTGGGGCAGCAGGTTCACAAGGACCGACAGGTGCCGCAGGATCACAAGGATCAGCTGGTAAAGATGGAAGCACCACAAGATACGTCCTAGCAGGTTCATTTGATGTAGAACAAAATGGCGACCTAATCAAATATGATACCCTTATGGGTGTAGATTCTGCATATCATTGGAAGAAAATCGAGGTCCCTCAACTTACCTTGTCAGATATGCCTCTTGTACACGTTTATTTAAGAGCTACTTTTGAAAGTGAAGGAGTTTCACAACCGATGCAATTATGGAAAGACCACCTAATGCACTATGAATACTACGGTAATACTGGAACAGTTCTCTATGATGACGGGTGTATTTATGTATATTACAAACAAGTACTAACGCCTCAGTTGGACGCCTCGCTCCAATACACTCTGTACGCAACAAATGGTGACTACCAAATAGTAGTACTTAAGTAACAACAGTAGCAATTCACACGGTATCTATACACTTTTTCTTTTTTTAATAATGTAGTAGTCAAAGCTGGCAACAAAAACTCAGGTACAAATCTCTTTCTAAACAAAGAAATTAATGATCAAAAAGTGTACTCGAGATAGTTACCCACCTAATGACAATCAGCCATGGCATAGATAACAAGTGAGATTGATGAGGTAAATTACGATTTTAGTAATTATTTCGTGTTTTCTTAATGTTTAGGATTTATGGAATAAATAAGGGTATCAAATTTGTAGAAAATGTGTTTGATGGTGATAATGGTGTGGTTGTTGTTTATTCGACTACGTAGCGGTATGTTGTGTGTTCGCCTGCGGTTGTGCTTTTTCTTGTGATTTTTAGTACGTCGCCTGGTTTTGCGCCGATTACTTTGACTGCTGGGTCGCCTGATTTTATTTGGGGCATTTGGTATGGTTGGACTTTGTATTGTGTGAGGAGTTGGTTTTTTTCTTTTTCGTTTAGTATTTCGTGGAATGGTACTAAGCCGTGTTCAAAGATGTTGAATACTGGGAAGGATTTGGGTAGTAGTTCTACGTTTTTCTTTTTTGCGCCTATTTTGACTGCGTGTGTGTAGCGGCCTTCGGTTATGACGATGGCGCGTTCTAGTTCTTTTTCTTTCATGATTTTGTAGAGTGTGTTCATGGCGGCTATGCCGACGGTGGCTTCGCCTAGAATACACCATACGATTGCTTGTTCTTTGTCTTGTGGTATATCGACAATGTATGCGTATGCGCCTTCGTAGGGCTGTTTTTCTACAAGTTTGTATTTTCTTAGTTTAACGAGAACTTCTGCTTTTCGTTCTTCAATTGTTAGGACATTAGTGCTCAACCGTGAACCCTCAAGTTAGAATACTTGGACTTTAAACAAAGGCTTCGCCCTTAAACTTTATGGTTTAAATAATCAGGTAAATGATTAAAAATGGAAAGGAAAAAATGTTTAAGCTTTAATCTGTACTTGTGTGTTATGAGGAATATGGTTTGAGTGCGCAGCAAGATGTAGTATGGGATTTGTCTGAACTTTTTTTGGGTTTAAATGATCCTAGAATTAATCAAGCAGTTACTAAAGTTACTGAGTTGGCGGTTGGTTTTGAGAAAAAGTATCGTGGAAAAATTTTGTGTTTGACTCCTGGGGGGTTGTTTGAGTGTTTGCAGGAAGTTGAGGGGTTTAATCAAGAGTTTGGTAATGTTTGTCTTTATTCTGGTTTAATGTTTGCTGCTGATATGACTTTGCCTGAGGCTCAGGTGTTAAATGATAGGATTGGTAAGCTTGAGGCTCAAATTGGTAAGCAGCTTGCTTTTTATCGTTTAGAATTAGGTGCTTTGTTGCAAAGTAGGCCTGATTTTATTTGTGATCCTGTTTTGGTTAATTATCGTCATGTGCTTGAGCGTGTTTATAGGCGTGTGGTGCATCAGTTGTCTGAGGTTGAAGAGCAGCTTGTTATTGAGAAGGATCAGTTTGGTGTTAATGCTTGGGAAGAGTTGCAAAGTAAATGGTTAAATACGCGTGTTTTTGAGGTTTTTGTTGTGGGTGAGAAGCGTTTTCTTAGTTATGGTGAAGCTAATGGGTTGCTTTGTCATTCTGATCGTGGTACGCGTGAGTCTGCGTATCGTTCTATTTATGGGTTGTTAGGTAGGGAGGGTGAAATTTTTTCTTCTGCGCTTCGAAATATTTGTAATGATTGGGTTACCGTTTCTAAACGTAGGAAATATCAAACTCCTATGGAGGCTAGTTTGATTAATAATGATACGGAGCAATCAATAGTTGATAATTTGCTTAAGAGTGTTGAGCAGGGTGCGAAAACGTATCGTAAATATCTTAGGCTTAAGGCTAAGCTTATGGGGTTGTCTGTTTTGGGGAATCATGATATTGTTGCACCTTTGCCCGGGGGGTCTGATTTTAAATTTACTTTTAATCAAGCCCAAGACCTTATAATTCGTGCCTGTCGTCGTTTTGATCTTGACTATGCAAAAGCTGTTGAGGAAATGTTTGTTAAACGTCATATTGATGCTGCGCCACGGTTTGGGAAGCGTAATGGCGCGTTTTGTGCAAGTTTTTACAACGGCAAATCTGCCTATATCTTGCAGAGTTTTAATGGCACTTTAAGTGATGTGTTTACTTTAGCCCATGAATTAGGCCATGCAACCCATGACTGGTACATGCAACGTTGTCAAACCCCTCTAAACATTAGCGTACCCTCCATTGTAGCTGAAACAGCCTCCATATTTGGTGAGTTACTCTTAGCAGATTTACTTTTAGCAGAAGCAAAATCTAACGCCCAACGCCTTGCAGTGTTATGTCTGATTTTAGATGAAGCCGGCATGACAACGTTTCAAGTTACCGCCCGTGTATGGTTTGAACAAGCCCTCTACCAGTCTGTTGAACAAGACGAATTTTTAAACTATCAAACCATCTGCAACCACTGGGTTAAAGCCCGAAACCGCATTTTCGGCAACGATATTGCATGGTTCCCCGAAATGGACGCTGAATGGACCATGAAACCCCACTATTACATGGCAAACTATCGCTTCTACAATTACCCCTACGTTTACGCCCAAATGTTTGTCTTCTCCCTATACAAACAATACTTAAACGAAGGCAACAAACTCTTTGCACCCAAACTCAAACAAGCCCTCTCCACAGGCGGCAGCCTCTCCCCCTTAGAAATCGCCCAAACCCTACAATTAAACCCCCAAACACCAACATTTTGGAATGACGGCCTAAAAATCTTTGAAAACTTTATCCTAGACCTCGAAAAAATAACATAGACCTATTCAACAACTAAAGCGGGCTTTTTTTCTCCCACTCGCAACACATCTACTTCCCCTCGACTAAGACTAACAACCCTTACCACCCTATCAAGAGTGTCTCTGCCATAGCCTACTTTAACTTTCTCTAATTTACCCTGCTTATTAACATCTGAATAAAACACTGTAAACCGAGCTGCCATACGAATTGCCTCTCTAGTTTTAACCCCCTGCAACAACGTAATAGGACCCACAACATCCGGCAACTCAAAATAATAATCCAACTTACCCTTAAGCGACCTTAACATACTATTCTCCACCTCATTACGCCCAACAATAATCTTGTTCTTACCCACCCGAAAATGCCTACCAAACCGCAACAACACCGCATCAGACCCCGAAACATTTCTTTTATGCTCAAACAAATCACAAAGCTTCTTAGAATATTCCTCACAAGTCAACAAACAACCCCCCGCAGGCGAAGGATACGTTGTAATACCAAACTCTTTAGCCAACTGAAACTGCGGCTTACGAGAACGACCCGAAATAGCCCCCAACTTGCTTCTATCAACAAGCCCCCTCTGCTCTGCAACAGTTTCAGGCAACAACTTTGCCGAAAGAGGCCGCAACAACTTACCCTTCAAACCCGCCTCAACCTCAATAGTCCTAAGAGCCGGACTATGCTGAGACATCGGACGCTCCCCCAACACCTCCCCCGTAAACAAAAAATCCGCCCCAACCTCCCTTGCAAACTTGACCGCCTGCTTCAAAATAAAAATCTTACAATCAATACACGGATTAATATTTCTACCATACCCATGCTTCGGATTTCTAAGCATACGAATATACTCTTTATCAACAGCAACAACCTTTAAAGGAATATTTAACTGCCTTACCGCCACCTCCGCTTCACTCAACCCCCCGTCCTTCTTAGGCGCACCAAAAAAAGGAGTCTTTACATTAAACGCAATAACCTCTATACCTTGACTTAAAACAAGCTGCGTCGCAAGAATACTATCTAAACCACCCGAAAACAACGAAACGGCCTTAACACGAGACATAAAAAACAACTCTAAAAACGAAAAATAATAACATATCTACAAAAAACCAAAAAAACACCCATACCACCCCACCCCCAAAAACACAACCACCCCACAAAAAACCAATTAAAACATAAAAAACCAAACAAGAAAAACATCAAACTTAACCCATACGCTAACAAAAACAGACGATATGTTCCTCTACAACAACCCAAGATGATAATCTTGGTTTAAAGTCTTAATCAGCCTTTTATCATAGTAAGGCTTAAAACATGAAAGCCTACCTTTATCTTCAACATGGGTTGTTAGCTCAGCACGGATAGAGCGCCAGCCTTCTAAGCTGGAAGTCGAGGGTTCAAATCCCTCACGACCCGCCATCAAACCATTTTTAAAACTCAATTTGAGAGTTTTTACTTCCATTGCTCTATCTCCCTTGAGTTCCATTTTACAACATGTGCATAGTCTTTTACAGTCTTTGTATCCTATGTAATGTTTTATTCTTTTGCTGTTACCTCTTTGTGGTAGAAACCCTTGTTTGTTACACGTAGGACAAAATACTTTCATGATAAAACCCTTACTACATTCTTTGTAATTTCCTTAAATTCAAATCATTTGGAAAAACAAAAATTTGGGAATACTATACTTTTTTAAAGAAGCAAACTATTTATTTTTCTTAGAAAGGGTTTTGCATTTTAGGCTCCAACATAACTTACACAATAAAAATGCATTAACAATACTAGTGGGAGAAAGGATTGTGAAAAAAAGGAAAGCGCGTAAATCAAATAAAAAAGCAATCTATATCACAGCATTAGCCATACTTGTCATCACTGCAGTTACGTTGGGAATAATACTTGTCAACTATAACAATAACAATTCAGGGCATGATCATCCTGATGGTAGTTGTGGGTGTGAATATGATTGTCATTGTCACAAAAGTATAGATGAGTGTGAATGTAATCCTTGTGATGATTCATGCAGCAGTCATTCTGAAACGGGCAACTGTCATTGCCACGGTCATTGCAATACTGCCAACTGTAAATGTCACGGCACACACTAACATTTACACCACCACCAACTAAACTTATCTTTTTACTCAGATAAGGGTGTGATTATCTACTAACGTATTGTGTTGAAGAAGCGCCATTGTTGTTTATATGATTGTAGTTTTATCGTTTGTGACATTTTTATTGTGTACATTTTTTCGTATGTGTTCAGCTTGTGTGTTTTTATTAGAGTGACTATGCGTGAACCTGTGTATACAGCCCTGTTTGTTGAGTAAAAACGGCATTAGAATTTAAATTCTAACGACCTTTTCACTGAGAGTTGAATACATACGAATCAAGTAACCCCCAATACCAATAGGAATAAATTGGTTGCCGTTGCCAAAGCGACGGAACTCGATAGTATCAGTGTCAAATTCTTGTTGAGCATCAGTGTTGCCGATAAAAATTGTTGATTGGGGTTGAGTGGTTATTCTTCTTTACTTAGAAAATAGACTTTTTTCACGGGAGTTTTGTATACTTCAAATGTGTAGCCATTAATTTCTGTCATGACTTGTTCTTTTACTTTAGTGCATGTTTTTGTAGCCGTAACGCTACTAAATATGATGTAGGTTCTTGGTAAGTTGCTAATTATTCTTGTTGATATTTCACGTGCTTTTTTCTCAATGTTGTCTGCTTCTTTTATGAATGTAACTGTTTTTTCAAAATTTTTGAAAAACTCCATTAACTCATTTCTGATACCTGTTTCTGTTTTTTCTCGTGTAATAATTGTGTCTAAATATTTTATGAAAAATCCGTTTTGAATAAATTCAGCAATGTGCAACCCAATGGTACCATACAATTTTACTGTTCTTGTTCTTAGTGCATCTCTTTTTGAAACATTTCTTTCTAACGCTCTAAGAGACAGCCCTATCTGAAATAGTTTACATAATGTATCATCGTAAATATACTTGGTAAAAAGATTTAATTCAGGAGACTTTTTTTTGCTCTTTCATTACTTGATAAGTATCAACATCATTGACAACTTTTAGATCGCCATCGCGAATTTCTGCAATAAGGGCTTTTACTTTCTCTTCAGTCCACTCAATAACCGATGAAACCGCGCCCTTTACAACACTGGCTAAGGGGTCATCGCTCATTCTCATACTCATCCAAATATAACAGGACACTTAGCGGATTATCATCGATAATAATGGTGCTACCTGGCAGGATTGCCATGTTATCTATTTGAACAGGCTCATTAGTATACTTGTCAAGAACTGGGGTGCCCTCTAAATCAGTAACATAGGTGCCATCAGAATTATAACCCAATTCCCTAACTAACTGTATCTTCAAATTTTTGGGCATGTCTTTAATGGAGACTACTTTCCCCATAAGTACTTCCTCTGGTCAACCTCTGATAGGACAATAAACACTTTTACATCTATAAAAACTTTGGTTTACTGGCTTTGGACAAAAAATATTTGCACAGGGTTTCTTTTGGTTTATGTTTTCTACTAATAGTAGCAGTTAAAGAATAGTGTTTTTGGTTTTGACAAAACAATTGGATAATGGGTGTAGATATTTGGTGTGTTTTTCTTTTGTGAACCTTTCTCGTCACGTAGCATAAATTGGTTTTAACTTTTTATCTGCTCCTTTGGCTTAAATCAAAAAAACTTGGTACACAAACAATCACTCGCTCCATGAAACGATGAAAACATCTTATTTTTTCTGTCAAATAAACAACCTCCAAACCCAAATAACCAAAACAGCCATGTTTTGAGCTTATTCACTTTCCACAACTACATGGTTTAATGGGTATTGAAACTTTAATATTTACAACAATATTGCCTATGAAAAATAAAGTCTTGGTCACGTTCGCTAAAAAGCAAATGTACTTCTGCTCTTAAAATTAAGTATTTGGCACAATCCAAGTTGGAGTTGTGAAAAGTGTTGGAGGGTTTTATTTTTCTCCGTCATAGTTTTTTAGGGCTTGGGTTACGGCGGTTTTTGTTGTTTTTGCTATTAGTTCGCCTATTTTTGTGTGTCCGCCTGTGTGGTGTATTGTGTTTTGTTGTTTGTTGGTGTTTGAGACAATTATCATGGTGTCTGTTCCGGTGCCTGTTGCTTGGACGTGTGGGGTGGGGGTGCTTGTGTAGTTTAGGTCTTGAAGCGCGGCTGTTTTTGCTTCTGTGGCTGTAATTATGGCTCTTGCCATGGCGCCTGCAGTTAAGACAGCGTTTGTGAGTAGTAGTATGTTTATGGTGCCGGTTGATAGTTTAAATCCTGTTCTTGTTTCTATCCAGTCGCCTGAGTCTACACCCATGCGTAAGGCATTGTTTTTAGCGCCTCCTGTGGCTATGCAGCAAACTTTTAGGTCTTCATAGTTTTTTTGACATACTGCATGTTTATCCATATCTACACCAGTGCCCATAAATGTGATCTGACTTGGTTTAACCCCAAAAGTTAACGGCAAACCCTTCTCATACTGTTTGTAGGTCTTTTTAGTCATTATTTTATTTTCAATTTCAGACGGTATGTAACTGTTACCTACATAACTAACTCTTCTATAACCATCTACTGTTGAGAGGACTCTTCGTTTTTCTGAAAAACCCACAAGCAACGTATTAGTTTCCACGCCCTCATAGGTGTGATATACAATTTTTACATCCAACCCCTCTAACTCTAACGATATTTTCTTCTCCTTAAACACCGACAACACTTCTGCCTCTCCGTCACCTTCTAAACATCTCTTACCTATGAATCTTTCACTCATTTACTATTTCACAGCTAATAGAAAACATGCCTCTTAAGCCTGGTTGGAGATTTCAATAATGACAAATCAAACTCTTGTATACCTGTATACCATCAGTTGAATTCCTACTTTGATACTGACGTAAAGCGTTGATTTGTTATTTTGGAAAACAATTTGCTGATGTTGCTGATGTAAGAATTCAACCTTTATTTAGCTCTGCTTAACTAAACCTAATAAGTGAGATTAACAAGAAACTATATAGAAAAAAGCGAAAATTAAAAAGAAGGGCGTATTAGAAAATTGGAAAAGACTAAACTCATAATAGCACTTGCGTTAATTGTGATAATTGCGGTGTCTGCAACTTTTGTTGTATATTTATCTCAAAATTCTCAACAATCTCGTGACGGTATAACTATAATTGATAGTCAAGGTTATCAAACGACGTTAAAGACTGTTCCTGAGCGTATAATCTCTATTGCACCAAGTGTTACACCTATCCTTTTTGAGATTGGTGTAGGTGACAAAGTGGTGGGTTTAACTGAATATGATGATTCACCTTATGACTTCTCTGCATGGTTTGCTGAAGGTAACATGACCTGTGTCGGCGGATTTTCAACACCAAACCTAGAAACAATAATTTCTCTGCATCCTGATGTCATATTTACAACAGATATTAACAGTGCCATGCTTCCCAACATGAGAAATCTTGGCTTAAACGTTATAGTGGTAGGTCCCCAAAGCATCGATGAAATTTACCAAACTATAAAATTAATCGGAAAAGCAACAGGCGCAGAAAACAATGCAAACGCATTAGTAAACAAACTAACCAACCAAATTAACAATGTAGTTGCCACCATAAACAATGCCGACATTACCCAAAAACCAACTGTTTACTGTGAAATCTGGAGTTCTACTGCAGGCTTTATGACCGTTGGCTCAAAATCCTGGATAAATGATGTCATAGACAAAGCAGGCGGCATTAACCTATTTAGTCATTCAGCTGAAGAATACCCCACCACCAGTTTAGAAGTCATCATAACAAACAACCCCGACATCATACTCCTTCCAACAGACATGGGCGGAGCACCATCCTATGGAAGCGTTAACGCAGTCAAAAATAGACCCGGATGGAACACAATAAACGCCGTAAAAAACAACCACATATACATCCTAGACGCAGACCTATTCAACCAAGCCGGCATACGAGTAGCCGACCAAGTACAAACAATCGCAACACACCTATACCCAGAACTCTTCCCATAACCCTCCTTTTTATTGAGTGACAAACATTGAACAATAACAACAATAACAATACTGTAGACACATGCAATAATTCTCAGCGTACAGAAAAAGTTTACAGCCAACGAGCAAAACGTTGGAAACTAGTTATAGCAGGACTTATAGCCTCCCTTATTGTTACAATAATTGTCTCTCTAAACATCGGCTACACATTCATATCCTACTCAGATATTTTGACCTTTTTTGGCACCCGAATACCCTATGTAAACAATCTTATCGATACAACCGCTTTTACACGCGAACAATTAGCTAACCAAGCCATAATTCTTGACATCCGTTTACCCCGTATACTTGCAGCATTAATTATCGGTGCCGCACTATCCGCTTCAGGCACACTCTTCCAAGGCGTTTTTAGAAACCCCATGGCTGACCCCTACGTTTTAGGCGTATCTGCAGGAGCTTCCGTAGGCGTAGGCATTGCCATACTTTGGGGAACCGGCATAAACTTTTTCGGATTCCCCATAGTACCCATAGCAGCTTTTCTAACAGCTCTTGCAACAATCTTTTTCGTATATAGCATTTCAAAAGTAGGCACAAGAGTCCCTGAAATGTCTCTACTACTAACAGGCATAGCCGTAAGCATCTTTTTAGCAGCAATCTTTCAAGCTATGCAATTCATAACAACAGACCACAAACTTAGCCAACTAGTTAACTGGCAAATTGGCAGCATAACAAACGTCGGATGGGCCAACTGGTGGGCAGTTCTACCATTTATCGTAGCAGGCATCGCCTTATCATATTTCTATGCACGCGATCTAAACATGATCTCCCTTGGCGAAGACACAGCACAACATTTAGGCGTAAATACCAGCCGAACAAAAAAAATTCTCCTAGTCCTAGGATCTATTATGACCGCCGCAGCAGTCTCCATCAGCGGCTTAATTGGCTTTGTAGGCTTAATGATTCCACACATAACAAGACTCATAGTAGGACCAGATCACCGACTACTCATACCCACCTCAGCCCTTCTAGGCGCCATATACCTAATAATATGCGACAACATTGCCCGATCCATCGGCGGCGCAACAGAAGTTCCTGTTGGCATAATAACTGCCCTCGCAGGAGGACCCTTCCTAGTGTTTCTTCTCCGTAGAAGCAGACAAAAATACAGGATGTAGAAGAAAAAGGATGGTTACATTAAACGTAAATGGAATAGAATGCCGCTACGGCTCAACCAAAATCCTATCCAACATCAACCTAAATGTCAAACCCGGATGCTTCATAGGAATTTTAGGCCCAAACGGTTCCGGAAAAACCACACTCCTAAAAAGCATAAGCCGCGTACTCAAACCACACAACGGCTCCATACTAATTGACAAAGAAAACATTTACACACTAAAACCCAAACAAGTAGCCCAAAAAATGGCCGTTGTCCCCCAATACAACGACGTCGGCTTCAACTTTTCCGCCATGGACGTAGTCCTAATGGGTCGCAATCCCCACCTAGGCGACTTCCAAATGGAAAGCTCAAAAGACGTAGAAATAGCCAAAAACGCCATGGAACTAACCAACACCTGGACCCTTGCAGAACGACCCATCAACGAATTAAGCGGCGGCGAAGCCCAACGCGTAATCATCGCACGCGCCCTAGCCCAAGAACCAAAAATCCTCCTCCTAGATGAACCCATGAGCCACCTTGACATAATCAACCAAATAGAACTCATGGACCTAGTCAAAACACTATGCACCAAAAACAACTTGGCCGTACTTGCTGTTATCCACGACCTCAACATGGCCAGCCGATACTGCGACACCATTCTACTACTCAAAGACAACACAATATTTGCTCTTGGCTCAGTTGAAGAAGTCATGACCCCTGAAAACATTCTAAGCGTCTTCGGCGTTGACTCCATCATCCGCAAAAACCCTATAACAAACGCACCCTACGTCATACCCCTTTCACCTAAAAAACTCTCTGAAGAAAAAAACTCTTCCATTCACGTAATCTGCGGAGCCGGAACCGGAACCACCCTACTTAAAACACTCCGCGATGAAGGCTACAATGTCTCCGCCGGAGTCTTAAACGTTGCAGACTCTGACTTTGAAACCTGCGAATTACTAAAACTACTTTCTCTCTCTGACCCCCCCTTCTCAGCTATAACCGATAAAGCCCATGAAGCTAACTTGGCAATGATAAAAAACGCCAACATGGTCATTCTAACAGCTGTTCCCTTTGGTTTAGGCAACATCAAAAACTTGGAAGCCGCTATAGAAGCAACTAAATACGGAATCCCCACATATGTCATAGACGAAACTCCCATAATCGAACGAGACTTTACACATGGAAAAGCCATCAGTTTAATGCAACAACTCAAAGAACACGGCGCAATATTTGTTAAAGACTCAACAGAACTCCCCCACTCTATTATCCCCAAAAACAATTCATAGACCCAGCTTTCCTCCAAATCCACTTTTGTTATTCATATTTTTCAGGTATGTAGTTATTGAATTTTTGAAATACAGAGTTGTAATTGACGTTTTAAGTAATTGTTCCTTTAGCCCCTGCTATACCCGTTTTTTTCAGACTTGAACTTAAGAAACGCTTAACTGTAGCAAAACTTATACTGTTTAAATGAGACAAGTTATGCCATCCTTTGGACTATTTAACAAACAAAAAAAGCAAGACCCCCAAGAGCAAACAGCCAAAGATGTTCCAAAAGTCCCCTTTGAACAAACAGAAAAGACAACCAAAGAGACTCAAATTGAAGAACAAACGTCCAAAGAAACCCAACAGACCCTTCTCATAGAAAACCCGCCTATAATGGATGTATCTAGCTCACCTGAGACAACCCTTGTTGAACCAACTGAACTTGAACCTCCAAATTTAATTGATGCCGTATGTAAAACATACCTTAAAGCTATACCTCTTCGTGACTTATCCGATCTAGTGGATATAAAAACTGAAATTCAAAACGGCAATATTTTGATTTTACGCATTACCCCTCTTGCAAGCAAAAGCGTTGAATCCGTAAAAAACGCGGTAAACGAGCTCTATTCTTTTACTGAATCTATCGGTGGCGACATTGCCCGTCTGGGTGAAGAACGCGTTGTTATCTGCCCAAAAAATATAAGAATATGGCGTGAAAAAACGCCATCAAAAAATAAGGCATTATCTGCTACTGCTACTACAGTAGCCTAAATGTTTCCAGTACGCCTGGAACTATAGTGTTAACGTCTGCTTTGCCTACCAGGAAATTTGCAAAACCTATGGACTTTTGTTTTTCACCGTGAACAACAAAGACCCGTTCTGGTTTTGGCTTTAGATGCGTTATATAATTCACCAGTTGCCGTTTGTCAGAGTGCCCTGAAAAACCATTAATTGTTTCAGTCTGCATTTTTACTTGAAGCGCAGCCATTCTGCCTTCGTTGTCCATCATTGTTACTTCATTTACACCTTTTTGAACACGTTTGCCCATGGTGCCTTCAATTTGGTAGCTTACAAAGATGATTGTATTACGTTCATCATTTGCCCAATTTTTAAAGTATTCAATTACTGGACCCCCTTCAAGCATACCTGATGTTGCAAGAACAATACATGGTTCCCCATCTATGATGCCTTGACGTACACTTGGGTGTTCCACAATTGTGAAATAGTCTGACTGAAATGGATTAACCTCTTCATGCAAAATACTATGCCGTACTTCCCTGCCAAGATATTCAGGATAAGCAGTGTGTATGGCTGTTGCTTCACTAATCATGCCTTCAATAAAGACCGGCGCTTCTTTCATAAGCCCTCTTTTCATGTATCCGTCGATAATTAGCATTATTTCTTGTGCTCTGCCCACTGCGGGAACTGGAATTAACACTTTACCTTTACGTTCCAGTGTTTGGTTAATTATATTTGTTAAGTGCTCTTCTGCTTCTACACGTGAAGGCATGAAATCGTCAGGACCACCATAAGTGGATTCAGTGATAACTGTTTCTATACGTGGAAACTCTGTTGTTGCCGCTTCCAAAAGCATAGTTCTGCCAAATTTGTAGTCCCCTGTATAAACAACGTTGTGCAAACCTTCTCCTATATGTAAATGAATCATTGAAGACCCTAAAATGTGTCCTGAATTGTGTAATGTTAAACGGATGTCTGGTGCAATGTCTGTGACAACACCAAAGCGCAATGGTATTGTGTGAAGAACACATTCTCGTACGTCTTTTTGATCATAGAAGGGAGTGATTCCTTGTTTGCTGGCGACATCTAAATAGTCCATCTGAAGCATTGTCATCAAGTTTGATGTTGGTGCTGAACAGTATAGTGGACCATCGTAACCGTACTTGTAAAGAAATGGCACAAGACCACAATGATCAAGATGTGCATGGCTGATAACTACAGCGTCAAGGTTGTCAATTTGAAATTCCGGTGAATCAAATCTTGGAAATGACTCAAAGGGCCTGTTAGAACCCGGATTAATGCCACAGTCTAAAAGCACACTGCTTTCTCGAGTTTTAACTAAAAACGCTGAACGACCAACTTCTTGCGCGCCGCCTAACGCAGTTATACGTATATCTCCAACATCATACGTTTTTGGCCGAAAAATACGTTCACCCACGGTGCGAAGAATTCTCTCCCTTTCTTTACTTTCTGAATGTAAATACTGCCGCATATGGGTAACAATTTTCGATTTAATAGGCGGACTTCGTAAAACATGTGGACGCCATTTTGTTTTCTTTATAATTTCTTGTAATACTGCACCATTTCTACCTATGACCAACCCTGGTTTTTTTGTCTCAATAATAATTTCTCCCAAGCTGGGATCAAAATTGATGTCCGAAATTTCTGCTTCTGGAGCGATTAATTCCCGTGCAATTTTTTCTGCTTCTCCTTCAGGTAAACGCACTGAAGGATCAGGTCGTATGACAATTCTCTTACGAATAACACTTACTATCTCAGCAATTACACTGCTCTGATCAACTAACAGTTCAGGCTTTTTTGTATAAATCGCAAGCATCGGCCCCTCATATTCAATTCGAGTAACCTCTGCCTCCCTTGGAACATGTTGCAAAATATACTGAGTTATTTCCACCTTATCTTTATCTTGTTGCGTTCTCACCAACTTTTAACTTCCCCTATTTACAAGTAACTCACTTTTCTCTTGCTCTGTAAGCTCCTTGTATCCGTTAGCATCAATTACAGTAATATTGTAACTGTTACCACTTGCAACATCACGTTTCATAGCAGCATTAACTGCTTTAGCAATCGTAGGCAACACTTCCTTAATCGTCAAACCTTCACGATACTTATCTTCCAATATACCATAAGCCACAGGTGAACCTGAACCTGTTGACACAGATTTTTCTTCCATCAAACTACCATAAGGATCTAAATTGAAAACATGTGGCCCAGTTTCATCAACACCCCCAACTAGAACTTGAGTCGATAAAGGCACATATCGATTGTTAAACAAAATACTTGCAACCAACCGAGCTGCAGAACTAACTGGCATTGGACGATTCATGTTTATCTTGTAAAGCTTTGCATTTGCTGTTAATATATCAACAACTTTTTGCGCATCCGCAACTGTTCCTGCAATAGTCATTCCTAAATGATCGTCAACTTTGTAAACTTTCTTTCCAAATTTGTGGGCAATATAATACCCCATAGTTACCCTAGTATCTGACGCAAGAATTACCCCATCGGTACAAACGACACCTATGGTTGTTGTCCCTTTAAGGACTAATTCACTAGCAACATTATTTTGTGATGACATAGATTTTATCTTCTCCCTAAAATTGACTTACAATGGATATTATTCCGTAGGAAGTAGCATGATGATATCTTTCTGGCAGACTAATTAATATTATGGTACCCCCAATTAGACAACATGCTCTTATCAATATGCTTCTAAATCAAAAAAGTTTAAACACCTAAAACCCGATTTCATATTGACTTAAAACATGGCGTGAACAAACTTGACAATACCTTACCATTACATGCAACTCCCACGCGAAGTAATCGTCGGAAACGGAGTTCTAAACAGAATCACCGAAGTCACAAAACGCCTAAACCTAAAAGAAACCGCCCTAATAATTTCCGGCACAAAAAGCTATGAAATAGCCGGCAAAAAAGTCTATGACCTACTCGAACAAGCAGGAATGAACCCCCACGGCTTACTAGTCGAAACAACAACACCAAAAGACCTCGAAACAATCGAAAAACAAATCACAAACCTCAAACCCCAAATACTCATCGGCATCGGAGGCGGAACAATAATTGACGCCACCAAAGTTAACAGCGGCAAACAAAACATCCCCTTCATAAGTATCCCCACAATAGTCTCTCACGACGGAATCGCCAGCCCCTTAGCCTCCCTAAAAGACATAGACAAGCCCTACTCTATACTATCTCAAGCACCCCTTGCAATAATCGCAGACATAGACATCATCTCATCAGCCCCCTGGCGTTCAGTCATAAGCGGCTGCGGAGACGTAATTGCCAAATTCACCTCTGTAAAAGACTGGGAACTCGCACACAAAGAAAAAAATGAATACTATGGCGAATACGCTGCAAGCCTAGCCCTAATGAGCGCACAATTAATTACCGCCAACGCTTCTTCAATCCAACCCGAAAACATTGGCGGCTTACGCATTTTACTTGAAGCTCTAATTAGCTGCGGAGTTGCTATGAGCATAGCAGGAAGCAGCAGACCCTGCAGCGGCTCTGAACACATGTTTAGCCACGCCTTAGACATAATCAACCCCAACCGTGCCATGCATGGAGAACAAGTAGGCATCGGAACAATAATATCAGCTTTCCTACACGGAACAAACTGGCAACAAATCAGAGATACCCTAAAACAAATAGGCGCACCTACAACAGCCAAAGAATTAGGCATAAAAGACGAAAACATAATCAAAGCAATAGAATTAGCTCCAACCATACGCCCCGAACGCTACACAATTCTGCACAAACAACAACACCTTAACTATGAAACATGTCAAACAATCGCCAAAAAAACAAAAATCATCGATTAACCCCCTCACACAAAAAATCATGGTTGCTGTTCCGTAGAATAACATTTATTTTTCATAAAAATAATTTTTCATAGTTGGTAATTGATTTGCCAACTTGAAAACATAGCTAAATATTAAAAAGGTAAAGAAAAGATGTGTTAAACGTTATTGAATCGTTTATGTTGTTGTTTCTGTTTCTTCTGTTGTTGGTGTTGTTTCTGGTGTTTCTTCAGTTAGTTCTGGTTCTGTTGTTGTTTCTGTTTCTTCTGTTGTAATAAGGGCTGGTGCTGTTGTTAGTGTTGGTGTGTTTGTGATTACTGGTTTTGGTTCTGCTTTGAAGGTTTCGATGAATTGTGTTTGTGTGAGGTCTGGTAAATATTTTTGTATGTCCATTGCGATGCCGCGTTTTGCGATTTGTATGCCTTCAACGTAGAAGGTGTCTTCGGGCATGTCGATTGTTAGGTCGCTGTTTTGAATTGTGACTTTGAATTTTTCTTCTTCAACAACTGGAACTCGTCTGTGTATGAGGGCGAGGATTTTTTCTTCGTTGCTTTCCAGTTTCTTTTGGGTTGTAACTTCGTAAATAAGTGTTCTGCCAGATAGGGGTGGGTTGAAGTCAAGTAGGACTCTTCCTGCGCCGATGGAGCGGACAGTGGCCATTTTGCCTTGGTATTCAATACGTGCTCCAATGATTGGGTTGATTTCTCTTGCTAATAATTGGCGTAGAGGGACGCGTTTAATTTTTTCTGGGTCTCTTTGACCAAATGCTTTGTCTGCTGGAATTTCTACTGTTGATGCTTTTTCTATCTCTATGTCTAAGAGTGCATCATCTAGAGCTTTTAGAACCCAACCTTCGCCTATAACAACAAGTTTAGGTTCGTATACGTCTCCTTCTTTGTGAAGGCGTTCATCTTTTGATACTTCTTCATACGTTGTGTCAAAAACTTCATTTGTTTCCTTGACTTTTCCAGTATAATTGATTAGTATGAAATCTCCCTTTTGAAAGGTCATTCTTGAATCATCCTTTGATATACGGGCAAGTAATTCAAACGCTAATAAAAACTTATCGAGCCCAAATACGTTAGCTTATACAAACACCTTAGCACTCTGGTTAACTGCGCTCTTTTAAAAAAACTCGCCTATACAGTTGAACACAAAATCTGCAAAAAAATATGCAACTAACTACCTTTAAGGTTCTTTTACTGGTAAACTTGTATACAAACTATTTTCTCCTCTCTTCTCAAGTTAACTTGTTAAAATGTATGGTGTTACTTTATTTTTTGTCAGCTTTATTTTGTTTTCATAGAGCCATTTAACATGGCTTTAAATAGTCTTTGTTGTTATATTGAAAAGTGTGTGGAGTGAAAGGCGTGATTGAAACAGTAAATCTGTCTCGTAAGTATGGTCAGTTAACAGCTGTAGATGATGTTACGTTTAAAATAGGTAAGGGGGAGGTATTTGGTTTTCTTGGTCCAAATGGTGCTGGAAAAACTACTACTATCCGTATGCTTGCCTGTTTAATTTCGCCTACTCATGGTACAGCTACTGTTGCAGGGTATAATATCCAAAAAAATCCCATACAAGTTCGTCAATCCGTAGGTATACTTACTGAAAACCCCAGTTTATATGAAAATTTGACCGCTTATGAAAATATGGATTTTTTTGCACAAGCTTATGGCATAGCTGACCCTGCTGATCGTCAAAAACGGATTCAAGAGTTATTAGAGTTTTTCAATTTATGGGATCGTCGAAACGATAAGGCAGGTACCTTTAGTAAGGGTATGAAACAAAAACTGGCAATCATTCGAGCAACGGTACATAAGCCCTCGGTACTGTTTTTAGACGAACCCACAGCTGGTTTAGATCCGGAATCGGCAAAAGAAATTCGCGACCTCATGGCTCAGTTAAGCAAACATGAAAAATGCACTATTCTTCTAAGTACTCATCACCTTGAGGATGCTGAAAAACTTTGTAATCGCGTACTTTTGATGAATAAAGGTCGTTGCCTTCTCATTGGTAAACCCGATGAATTACGAGAACAAATTGTCACACATCCAATTATCCAAATAGATCTAACACAGATAACAAACAAAATCCTTCAAGCTCTAAACAATAGTAGCCACGTTCAAGAGATCAACACAAAGCCACAGGAAACTTCTCTGATGATAAGTGTTAAAGACATCCGTATGGCAACACCTGAGATAGTAAAAACAATTGTTGAAGCAGACGGACAAATTCTTGGAGTAAACACTTTTCGTGCATCCCTTGAAGACGCTTATCTTAAATTGATAAAAGGAGAAACAGAAACACAATGAATGTCCACAATGCATGGTTGGTCTTCAAAAAAGACTGGCTTGAAATAAAACGCAACCGACAAGTCCTAATGCCCATAATTATCGTGCCGTTAATCTTTTCAGTAATGTTTCCCATAATCATTGGTATCGTTGGAAACATTCCAGATGCTAATGTAGGTAACAATCAAGACTTTAACGAATTAATCCCAAATTTACCTATGGATATTCAAAACATGCTTGCCGACATGCCTCCTAACTTTTCAATTGTGTACATTATGTCGGTCTACATGTTTGCACCAATTTTTCTTATAATTCCAATTATGGCTTCAAGCGTAATTGGATCTGATAGTTTTGCCGGTGAGCGAGAACGAAAAACAATTGAGGCCCTCTTAGCTACACCCATTAGTGATAGTGAACTGTTGCTTGGTAAAGTTCTAGTTTGTTTTCTCCCCGCAATGGCTGTAACCTTTGCTGCTTATGGCGTTTATATGCTAATGATTGATGTAATGACCTTTGGCATGTTTGGAATGTTGCTACTTCCCAACATAACTTGGCTTATTATAATGTTTGGAGTAACCCCTGTAATTGCCCTCTGCGGCATAGGCCTAACAATTATGGTATCCTCAAAAGTTAAAGGCTTCAAAGAAGCACAACAAATCAGCATCGTACTGGTACTGCCTGTAATAGGTTTAATGCTTGCACAAATATTAGGCTTAATCTTTCTTGGCCCACTAATGCTAATAATACTAATCGGAATATTTGCAACTATTGACATCGCAATATATTATCTAAGCATAAAAATGTTTCAAAGAGAAGAAATCTTGGCCAAACAATAATAATCGTTATCCAGTGGTAAACAGCTTAGCCATATTCCAATATTTATCACTAACATAATGCAACGTCTTAATTACCGGACCCGCTTTTGTCTCCCTAAACGTTGCAACATCAAACATGCTCTCCCCTAAAGCTAACGGTTTTCCATGTTTTTCATCCTTAACAACCAACAGATCCCCTTTGGAAAATTCCCCTTCCACACGCCTAATTCCCGGAGCCATAACATTTGCCCCTTTACACACAAAAGGTATTGCACCCATATCCACCGTTACCTTTGGAGCCGCCTCTATGAATTCCGTAAAACACAAAAGCGGCAAAAAAGTTTCTGCTATTTTGAACATTATTGGTCTTGTGTTAACTGTGTAAATTTGACTATTGTCAGATTCAACAATCTCAATGGTTGCTTTATTGCCAAATAATGCATCTAGATCCATTTTGAACTGCTCTGAAGCACCCAACAAAATTTGTTTTATTTCTTTGGATTTTAGGACATAACGCCTTTGCTTAGTTGACATGAATTAACCTACTAATATATCGTAAAGATCTTTACTTAATTAATTTTTCCCAATTTTTCTCCATAGACATTAGAATTTGGTTTTTTTCTTGTGAAATATTTTGTAAGTCTGCCTAAATCAAATTTAAGGAGGATCACTGTGATTATTATAGTTAAGGCTACCGTTAAAGTGACTGATAATATAGTCATCATTTCTGGGCTCAGCCATTCTGAAGCTATGTTGCCCATTTTACCTCCTGCAAATGCACCCATAATGGCAATGGATAGTTTGCCTAAAAAGAATGCAGTAAAAAACTTTGTAATGTTATACTTCATTAAACCAAGTGTAAAGACAATTGGTTCATCTGGAATGGGTGTTGCAGCAGCTAAATAAAGCAGCAGAAAAGCCCGTTTTTTTATTTTTGCAGCGTTAGACTCAAGGGTGGCACGTCTTTTTTCGTTTATGTGTCCGCTGATAAAAAATGTGATTCCGTAATGGATGCCTTTTGCTAGGGTTGCGCCTAACGCAACAATGATGCCAATTATTAGAACTGTGGTGAAATCAGCGTTACCTGAGTTAAATGCGAAGCCTCCAGCAATAATCATGTTTGAAGGACCGGCAAATGGTATAAGGTTAAATGCAAAGGACACTGCAAAAAAGAGTATAAGTTCAAGTATCGTCAGCATTCACGTTTTCCTCCTTATAAAAAGATATATGTCTGTTTATAAGAAGGTATGTGATGTTTCTACTTTATTCTCAACAAGAATGCATGTGAATTAACGTGACCTAAACATTACCTTCTACCTTTAACGACTACTGGTCATTAATATTCTATGGAGTATGTTGGGGTTGTTTAGTTGTTTTGATTTCTGTTTTTTGTAGCATCGACATTTTCTTTTTTCTGTTTTTTAGAGGCGTTAGTCTCTGTCGGCAGTATTTTTGTTCACATTAGGTTCAATCATTAAATTTGTCTGGACAAGTGTAGCTGGCTTTTAAAGAGTAAATGAGATAGGTTTAAATTGTGAGAGTTAAAGTATAGGGGAGATAAAGATACTTGAGGACTCTATATGAGCGAAATGACAACTGAGATCCTTGAACAGAACCTCAACAAAATTGTACTTGTACGATTAAAGGGTGGAAAAAGCCTTAGAGGAAAGCTGAAGGGTTTCGATCAACACTTAAATCTGGTTCTAGAAGAAACCGAAGATACAACAGTTGTAGAAAATCAATTGAAACTGGGATTAATAATTGTCCGTGGAGACAATGTAGTCCTTATTTCGCCTCCGCCACGGTGATTTGAATGGGTAAAGGAACGCCATCAATGGGCAAACGTGCTGGTCGCGTTGTCCACATAAGATGTAGACGTTGTGGTAGGCGAGCTTATCACGTACGTAAGAAGCGTTGTGGCGCATGTGGTTATGGTGCAACTGCAACTCTTCGTAGTTATAATTGGCAAAGAAAGACTCTGCAACGTGCAAGAGTAGTCTAAGCCATCCACAACATATCTTTTTAAATACTGTTTATTTTGAGCTATAATATTTTTTGTCAATTGTTACAAAAAGTAACGGTCCCTTGTTTTGAGATATTTTACGAGCTTTACGTAATGCATTGTTTACAATGTTAAGAACATGTTTTTTATCCTTAAGCATTTTTGCATGTTTTTTCTTTCCAAGTTCCCATTTCAACAAGTTTTCTGCTACTATTTCAGTGCCACAAATTTCGCCATTTTTAATTAATGTACCTACAACAACTTCAATTAATTCTTGTTTACACTCAATTTCAATTTTTTTCCAGTGTGACTCAGCAATTTTTAATTGCTTAGGCACTTTTTCCTTACTTTGCTGTTTACCGATTAACAGTTTAACCCGTTCTTTCCATTTTCTAAGCCACATGTTAACCCAAATAGTTAGAAACACTTCCAACTCTGAGGAATCTTTTTGAAAGTAGCTCTCAAATTTTTCGTCAAGTTCCCAACGACCTGACTCTTTTCCAATCAAATTCCAATGAAACTTGAGATAATTAATGAAGTCCTGATATGCTAACTGAAAAACTCTGTAATCAGACCCCATAGTATCTAAACATGGATCAGCATACTCCAATTTCTCCACTAACAGCATCTCTATAAAATTCATCGAATTCCCTACATTATCTGTTGGTTACTAATTTAGACTACTAATTAAACTCTTAAACATTTGTTACACACCTGATTTAGACACGTTACTACAGTATCTTAAAACTTGAAATACCCCCTAAACTAGTATATCGCACTGGGAAGTTTTGTAAGATCAAACAAAATCAAGTCCGGCTCCTCTTTAACAAGCTCTTCATAAGAATACAAACCTGACAACAAACCAACAGTTTTTATCCCTGCCGCTTTACCAGTCCTAATATCACTTACCGAATCACCTGCAATTAAACAATCAACAATTTCTACATTAAATTTCTCAATACATCTAAATATCGCTTCAGGCGACGGCTTAGGATTTAAAGTATCAAGCCCCGTCATAACACTTGAAAAATATCTACCTATACCAAAACAATCTAACTCTCTTATAACACTCTGATTTGGAACATGACGCATAGTTATCAACGCAAGCTTAGCCTTCAACGAGAGAACCTCAATTGTTTTTAAAACATTAGGCAAAAGCTTTGTTTTCCCCTCAGTAAGCGCATGATACGCTTGAAGATAAATCGGTTTAAACTTGTCTAGATCCCCACAAACCAGATCATCAAGAGCTAACCCCTGCTCCATATGCTTAGGAATTTCAAACGCAATCCTAACATCTAACAATTCTTGCCCTATCGCCTGAAAACCAATTCGCGCCGCTTCAATACATGCCTGACGAGAATCAACTATTGTCCCATCTAAATCCAAAAAAATACATTTAGGACCAAACTTTGTTGTACGCATAAGCAAATAACTCTTATCCACCTGCTGACTCTTGTTAGTTTAAAAAATGTTTCTAGACCAAAACCCTTTTTCACCTAAACCCCCAAACACGCCTATACCCTGCTAAAATATTTCCATAGACACGATATTGTTCTAATGCTTCTTGCCATAGCCTGATACTACACAAGTATGTTAATTAATTGCTTCACAAATACAACACTAAAGTGAGCAAGTATGACAAGTAAAGCAGTAATCATCATGGGTTCTGAACGGGACCTAGACTTTTCTCGTGAAATAGCCAAATATCTTAAACTTCTCGGTGTAACATACGAATTCCGTGTTGCATCCGCCCACAAAACCCCATTAACAGTGTTAGAAATTCTCAAAGAATTCGAAAACGAAAAAATTATTTACGTTACTGTCGCAGGACGCTCCAACGCATTAAGCGCCTTCATAGACGGTAACACCACAAAACCCGTAATCGCCATTCCCCCATACAGCGAAAAATACGGTGGCACAGACATATACTCATCCCTACGCGTACCAAGCGGCATCGGCTCAGTTGTCACAATCGAACCCGAAGGAGCCGCAATAGCAGTAACAAAAATCTTAGCCCTCAACGACAACAACCTACTTGACAACATTAAAACATACCAAAACAACAAAAAACAAGAACTAGAACAAGCCAACGAATCCATCAAAAAACTAGCTTAACACCTCTAACTCTTTTTTACCTCACAATTTTTAATGATGTGTACCTAAAAATATGCGAGTTTCCACTTGTGTGTACAGCATCTGCTGTAAACAGCAGTTTATTGTAGAATAAATGTGAAATAATTTGGCTTTTTAAGTGTTTTAGCTAAGGACGGATTCGACTGTCATGTTTAGGACTACTTCTGAGATGTCGCTGGCGTATTCTGCTATGCGTTGTACGCTTTCGATGAGTAGTCTTAGGTTGACTATTTCTTCGAGTTTGACGTTGTGTGTTAGTAGGATGGCTTCTTTTTCGAATTTGTGTGATTGTTCAAGTTTTTCAATTACGCTTTCTGCTAGGTTAAAATCTTGTTTGAAGAGTGATTCTATGGATTTTTCAAACATTGTGTTGGCTAGACTGCTTAGTTGGTTTATTTTTTCTAAAAGGTCGGTGTTTACGGGTTCTTTTAGGAGTAGGGTGTTTTCAGCCATTTTTGTAGCGTGGTCAGCGGTGCGTTCTACTGCTTTTGCGATAAGTCGGTAGCCGATGCATTCTTTTTGAGCGTTTAATCCTATGTCTTTTACAATTCTTGGGTTTGAGACGGCTAGTTTTAAAAGTCTAACGACGTAGAGTCCAAATCTGTTTACTTCGCGGTCGGTTTCTATAACTGCTTTGGCGCTTTGGTAGTCTAGATTGTTTAGGGCGGTTAGGGCTTCTTTTTGCATGGATGATGCTATAATTGACATGCGGCTAAGTGCGTTTTGGACAGTTAGTTCTGGGTAGTTAAGTAATACTTGAAGTGTTAGTTCGTTTGGGGTGTCGGTTACTATTTCTGTTCCTACAAGATAGTTTCTGGCAAAATTTTTTAGATGATTGCGGGTTTTTATGCTTAGGCTTTTTTGGCCTTGTGCGCGGATGTGCATGATGTTGTAGCCGTTTAGGTATGCTGAGATTGCGGTTCGCATGGTAGTGTTAGGGTTGTCGTTGGGGTTTGTTTTGATGTATGCTTCGTCTTTTTTTTCTTTTTTTCCAAATTTTGTTGGTGAGATGGAGAGTGTGCCGTCGTCTTCTTCTCGTAGGATCATAGAGCTGCCGCGTTTTAGGTCATTTCTTGTTGCCCAGTTTTTTGGTAGTGATAAAATGTATGTGGATCCGCCTGTGACTTGAAGTTTTCTTTGTTCTTCGTTTAATTTTTCGACCGCTTTGGTTGTCATTTTTCTTTTACTCATGTGTATTTGTGTTTCTTTATTATATTAGTTATCTCTATATACACTATATATTTTATGGAGGTTTGCTATATAACTTATTGATGTTTCTTAGTGCAACATTAAAAGGAAGTAAAAATATGAACACTAAATATACTATAGTAATTGCAATAGTTGCAATAGCCATACTCATAGGCGCAATTGCCGCATACACCTACTCAAACTCAGAACCCGTTATACTAAACGGTGCAGGCGCAAGCTTCCCCTTCCCCCTTCTTGAAGAAATGATGAAAGACTATGAAAACATTAAATCTAATGTACAAATAAACTATAGCCCAAGTGGCAGCGGCGCAGGCATCTCTGCTTTAACCGACAAACTAGTTGACTTCGCAGGCTCAGATGCACCTCTATCAGCATCTGAAGCAGAAAAAGCCCCAAACACCCTACACATCCCTGAAACCATCGGCTCAATAGCTGTAACCTACAACATTAACGGAGTTTCTTCCGGACTTAAATTAACTGGTCAAGTTGTAGCCGACATTTTCCAAGGTAAAATAACCAAATGGAACGACCCTGCTATAACAAAACTAAACCCCGATGTCACCTTACCCGCAGAAACCATAAACGTCGTCCGCCGCAGCGACAGCTCAGGCACCACATTCATATTCACCGGCTATCTAAGTGCCTCAAGCACCTCATGGAAAAACGACATTGGACAAGCTAAATCCGTAGAATGGCCCACAGGCACCGGCTCACAAGGAAACACAGGCGTCGCCCAAACTGTTAGCACCACCACAAACTCAATTGGATATGTTGAACTAGCATATGCTTTACGAACTCGTATGACCTATGCCGCAATCCAAAACCCCTCAGGAAACTATGTTCTACCAACCCTTGCATCTACAACCGCAGCAGCACAAGCAAAAGCCTCCACTGGTCTACCCGCTGGAAACGAAAACTGGTCAAACGTTAACCTACTTAACGCAAACGAATCAAACGCCTACCCAATTGTCGGCTTTAGCTACCTCCTAGTATACAAAGAACTCAACACCATACCTGACATGACACAAGAACGTGCAACAGCATTAGTTGAATTCCTCTGGTACATTATACACGACGGCCAAAACTTGGCTAGCCAAGTAGACTATGCCCCTCTACCCCCTAACGTTGTAACAATTAACTCAGCAACTATTCAGTCAATAACCTTCGACGGCAAACCAGTTCTATAGTAAGGGTGAAAAAAAAGTGAAATCACCCAAACCAACAACTTTTTTCAAAAACAAAAAACTTTAGGTTTATAGGTGATAACGTTTTTAAAATCCTTGTTAATAAAAATCTGTAAAATGCTTGACGGTATGTACAATGAAGTTAACTGGCGATAAAATCTTTAAAATTCTTGCTGCCATAATTGCGGCGTCAGCATTAACAATTTTACTTATAACAGGCTATACTTTAACAGCAGGTTCAGCACCTGTTCTGCAAAAGTTTGGGTTAAACTTTTTTTTTGGACAACAATGGAATCCCGTTGAAGGCAGAGAAGTCTTCGGTATTTTACCCTATGTTTTAGGCACTCTTGCAACTTCAGGAATTGCATTACTAATTGGTGTACCCCTAAGCCTTGGCATAGCCATATTTCTAGTAGAAATGTCCCCTCGCTCCCTAAGTGTGCCTATAAGTTACCTTGTAGAACTACTTGCAGCAGTTCCAAGTGTCATATATGGTCTTTGGGGTCTCTTTGTTTTCCGTTTCTGGATGCTAAACTATATAGAAATTCCAATATCAAAATATCTTGGATGGATTCCCCTCTTTAACAGTTCACATATAGGCTTAAACATTTTCACTGCAGGCGCTATTTTAGCAATCATGATTATCCCCACAGTTGCCTCAATTTCAAAAGAAGTACTATCTGCAGTGCCTAACTCTATTCGTGAAGGCGCATACAGTATTGGCGCAACAAAATGGGAAGTCATTCACCGTTGGGTTCTAAGTTACGGACGATCCGGCATTTTTGGAGCTATAATTCTTGGTTTAGGCCGAGCCGTTGGAGAAACAATGGCCGTTACCATGCTAATTGGCAACGCTACCGGTTCTGCAGCAATGCCCACTTCCCTATTCCAACCTGGCCAAACAATGGCCTCCCTAATTGCTAATGGTTTCCTAGACACTACAAGAGGCTCTCTTGCAAGTTCAGCCTACATAGGTGTAGGCCTAACATTGCTGTTTATAAGTTTACTAATCAATGTTGGAGCCCATGTGGTTATGACACGAGTATTCAAAGTTAAAGGAGGCGCAGTTGAATGATAAACAGTTACGGTTTTCGAAAATTCAAAAACCGACTCTTCTTCATCCTCTGCGCCATATGCGTTATAATAGCTGTAATCCCCTTAGCTAGCATACTGCTTGAAGTTATCATCAGAGGCGCCCCACAATTAAGTTTAACCTTTCTTACAGCAACAACCTCTCGTGGCGGCATAGGTCCTGCAATACAAGGCACCCTAATCCTAATAGGCCTAACAAGCATACTTGGCATCCCCATTGGAGTTTTATCAGGCGTGTACCTCTCCGAATTTGGAAACAACAAATACGCTCAAAGTCTACGCACAATAAACAACATCTTAACCCAGTTCCCCTCCATTATAGTAGGCATAACAGCATACGGCATAATAGTTCTCACATTAGGAACCTTTTCACCAATTGCAGGAGCCGTAGCCCTAGCCTTTATCATGATACCAATTATCACAAGAACCACAGAGGAATCTCTAAAACTCATACCAAATAGCATACGAGAAGCCTCCCTAGCACTAGGCGCCCATAAATGGCGAACAACCCTAAACGTAGTACTACCTGCAGCCAAAAGCGGTCTTGTAACTGGCGTACTTTTAGCTGTATCTCGAATCGCCGGAGAAACAGCCCCCCTAATTATGACAATTCTTGGAAACCGCTTCTTCTTCCAAGGCTTAGATAAACCCATGGCTGCCCTACCCTTAGAAATCTGGAAAAACTCCCTCCAACCATACCCCGAAATACAAGCCCAAGGTTGGGGCGCCGCTTTAATTCTAATTCTAATGGTATTAACAATCAACATTGCTGTCCGATTAGCCAGCAGGAGTAGAATGAAAACATAATGACAACCCCCACAACCACACAACAAAAAGAAAACCTCTCCCAACCAGACCCATCTCAACAACCAATAACAGCAGACGTAATAGATGCCACAGCAAAAATGCAAGCAATAAATGTTGACGCCTGGTTTGGTCAAAAACAAATCCTAAAAACCGTTAACCTAACAGTGAAACCCAACTCTGTCACCGCCATCATTGGACCCTCAGGCTGTGGCAAATCCACATTCTTACGATGCTTCAACCGTATGCATGAACTAGTATCCAACTCTAAAATGGCTGGCCAAATACTACTAGATGGCAAAAACATTTATGACCGCCAAATTGATCCTGTACAAATAAGAAGACGAGTTGGTATGGTTTTCCAAAAACCCAATCCCTTTCCAACAATGAACATTTATGATAATGTTGCTGCAGGCTTAAGACTAACAGGCACAAAAAAAGACAAAAACCTTGATGACATAGTAAAACACAGTCTCGAACAGGCTACACTTTGGGATGAAGTTAAAGATGATCTTAAAAAACCTGGCACAAGTATTTCCGGAGGCCAACAACAACGACTCTGCATTGCACGTGCAATAGCTCTACAACCTGAAGTAATATTGATGGATGAACCTTGCTCTGCTCTTGACCCTATTGCTACAGCAAAAATTGAAAAACTAGTAATAGAACTTAAACAAAACTATGCCGTTATCATAGTTACTCATAACATGCAGCAAGCATCACGTGTTTCTGATTACACAGCTTTTATGTATCTAGGTGAACTTGTCGAATTTGGCGAAACCCGACAAATTTTTGAAAACCCCAAAAATAAATTAACCGAGAAATATATTACAGGAGAATTCGGTTAAAAACAGGAGTGCAAAAAATTGACCAGACTTATTGATGTTGTGTTAGAAGACCAATCCGTACTACTATACAGAATGGGTGAATTAACCTACCAAACCCTCTCCCTCTCAATTAGAGCCTACATCGACGGCTTAACAGTCCAAAATCAAGTCCGAGACATGTCTGATAGACTAATGATCATGGCTGAAAAAGTCGAAGACCGAACCTTTGAACTTATAGCACGTTTCCAACCAGTCGCTTCAGACCTACGAACCATTAAATCCTATATGAAAATTAGCTATGACTTTGCACGCTACGGCAGATACGCTCTTGACATTTCCTTTATCAACGACCAATTAAATGGTTTAAAAGAATGTAACTCTGACATGAGAACATTTGTTGAAAAAATGAGCGCCAAAGTTCTCCAAATGGTAGCCATAAGCATTGACGCTCTACACAAACTAGACATTAACCTAGCTAGAAGCATATCACAAACTGAACAAGAAGTAGACCAAATGTACATAGACCACCTGCAAAAATTATTTGATGAAGAACTAACCAACAGCAAATGCATACTTTCCAGCACCCTAATGGCACGATACCTCGAACGCATCGCCGACCACGCAGTATATGTTTGCGAATCCATCCTCTACATTGTAACCGGAGAAAAAAACAAACTACGATAACCCCTCTTTTTAGTCTACAACCTGAATTCCATATTAAACCTGAAATCCCGTAAAATTATATCTATGAGGGGGGCTCAACTCCAAGAGCAGTATAAAGATCTCTTTGCTTCTCAGTCATCTCACCAAAATATGCTGCTTCTCCCGGCAACTGAAACATCT
>WQYG01000013.1 GCA_009781395.1 Candidatus Bathycorpusculum sp. | reverse complement strand
CTTTAACTAAAACTCAGCGTGCCATTCTAGAAGCGTGTGGTTTAACAGAAAACGACCTAAAAAACTATCTCACAAACAAATAACTCACTTTTTGTATGTGCACAAAACACCGCAGAATTTAGGGTGTAACCTAAGTTCTACATTTTTTATTGCATTTAAAAGAAAGTTACCTGCATGTATTCTATCTAGTATCTATCGATGTTAACAAAAATCATCATACTACACAGTGAAAAGTCAATTTTTGTGTTTTAATGTAATCAATTAAGTATGAACTATAAGAAGAGTTTGAAGCATCATACAATTACCAACAATACACCATCAGTAGTAGTAGTTATCCAGCACGTGCTTTATTGTCTTTTAAAGCGGTACCATAGTATCAGTACTAACAGTATAAAACCAATTAAAAATATACTTATCACAGTTATTGTCAACCAATAAGAGCTGCCAACTGTGATTATGTGTGACTCAGACCAGTCACTCCAAGTGCCGTCTTCACATTGAGCCTTAACAACAACCTCATACACACCGGCAGTGCTCCAAAGATGAGAAACCGTAACAGGCACCCCTGCTTTAGCATAGTTAGTTGTTGTTTGTGGTGTATTATCACCCCAGTCAAAAACGTACCGTACATCATGATTAAAAGGGTCAACAGAGTACACAGAAAAATCAACCAAAACCTCAGGGTCAACAGATTTTGGACCACTAACATACGGATAGCTAACCATGTGTGGGGCTTGGAAGTTTTTTAAATGAATATTACCATTACCATACACCGCTAAAGTGCTATGCAAACCCTGCACACGAGAAACGGTAAATTCTTTGTTTTCATCATCCCAAATAGGCCAAATAGCTGTAAATCCATCTCCTTGAAGAGGACTAACTCCAAAAGAAGGACAGCCCCACTGCATACTACAAGCCCAATCAAGAGCCTCATTTACAGACACATCAAAATTAAACGCCATATAACAAAAGTAAACAACCCACTTATACCAAGGCTGCCAATTCTCATTATAAGAAATATATTGATCCAACGATGCAGAGCCAAAGGGAAAACCTATGTAACATTGCGGAAAAGCATCAGGACGATTATACCCATCATCACTCATAAGAGTAGAATTACTTCCCAAAGGCACATAGCCTACCATGCGATGAGTAAAAGCAAAAGGCATACCTAAAGGATAACCTGAAGGAGAAGTGCCCTGACCGAAAAGCTCAGTATTAGCTGAAAGACACGTATTTATGAATGCAAAATGAACTTTACCTGCCGAAAACGCCTCATAAATATCTATATCATAAACACCATGACTCCAATCAGTTTCATAATCAGAAGGCCCTCCTACAATAGTTCCCCAATCATCCTCAAACATATAATGCAACTCATCAGCAGGCACACCATCATAAGAAAAAGAAACAGCCCCAGGATAACCACCTACACCATGATCCCAATCAAAAACCGCCACATGATCATAATTAACATTTAAACCCTGAGCCTGAGAAAGAACACTACTCTTATTAGCCCACAAATTAGAAAAACCAACATACCCATTAGCAACCGTAAGACAATTAGACACCAAAAAACGACCAACAAAATCTTGCAGACCTATTTCAGCATCAGTTTTACGCCAACTATGACTACCATACAAATCATTTAAAGCCCCACTACTACGAGAACCCCAAACAACCCCCCCAACAGGCAAAGCACTAACAGCCCCAACTAAAGGCAAAAAAACAACCAAAAACAACAACAACCAAACAAACAACAACCCAAACACCTTCTTCACAAAAAACCGCTTAAAAAAACACAAACCCCTCAAACCCCCAAAAAACAACCCAACACCAAACACACCACCAATAACAACAACAAACAAAACAACAACAACCAAACAATCAACCCCACTAAACAAAACCATAGAACCCAAAGACTTAACAGACAAACCAACACCATCAACATTATCAACAACAGACAATACTTCAGCAGTATTACCAGTTTTAAGCAACACAAAAGACTTATCAACACCACCATACAAAGTCCAAGTGTTAGTAAAAGAAACAAAGGCCCCATCTTTAAAACCTAAAGCCACAACACCAACACACAAATCCTCCACACCACCCACATCAGCTAAATACCACATAAAATTAGTCACATCAACATCATCATAAACAGTTACCTCAAGCAAAGCATTTCCAACAGGTTTTGTACAATTCTTATTAACACCCACACCATCAAGCGACGACTTTAAATCCCCAAAAAAAGACCAAGACAAATACTGCCCATAACGACCAAGAAAACTCTGAGCACCCCCAACAACATCACCATCCGCAACACCAAAATTTAACAAAGGTACACCATCATTTTCAAACACATACACATTTAACAAATTACCCCCTACAAACGTAAAAACTAGTCTAAGTTTGCTACCCTCAGAGGTTAAAGTAAAAAGCACCGTTTCAAAAACATCACCAAGAAAAGATTCAGACAAACAATCCTCTTCAAATACAACATCATATTGAGATAAATCAAGACCAAAAAAATCACGTAACACACCTAAACCTTTCTCAGACACAGAAGACTCTACCGCACACACCCCAGGCACAGTTAACGCACAAACAACACCCAAAAAAAGAACCATCAAAAGAAACATTGCTACAACTTTTTGAAAAAATTTACCCACCTACTGCATCCTCCAAACCTTAAAACATACACGCTCAATATGCAACATCACAAAGTTTTGTTTATGAATTTCATGAAACGTAAGGAAGTAAACATAGGCTCCCATATATTGCACATCATATAATGATGGAACACACATACAAATAAACATCTACTCCTTCTTCACAAACTATAGGTTATACGAGCCTACAGATAATCTATCGTTGGAAAGAAAAAAGATTAGAAATCAACTATAGGAAACATTATTTTTGGCAGGTTGGGCAGAGGTATACTTGTCCGCCGCCATGGTTGATTTTTTCTATTTTAGAGTTACATAGGGGGCAAGGTTGGTCTTTTTTGTTTGGCCCCATTTTGGGTATGTATAGGCCAGGGTTGCCGTATAGGTCTGTAAACTGGTTTTTTCCGCCTGCTTCTAAGCGTTCTTTGATTAGTTGTTTGATTGCGTTGTAGAGGTTTTGTTTTTCGTCTAAGGTAAGTGTGTGGGTGTTGCGTTTGGGGTTGATTTTGGCGCGGTAGATGATGTCTTGGAAGGCACTGTTAGATATTCCAACAATGACGGCGGTTTTTCCGACTAGGGCGGTTTTGATGTTTTGTTTTTTGTTGTCAAGTTGTTCAATGAAGTGTTTTGGGGTAAAGTTTGTTTCTAGGGGGTTGAGTTTTTGGCTGAAATCTCGGTTGTAGAGATAGTTTGTTTTAAGGAAAGGGGTTTCGACTGCTTGTATGCAGCCTATGCTTGTTAGGTTTATTGTTAGAAGGAGGGTTTGTAGGTCTATTTTTAGGTGAAATTTTGTGGGGTTGGTTTGGGGTGGGTGTATGGTTATGGTGCCGCCGTATTCGGGTGCTATGATTATGTTCCAATGGTTGTCGAGTTTTATGATAATTGTGTTGCCTTTGGTGGTGGTTGAGAGGATTTTGCGGTTGATTAGGTGGTTGAGGGTTTGGTTTTGGCTTATGAAGCCTTTTTGTTGGAGTTGTTGGCTGTTTTGTACTTCATAGTTGGTGATTGTTTTGTTGTTTAGTTCTTTGTTTAGTTGGTTTGTAAGGATGTAGGTTTCGGGGCATTCGATGCTCATTTTGAGGTGTCTTGGGTGTTTTTGGCGTCTTTTACTTCGTAGATGATGTCGCGGGCGAAGTGTATGTTTTGTGAGTCGATTTCTTGGATCATTTTGTTGACCATGCGGCCAACTACTAGGACTAGTACGTTTAGGCCTCGGGAGGCTGCGATGACGGCTGCGTGGCTGATGCCGAATTCTATGTCGGCTTTGAGGTTTAATTTGTTAATTACGGCTCTGCCGACGGCTCCCATGACGCCTATGCGGTCGGGTTTGAAATCGTTGATTAATTCGGTTATTTTTGTCAGGTCGGTGGTTCTTGAGCCGCCTTGTCGGATGCTGGGTAGTTTGACTATTAGGATTTTGCCTTGTTTTAGTTTGACTTTGCCTTTTAGTTCTTTTAGGCCTATGTCTTCGCCGGGTTCGGCGTTGTTTGTGGCAATGCCGATGGCTTCAACATCAGAGTTAGTTACGGGTACAGTGTAAAATATGCCGCCTTTGGTGATTAGTCCTACTTGCTCATTGATTTTTACAGGCAGGGTTGCTATGGCTATCCAGGCGTGATCTATTTTTAATTCGTTTTTAACGGATTTGACATATGAGTCTAGGTTTTTTAGGTCGTCTCGGAGTTTTGTTATGCCTTTTTGAGTTAGACGGTAGTCTGCTCGTTCGGAGCCTGCTTCTAGGAGGCCTTCTTTGGAGAGTTTTTTAAAATATTTAGATATGGCTTGGATGGTGATGCCCATGGTTTCGCTTATGTCTTTTTGTTTTACGTGGGGTTGATTTCGCATGACTTCAAGTAAAATTTGAAATTTTGTAAATTCACCTTTGTCTTTGAGGAGGAGTTCTTGAAGTTGTTTCTTCATATTTCTATTCAACCAGTAGTTAACTAATGTTAAACAAACACTTATATGCCTATTGGATAAACTATCCAGCAAGGAGAACAAGAAAGATATGCATATAATGGAAGGTTTCCTACCATCACCATGGTGGCAAATATGGTGGCTAATATCAATACCAATAGTGATCTATGGCATCTATAAAGTTACTAAATTAACAAAAAAAATGCCTGAAATAAAACCGCTTTTGGCGATAGTTGGCGCATTTGTCTTTGTAATCTCTGCACTCAAACTACCGTCATTAGTAGCTGGAAGCAGCTCGCATCCAACAGGCACGGGATTTTCAGCTATACTTTTTGGACCTTCAATAACAGGTGCCATTTCAGTAATAGTTCTGGTATTTCAAGCCTTATTGCTAGCTCACGGAGGCATAACAACTCTTGGAGCTAACATTTTCTCCATGGGCATTGCCGGACCTGCAATAGGTTTTGCCATATGGAAAATATCTAAAAAGGCAGGAATTATGCCAATGATAGGCGTTTTTGCCGCAACAGCCATAGCCGACTTAATGACATATGTCATAACAGCATTCCAACTAGGCCTGGCATTCCCAGATAATGGAAGTGTCTTTACAGCATTTTCAACATTCTTAGGCATATATGCTTTCACACAAATCCCATTAGCCATAGCCGAAGGGTTCTTCGCTGTTCTACTATTTAGCCTCCTGTCAAAATACAAAGGCAGTATCCTACAAAAACTAGGAATACTAAAAATTCCCACCACTACAAACATAAAAAAAGAGGTGAAAACATAAATGGAGTATAAATACTATATAGCATTGGCCATAGTGACACCTATAGCACTATTTGCATACATAATAGGTTTAGGGTATACACCCTTATCTGAAGCAGTTATTTCGCTTCCAGATGAAACCATAACACTACTGTTCTCAGTTCAAGCAGGAATAATGGCTGCAACTATAGGACACTTCATTGGAACCAAAAAAGGATTAAAAAAAATCCGCACTACAGATAACGCAATCATTCCAAAACAAAAAATCAAAATGAAATACCTATACATAGCAGTCATAGGACTGGTGCTAACTCTCTTTATAATGCCCTTTATGATTCACCCAGATGCAGATTTCAGCGGAACAGACGGTCAAGGTCCAGACGAAATCACAGCAGGCGGCTACACTCCATGGATTGATCCACTAGGGTATGAACCAGATGAAACAGGTGAGATACTACTTTTCTCAGCACAAGTAGCCATCGGAGCCTCAATACTTGCCTACTTTGTGGGATATATGAGAACAAACCCCGAAGACAAAACAAAACAACCACTACAACAATAACAACAAAAACATATCCCCCTACTCTCTTTTTTAATCACATTCAAATGCCCATACACAAGTAGAGATACAGCACAAAAGAAGGAAAGAAATATGTTCAACCAATTAGTCAAAATCAAAAATAAAACAATGAACATAAGTGCTAAAGATGGGAGAAAAACCTATTGAGCCATTCAGACCTCTACGCTGAAGTAGACAAATCGGCCTATACCAACGCATTAGCAAAAAATAGTCCAATAACTAAAACTTTTTTTGCACTCTCAGCACTTTTAATAAGTGTTTCTGCATCAACCTTTGATGTGCCAGGCGTAGTGTCCTTTATTGTACCCATTGTAGTATTTATAATCTGTACAAGTTTAACCTTAGGTCTTGCTAAAGTTAAAACACATCTTTACCTTGACCTGTTTGCCTACCCAACCTTTATGCTCATACTTAGCTGTATTGTACTAGCTTTACTCTTTGGCTCAGGAACACCTCTAATAGAAATCCCACTACCCTGGACCACATGGACAATATTTAAAAGCGGAATTTCTATGAGCATAAACACTTTCCTTAGAGTTGAAAGCGCTCTTTCATGTCTTTTCTTTCTAGTACTCACAACATCAATAACAGATCTGTGTGTTCTCCTTCGCCGCATCCACATTCCACAAGTCATGGTAGAAATGTCTATGCTAATCTACCGCTACATCTTTTTATTTCTAGAAATCTCTAAAACAATGACTCTTGCCCAAAAACTAAGACTTAAACGCTCAGGCTGGCTAAGTAGCATTCGCTCTTTAGCTATGCTCGCCGGAAGTCTTTTCATACGAACACTAGATCAAGGAGAGCGAACACTTACCGCTATGAACGCACGAGGATACGACGGAGAAATACGCATACTTGACGACTTTCCTTCTACAAGAAAAACAACCCTCTTAGGCATAGTCATCTTTGACATCCTACTTATTACATTAATACTTGTAACAACAAACATGGGAGTTGTATTATAATAATATGATGTTTAGATTGGAAAACGTATCTCATTGTTACTCAGATGGAACATTAGCATTAGATGAGGTTTCGTTAAATTTTGCACAAGGCGAACGAATTGCTTTCTTAGGCACAAATGGTTCAGGAAAAACCACTCTACTTAACCATTTAAACGGCATTCTAAAACCTACTTCCGGCAAAATATACTTTGAGGACAAACCCTTAGCCTACGATTCTAAATCACTTCTAAACCTACGAAAAAGAGTGGGTTTTGTCTTTCAAGACCCAAATGATCAACTCTTTGCCTCTTCAGTAAAACAAGATGTAGCATTTGGACCTTTAAATCTAGGCTATACTTCTGAACGTGTCAAACAGCTTGTAAAAGATGCACTTACAACTGTTGGCATGAACGAGTATGCAGACAAACCCCCACACTTTCTTAGCGGTGGCCAGAAAAAAAGAGTAGCTCTAGCAGGTGTTCTTGCTATGGAACCAGAAGTTATCATTATGGATGAACCCACCTCAAGTCTTGACCCAATTGCTACCAGCGATATTTTACACTTATTGCTTCAACTTAACAAAGAAAAAGGAATCACATTATTATTGGCTACACATGATGTAGATATGGTACCCTTATTTGCAGACAAACTCTACATTTTAAACAAAGGTAAAATAGTTTCTGCGGGTACTCCTAAAACAAGTTTCTCAAATACAGAGTTAATTCGAAAAGTAAATTTGCGTTCACCTCGTATAGCGCATCTTTTTGAAGTTTTAAAGAAAGAAAACAATTTGCCCATAGCTGATGAGCTTCCCCTCACTATTAGTGAGGCTAGAAGGGAAATATTGCGGCTCATAGACGAAGCCTGTAAAAAGGCAGTACATGGTGTTTAGCGGCAAATTTTCTATTTTATCTTATTTTTAGGAGTCTTAGTGAGTTGGCCATGACTATTAGTGCGTTGCTTTCGTGAATTATGGATGCCATTAGGGGGGTTATTAGGCCTTGGCTTGATAGGGCTATGCCGATGATGTTTATGGCTAGGGCGAAGGTGATGTTTTGTTTGATTATGGTCATGGTTGTTTTTCCGATTTTTAGTAGTTTGGGTAGGTTTGATAGGTCATCGGTTACAAGTACGATGTCTGCTGTTTCTATGGCTATTTCTGTTCCTGATAGTCCCATGGCGATGCCGATGTCGGCTTGGGCTAATGCGGGTGCGTCGTTGATTCCGTCGCCGATCATGGCGACTGTTGAGCCTTGGTTTTTGAGGGTTTGTATTTTGTGTGCTTTGTCGGCGGGCATTAGTTCAGCTATGGCTTTGTCAATGGCGCATAGTGAGGCGATGTTGTTTGTGACGTGTTTGTTGTCTCCTGTTAGCATTATGATTTGTTTTATGCCGTTTTCTTTTTTAAGTTGTGTTAGGGTGTGTTTTGCGTTTTCGCGGGGTTGATCAGAGAGGCTTATTGCGCCAAGTAGGGTTTGTTGTTTTGCAATGAGAATGACAGTGTTTTTGTTTTCGTGGTTTGTTAGATAGTTTTGGGCGTTTGGGGTTATTTGTACGTTGTATTTTTGCATTAGTCGGGTGTTGCCGGTTATGATGGGTGTTCCATCGTTGTTGTTGGTTATGCATACGCCTAAGCCGGGGTGGTGTTCAAAGTTGTCGGGGTGTGGGATTTGTAGGCCTTTTTGTTGGGCGGTTTTTGTTATGGCTTTTGCGAAGGGGTGTTCGGAGCATTTTTCTGTTTCGGCGGCTAATTGTAGGATTTGGTTTGGGGTGTATTTTGGGTGAAAGCTTTGGATGTCTGCGATTTCTAGTTGGCCTTTTGTTATGGTTCCTGTTTTGTCTACAATTAGAGTATCGATTTTTGAGGTTTTTTCTAGGGTTTCACCGTTTCGTATGAGGATGCCTTGTTTGGCTGCGTTTCCAATGCTTGCTACAATGGCGGCGGGGGTGGAGAGGATTAGGGCGCAGGGGCAGGCTATGATAAAGACGGCTGCCATGCGTAGGAGGTCTTGGGTTAGGGCAAAAACGGTTAAGCCTATTAGGAGGATTAGGGGGGTAAAGTATTTGGCGTATTTGTCTGCGGTGCGTTCTATGGGGGCTTTTTTTTCTTTGGCGTCTTTTACCATAGAGATTATTTTTCCATAGGTGCTCTCCTCGCCGACAGCTGTGGTGGTTATGTATATGGCGCCTTGTTGGACGGTGGTTCCGCTGTAAACAGGGGTGCCTATAGTTTTTTCAGTTGGAAGGGATTCGCCTGTTATGGAGGCTTGGTTTATGTATGCGGTTCCTTTTTGTATGATTCCGTCTACGGGAATTTTTGCTCCAGGTTTTACTAGGACGGTTTCGCCGATTTGGACTGTTTGGGGTTTAACTTGGATTTCTTGGCCGTTTCGGAGAACGGTGGCTGTTTGAGGTTGCTCTTCCACTAGTTTTTGTATGGCTTTGGAGCTTTTTTGTTGAGCATAATCTTCAAGCATTTCACCGCCTATTAGCATGAGGGCTACAATTGTTGCGGGAAAGTATTCTCCGCTAAATATGGAGGCAAAAATGGCTATGGTAGCTAAAACGTCCATGCTAAAAATGCGGGTGTATAACGCTTTAAGGGCGCCATACCCAATAGTTAAAAGAGCAAGAGTTGCAGAGGAAAATTGAAGATAAAACGTTACAGTCGGGGGTAGTAGGTTAAATGTTGCTGTTAACCAGCCTGTTAAACCTAGAACTGTGAAGAGGAGTAGTAAAAATTGTTTTAAGGACATAGCGTGACCTTTTAGGTTATATTAGTTTTGATAGGGCTTCTTTGAGTTCTTCAAAATGTTGCTCGGTTTCACCTGAGGTGGCAGCTTCTTTTAAACAGGATTCTACATGGTCTTCAAGAATTATTTTAGAGACTTTGTTTAAGGCTGCTCGTATGGCAACTAGTTGTAAAAGTATCTCAGGACAAGGTTTGTCAGTTTCAACCATATTTTTAACACCATGAACATGGCCCTCAATTCGAGCTAGACGATCAGAGACTTCTTTTCTTCGCTTATGAGCATGCATAAACAACATCCCATACAGGGGGAGGGGATACAACCATATAAACATACCCCCACACCAAAACAAAACAAAAAAAGGAGATCTATTTTATAGCAAGGCAAAATGACATTGGCACGTGTATTTTTGTTTACTGCTTGAATTAGATTTCATTTTACGTACTTTTCCATCACAGGCCTTGTTGCTATGGAGAAAAATGTGCCAATACCCATCATCTGGCCATATAGGATTCGCTTCTTCTTTTAAAAACTACAACAACCATAACTATGCAGATCATAATTGCCAAACATACACCCACAAAATACACCACTAATAGCGTATTGCGGGAGTCAGAGTTTAAACCACTGTCTTGAAGCGGTGATACCTCATGAATTAAATCGTAACTAAAGATGTGATGAGTCGTCGAACCTAAAGCTTTACCACTAATTATCTCCCCAGTATCAGCCCAAAGCAGGACCCTAATAGAAGAAACCGTACCAGGATAAATATCCGCTAAAGGCAAATCGACAATCCAAATAGGATACTTTACCAAAAAACTCTCCGACGGCAGAGAATAAACAGAAGGCTGTGTTTGAATGCGTTCATTAATTATGTTAAAACCCGATACTACCTCATCATCAACTGTATACGAAAGACCTGCCATCTGCTCGAGCACTATATTAACAGCTTGCTTCTCAGAAATCTTTACCACACCACTACCCAAAACATAAAACGCCCTATCATCTCCAAACCCTATTAATTCACCGTTTTTAAACGTTAAAGTAAGTCTGCTATAGTCAGCACCATTTACCGTGTTACTCCACCTCAAAGTAACACGAACATCATTCCACAGCACAGAAGAACGATCGCTGACTGTAACTGTGAGTTGTAAATTATTGTTTGTTTTTATGCAATCGTTTGTGAGGTCTGCGGTTTTTAGCAGATTGACCATTTGAGGTATTTGTTTATCCTTGGCGTATGTTTGGTATCTTTGTAGAACGCCTATGGCTGTCTTGCACAAATTATTTTCTGGTTTTTGAATATAATGTATTACCGTATCATCAAAATTTGTACGACGAAAATCACAAGCAACAAGTTCGCTGTCCCATAAGGTAAAACCCACCGTTAAAACACTTGAGCCTACGCCACTATTATCAGAATCAGAATACACAAGATTATAGTATCCGCTCGTTACTACACCAACATCCAGAGGTCTTGTTGACAATCTTGACAAGGTTACATCATATTTATCAATGTCAACTTGAAATATATCTCTTATAAAATTAAGAACTTTTATTGAATCAACATCCTCAAATGTTTCAACAGCACCCACACTCACTCCTATGAACGAGTTGCATAGAAGAACCAATAAAACTGTAGCAACAAACTTTTTTTTATTAAACTGTGATTTCATTTCTCATTACACCTGTAACCGTACAGCACTCACCACAAACATACAACTTACTAAACACACAAACTCCATAAACCCCAGTCTGAGAATACCACACATAGGAGTTATTAAACCTCTTCCGAAATTATAAATATTGTGGCAAACCTACTTTACGTTAATAAAGTTTAATTTATGACAGATAATGCGTCTAAGCACAAGAAAAAATAAGAAACATAGCGCCAGGGTATAAAAACAATTAAAGGCAGATAGTATGGTGAAAGAGTTGGAAACAGACATGAAAGATAACAAAGCCAGATGCTGCTGGTGCGGCGATATTCCAATTTACGTAGATTACCACGACAACGAATGGGGCAGACCCGTCCACGATGATAAAAAACTATTCGAAATGCTAACGTTAGAAGGTGCACAAGCAGGACTATCATGGCTCACCATACTTAAAAAACGCGAAAACTACCGCACCGCCTTTGACAACTTTGACCCCGCAAAAATCGCACTCTACAACGATGATAAAATCAAAGAACTTTTAGCAAACCCCGGAATCATCCGAAACCGCCTAAAAATTAACGCCACCATAACCAACGCAAAAGCAGTTCTCCACATCCAAAAAGAACACGACAGTCTTGATAAATACCTATGGAGCTACGTAGACTACAAACCAATCACAAACCACTTTGAAAAAATACAAGATTTCATCACAACCTCACCCATTTCAGATAAAATCAGCAAAGACCTCAAAAAACGCGGCATGAACTTTGTCGGCAGCACAATAATTTACGCATTCATGCAAGCCACAGGCATGGTCAACGACCACTTTACCGATTGTTTTGTCTATGAAGAATTAACAAAAGAAACCAGCTAACCAACATTTCAGCCCTTACAAGATTACCTCTATGTTAAGATTGTAAATAAACAGAAAAAGCGGTCTTTCACACAACCGTAGAATTATTACAGGAACAACATCTACCTACGTCAAAATCGCTCTAACTGAATAGGCACGAGTATTGTATTACCCTAAAGGTTGTGCAGTTAAGGTTTATAATTATGCATTGTGGTTAGCTTTAAGCAAATAAAGTGTTAGTTTAGGGGTTATTTCGTGGAAGTTAAGATTGTAAGGGAAGGTAAAAAGCGGTTTATTGATTTGCTTTTGCTTGCTGATGAGCAGGAGTCTATGGTAGATAAATATCTTGGGCGTGGGGAGTTGTTTGCTTTGTATGATGATGGTGATGTGTTGAAGAGTGTATGTGTTGTTACAAGTGAAGGTTTTGATACGTGTGAGCTTAAAAGTATAGCAACATACAAAGAGTGGCAGGGTATGGGGTATGGTAGTAAGCTCATTGGGTATGTTTCAGCATTTTATAAAGGTAAATATAAAACCATGATTGTTGGGACGGGTGAGGTGCCTTCAATTATACGGTTTTATGAGAAAAATGGTTTTTGTCTCTCTCATAGGGTTCAGAACTTTTTTACAGACAACTATGATCATTCTATTTTTGAGAACGGTATTCAGCTTGTGGATATGATTTACTTAAAAAAAGAGTTATAACCACTACACTGCTAATATCCTGAAATCTTGGGGGTTATGCGTAGTTTGTGTTATTTTTTTTGTATTTGGGTGGTTTTTGAAAATACCGTTAAATCTGTTTGATGGTTAAATAGGGTCATATGCATAATTATGTGTGTGTTATGCATAGGTTTTGTTGTTTGTTTTTGTAGTGTTTTTTAAACTGTTTTTCCAAAATTAACTCTATTTTTCAAAAATTTTTCACCTGCATATAATTTTCTTGGGTAAACAGGTTGTTTGTGTTCAAATGTAGATAAAGTGTAATTTTGCAGGAATTATTCAAAAACTATGGTGTAATTTTGCTAAAGATTTGGCAAAGTTTTTATTAACGCTTCATTAGTAGTCGGAGGGGAAATGCACTATGGAAAGAATGCTGATGCAAGATTTAATAGCATGGAAAAACAATCCCAACAAAAAACCCCTTGTCGTACAAGGAGTAAGACAATGCGGTAAAACGTTTTTGATAAAAGATTTTGCAAAACAGCACTACACCGATATTGCGTATTACCGTTTTGACAAGGACGCTAAAATTAAAACGTTCTTTGAGCAAGATTTAGACCCCCAAAGAATCATTAAAGATCTAGGGCTGGCTCGTGGAAAAACAATCAAACCGCACCAAACACTCATCATCTTTGATGAAATTCAAGAATGCAGCAATGCTGTTACTTCGTTAAAATATTTCCATGAAGATGTCCCTCAATACCACATTATTTCAGCAGGTTCTTTGCTTGGGGTTGCTATGAAAAAGGGAGCTTCTTTTCCTGTCGGCAAGGTAGAGTTCTTAACGCTTTATCCCATGAGTTTCTACGAGTTTCTACTTGCTCAAAATGAAATGCTAACAAAAGAACTACAAAAAAGCTCTTTTAGCGACAGTGTTTGGAAAACTTTTAGAAACGAATTGTTAGAAAAGTATAGAGATTTCCACGTTGTTGGCGGTATGCCGGAGGTTGTGCAGGTTTGGCTTGACACTAAAAGTATTGAAGAAGTCCAAAAAAAACTTGATGAAATACTTCTTGGCTATCAGCAAGACTTTGTTAAATATGCAGATACAAAAGATTACCCTAAAATTTCAGCTGTTTGGCAATCTATCCCCAGTCAGCTGGGTAAAGAAAATCACAAGTTTATATTTAGTCAAGTTAAAAAAAGTTGGAGGGCCAAAGATTTAGAGGATGCATTGATGTGGCTTATCAGAGCAGGGCTTGTTTATAAAGTGGAGTACATCGAAAAACCCAATTACCCTATTTCCTCTTATGCGGACCACACTTTTTTTAAATTATACATGTCCGACATTGGTTTATTAAGACGACACGCAGATTTACCCGCGTCTATCATATTTGATGACACACCCACATACAAAGAGTTCAAGGGCGCAATGGCAGAAAACTTTGTTGCATGCGAACTAAAGATAATGTATGGCAAAACTAAAGACAAAAGTGTGTATTATTGGACAGCAAAAGGTTCTGCAAAAGCTGAAGTTGACTTTATTGTGCAAGACAACGAAAAACACATCATACCCATCGAAGTTAAATCAGGCACAGTAAAACACGCCAGATCAATAACACAATATTGCCAAAAATTCAACCCCGAAAAATCCGTTTTAACCTCACTTGACGAAATGACAAAAAAAACCATACCCCTCTACGCTTTTTGGAAATTCAAAGAATGGATAAACCAATAACAACCACAACACAACAAACCCCCACAAACATCACCCATTCACAATTAAACCATAACTTTCGGTGGTTAGGGAATACGTATTTTTGTAGTTTTGCATTATTTGTTAATTAAAATTATTTGTTAACGTTTGATAATTGAGAAAAACCAGTATAAACTTGTCACATGTTGACATTTTACAGTAAGTCATATAACTCATAAATCACGTTACCTATATACCTATTAGGCATATACAACATACCAAAACTAAACTGCAAAAATACGACATTTTCCATTTCAACCTCAAAAACACGTTCTCAAACAAAACCTACTACCTAAAAACTGAAAGTTACGGATTAAAAGACGTCCAATAACAAAGAACCACACAAAATAGGAAAAGAAAAACAAAACAAACAACACTGTCAAAACAAAGACAGGTAACACACAGAAAACCAAAAACAACAATGTAACTGATGTTCAGCTGTTTGTGGTAAAAGTTGGTTGATTTGTTTTGTTTTTCGGTTTGAAGGACATGTTTTTGGCTGCAGATGTGCTATGGACAAAATTATAAAGACTACAAAGAAAAAATTGACACCCCTAAAAACCAAGCACCCAAAAGGCATAAACTCCACTAACAAACCATTCACAACACACAAATAATTACTATTCTACAAGCTGCTCAAGACTATAACCTAACAAATCCAAAAGTGCCCCAACACGCACCTGCGCATCACTATGAGGCCAACAAAAACCATAACCCCCCTCCAAACCCTCACACTCAAAATAACAACTAAAAGCATGCTCATAGAGCAACCTAAACGTAGGCGCAGACAACTCACGCCCACTCCAACCCGCACACAACGACCCCTCAGGGTTACGCATCCGAAAAACCGCCAACCCCGCACGCAACCTAAACTCAATCAAAGCACGCACCAACAACGCAAACACCAACAACATCGACAAAACCCCAATACGACAAGGATCTTTTAGATAAATAACAGACGCCACCGCAGGAGACTTGAGCAAACGAAAAGAATTCTCAACCACCACCTGCCCCTTATACGCCAAAACAAGCTCCCGATCAGCCAACCCTACAGCATTACTAACCAAAACAAAACAAGACTGCTCCCTCTCAAAGACTTTATAGGCTACTTCATTGCACCGAATGTTTTTAAGCACAATTTGATAGGTGATTTTAATTTTAGGTTGGGTTTTAAGTCCCCTGCGTCCTTTAGGCCAAACCCCTTGCTCCTGTTTAACTATATCAATATCAAACAAAAAGAGACGTGTCTGCTTTAAAGCTAAAAACCGCTTAGACGCCGCCTCTGCATCCTTAAAACAACTATAAACTGGTTGTGTCAACTTTTTAATTAAAGGCTCAAGCTCTTTTTGCTGCTTCTCATAAAGACGCACAACACCTGCCACCAAGCTACTACTTTCAAGCACCACCAAACGCAGAGGCGCACCATAAACCATCTGCGTAAAACCTACTCCACGATAAGTACAAACATCCTTCTTTTTTGCCTCACTAAAAGAACCATACTCAACCCAATTACCTTCTTCAAAAGCTCGACTTATCATTTGGTTTTCTAGTTTGTCTGCAAAGTTTGCCGGACAGCGTGACACAAAATTTATGCGATCTTTTGTGGTGTTCATTTTTGTTACATGTTCTTGGGTCATTAGTTTGCTGTCGGCAACGTAGAGGCCTACTTTGAAGCCTTTAGCACGTATTTGTTCAAGGTAATTTAACGCTTGACGGTTCCAGTCTATATCACTGGTTGCGCCTGATTGTATTTTGTTAATTATGGGGATTCCTATTTGATTGGTTATTTGTCCCACTACAACCTGTTTACATTGAGGCCGGCCGTCTTTGTTGTAGCCTTTCTCTATTTTGAAAAGCGATTTTAGCTCTTCTTCGGTTAGTAAACTGTTTTGTAGGTCGTATTCGCCGTAGAATGATAGGGTGGTGGTGTCGCTATGTAGGCGGGTGAGGGGGATTTGGTATTTTTGAATTGCGTTAAGAGCGATTGTTTGATATATTTGTTGGTAGTCTTTTTCGGCGATGCGGTCTAGGGCTTTGCCTACGTTGAACTCGTTTAAGTCACCTGTTTTGTCTTGGGGGGTTAAAAAGTATGGTGTATCTATGTTTTCGAAGCGTTCTTTGATGCGGGTTAGGGGGATGCGCATGTCTGTGAAGGTTCCCATGATTAGCATTTTGGCTAGGCTACCGGGGCTTATGTTCCAGTGGGCTGGGTCCCATGTTACTGTTTGGTTTATTTGGTTTACGAAGTCTAGTTCTTCGATGATTTTGTTTGCTACTGCCATTGTTAGTGGAACTATTTTCTTGTTTAGCTGCTGTTTTATTGTAAGTCTAGTTATGGTGGTTCCCCATAGTTTGCTGCTCTTTGATACTTTTTAGTCTATGCTTTTGCGAACTCGACAAGGGAAACTAATTCAACATAATTTTATAGCAAACAGCTGAACATCAGATGTAACAATACCACAAGAAGATTATCAGCAAAATTTTATGACCCTAAACACATACAAGTAATGAGTAAAGAAAAAGATGGTGGGGCAGATCGGATTTGAACCGACGACCAATGGGTATCTACAGCTCCAAAACTTCGTCACTCTTCCCAAAGGAAGTCAGCATACCCATTCTGGTTGCTTCTGGAGCCCATCGTAATACCTGGCTATACTACTACCCCAACCAACCTCATTCTACACAACAAACAAATATTTAAGCACTCTTTTTCCCCCACACCACCCCAACAAAGAACTAACACACAAACACTCAACAACAAGAAGAAAACAGAAAAACAGTAAACACAACAACTTGCAGAAATCAACAGGAAAAATTAGTGGAGCAAGCTACTAATACTTTTTACCCTGCATAACCTTTTCAAGTATAACCTTTACGTCTAGATCATCGTCAGCTAAAATATTTACCCACAACTCAAATTCAGACTTGGAAATTTCTTTCTGCAAATGACCATTTTGATCAGCAGAAAAATATTTTACAGCCCCCACAGGTGAAGACAACAGTCTAACATAAAAAATACGATCATCAAGCACTATTTTTGAAGAACAACCCTCACTTTCAGCTGAAACATAATCAAGCACATACGGCATAAAGACACCCATACACAAACAAGTTGCCACCCAAATTTACTTAAACCTTACTCCAAACAAATAATCAACCATACAATTCAAAACAATCACAAAAAATATCACAAAACATTTTTACACAGTTCTTAACCGTTAGCAGAGTTATTCTGCTAGGTTTTCAGGTATTTCTATGGCGAGGTTGTTGCTGATTTTTTTATGCTTAATTACTAGAAATCCTGAGGTGAGAAGTATTATTATTAGAACAATTGCTGTGGCAACCCAGAAAGTTGGGAAGGTTGATACTGTGAAAGCGATTTCGTCTGATGTTCCCAAGTTTCCAAGTTCATCGATAGCGTGAACAATTATTACATGGTTTCCGTCGGGTAATGCAGGTAGAGTGATGTTGCCGGTGATTGTTACTTCTGGTTGGTCGTTTAGGCTGTAGGAGAGTTGTGTAACAGGTTTATCTACTATGATTGTTAGAATTATGTCTGCGGTGTTGTAGGCTTGTTGTATAGGTGTTATGACGGTAATTGTTGGGACTGCTTGGTCGATTGTGAAGTATACTGTTTTTGAAACGCCAATGTTTCCCAAGGTGTCTCTAGCAAAGAGCACTATGGAGTGGGGTCCGTTAGGTATGTTATCTATGGAAAAAGGGGTTTTTGTCAAAGTTATATTTGGACCGTTATCTAAAGAGTAGCCAACCCAGGAAACTGCTTTGTTAACTTGGTAATCAATTTGTAGGTTTTTATAGGTTTTATTTTGAGGGCTTATAATTTCTATAGTGGGAGGAACTTTGCCATAACTGGCGGGTTTTAATTCTTCATTGAGGTTTAACCATTTTTCTCCGTCAAGACCGCCGATTGCATATATAATATCGGCTACAACGGCTACACCTAAGTAGGCTCGTTTGGAAGACATTTTTGGGCCCTCACTCCAAAAATCATGTTCAACATCATAAATTTGTGTTCTATCAGTAAAGGTTTCAATAGAAAAACCGCCGGCATAATAAATTTTTGTTGGTGCCATATCGCCTACTGTTGCAACAGCTGCGCCATAGCTAGAGGGAAAAATCAAAGGTTGACCATTTGACCATTTGCCTGTTTCAGTATCATAAATTTGTAATGTACTAGTTGAGGTGTCAACTCCGGAAAGAGACTGTCTAGAGCCTCCTATGACATATATTTTTGTGTCTATTACAGTTGAGGTGTGGCCTTGAAGGGCAATAGGCATGGAAGTGTTTGTGGACCAAGTGTTAGTTTTAATATCATAAACTTGGTTAACATTTGTTTGAGTGTAGTAGGGGGAAGTATTTAGGTATATTTTACCACCTATGAGATAGATTTTGTCTCCAACAACATTTGCCGTTAAATCAGCTCTTGAGGTAGGCATAGAAGCTAAAGTTTGCCAAGTATCACTAACGGGGTCATAAACTTCTACAGTGCCTGTGAGGTTATCATCAATTGAGCCGCCGATGACATAAATTTTGTTTGCATGAACGGCAGTGGCAAAACCTGTTCGGGCAGTGGGCATAGACGTTTTAACAGACCACCTATCGGTTACAGGGTCATACATTTCATTTATATCAAGATCACTGTCATTATTTGAACCGCCTATGGCATAGATTTTGTCTGACACTACAGCTAAGTCTAAGCCACCACGACTGGTAGGCATGTTGGCAAGTTTTGTCCAAGAGGTGGTATCTGTGTTTGCTGCGTGAAGGGTAGAAAGAGGTAGAACTAATAGAGATGTAGAAATGGCAAGTAATAGCATTATTATGGTTTGGATTTGTTTATTCGTTACGAACCCTCTAAGGCAGTTAATAGCGTCTTTACCTATATATATTTGAGGATTTTAAGTAAAAGGTGTTCTTAAAATATAAAGGTTTTAACTGTTAAACAGAGAAAAGGCTTGTTAATAGGAATTTATTTAGGATTAATTGTTGTTTTAGGATTAGACATGTTAGAAGGTCATTTACGCAAGTAGTTGCTGTTGTTTGTGTAAAAATGTTTGTTAGGTTTTGAGAGTTGTTATTGGGTTTAATTGTGTTATAGTTGTTGTTGGCGGTGGTTTGGTGGATTGTTAGTTTTAGGTTTTTGTAAGTGATAGAGGGGTTAGTTTGTGTCGTTGTGTTTTTTCTTTGATTCTTTTTTGAGCATTAGTTTGGCGGTGAGGATTTTTTCGGTGGAGAAGAGTTTTGATGCAAAGTACATGATGATTATGGTAAATATTGTGACGTATATTATGCCAAAGATGACGGTGGTATAGTTGCCCATTATTACTGCTTTGGAGGCGATCATTGGGTGGCTGAAGGGTATGGCGTATAGGGCGGCTTTGATTGCTGTGGGTAGGGTGTTTATGTCAAGGTACATTAGGGCTATTGAGGGGATGAATATTAGGGGGTAGATGTAGCTTACTAGGGCTTGGGCGCTGCGTACGTTTTCAGAGAAGGAAGACATTATAACTGCTAGGGCTAGGGCGGAGAGTAGGGTGACAAAGAGGGATATGCCTAGCATTATGTAGCCAAAGGTTGAGGGAACTAGTCCTAGGGTGACGAGGTCAACGTTTATGGTGTCAGGTATGCCCATGGTGATGGAGCCTATCATGTAGGAGTAGCCTATTAGGACTGTTACGGCGGCGATTCCTGCTACAATTACGGTGCTTGAGACTTTGCCCATTAAAATTGCGAAACGGTCAACAGGAGAGGTTAGGAGGGTTTCGAGGGTTTTTTCTTCTTTTTCCATAGCTACACTTGTGGCGGCTATTTGCATTGAGGATAGGATCATTATCATTACAGTCATAGGCAGGGCTATTGATTGGGAGAGCATTAACATAGATAGGGTTGCGGGGTCGATGCCTTCTTGGACTTGGTCTTTTATAATTGTTGAATGGGTGGTTAAAACAACGTCAGGTGCAATGGCACGGTTAAAAGCATTCACGTAAGCAACTATTTCAGAGCTGCCAAGGTCACTAAACATGCCTCCGCCTTGAAAAACGCCATAAACGTTAACATTTGTAGTTATAGCATGATCACCCTCTAAATAGAGAGTCATATTTTGACTAAACCCCGCAGGAATTTCTATAAATTGAGTACTACCATAAGTGGCAAGTAATTTTTGGTCAATTACTTGCTGAGGAGATAGGTCACTTAAAACTTGAACCGACATAATTGAACTAAGATAAGTAACAAAAGTTTGACTCCAATCTCCATCAGAGTCATTATTAAGGATAACAAGGGTAGAACCTTGAGACTGCTCCTCTACACTAGTTACAGCATAACCCATGACAAGACCCATAACCGGGAGCATTATAAGAGGAACTAGAATCATGCCAACTAGAATTTTTGGATCTCGTATGAGTTCTTTAATCTCTTTTATAAAAACTGTTTTAAACCCTTTAAACATAACCGGCCACCTTTGCAAAGACTTCTTCTAGATTTTCGCTATTATAATTAGTTTTAAGTTCACGAGGGTTACCTTCAATTACAATTTTACCCTTATTTATAAAAGAAACCCTATCACAGAGATACTCAACTTCAAGCATATTATGACTACTTAAAATCACCGTTACACCATAGGTTTTCACATATCGTTTAATGATTTCTCGAACATTATATGCTTGTAAAACATCAAGACCACTAGCAGGCTCATCAAGCACCGCAAGTTTAGGATGAGTCATTAAAGCACGGGCTATTAACAAACGACGCTTCATACCTTTACTATAAGTTTTTGCCTTATCCTTAAGACGACTACCAAGACCACAGAGTTCAACAGCTTCATTTACCATACTTTTAACATCACGATCAGCTTTTTGGTTAAATTTAGCCATAAATTCAAGATACTCATACCCAGTCAAGTTAGGATAAGCCCCTGACTCCTCAGGCAAATAACTCAAAATTTTTCTAACCTCAGAAGCTTGAGAAACCACATCTAACCCAAAAATATCCAATTTACCCGAAGAAGGCAAAATAAGAGTACAAATAGACCGCAACGTGGTAGTCTTACCTGCACCATTTGGACCAATTAACCCATAAATTTCCCCAGGCTTAACAGTAAAACTCAAATTATCTAAGGCTCGAACACTACCAAATTGCTTAACTAACGATTTAGCATCAACAGCAAGCGCCAAACAAATCACACAAGTAAATACCCTCAAAACAAATATAAATAAACCTATCCACCTAAAACACAGTCAATTAACACACACATATCAAAAAACAAAACAAAATGTTGAACCAAACCACATTTTAGAGCAACACCCAGTTTGCTTTTACATACTCAGCTACATAAATATGTAGACACCTAGTTAAAAATTAATTTAACCAATTCACCCCAGTTCTACAACTCGTCCAATAACAGCCACTTGAACACAACCATAAACATAACATACGATCAAACCAACAGACGCTCTTGATTTTGTGTTACTCTTCACTACCCATTTCGTTTGCTTCAGCCATTATTACAACATCTTTAACTGTCGTAGACTTATTTGTCGCTTTAAGCACAATTTGCCCTCTCCAACCACATTCACCACAATCACATTTAGGCGGAGTAATACCCATGTGAGCAAACATATCACCAGCCATAGAATTAACCCGCTTAATGAAAGGACTCTTACACTTAGGACAAACCTGAATGTCAACAAACTTTTTCTCTTTCGCCAACTTGTCTAACTCTTCAACTAACGCAGGCAAAAGCTCACTTTCAACCTGCTCAACCTCTACAAGACAAGCTGACTGTTTTTTCTTCTTTTTCTGCTGAGTCTTAGACATTTATAGTCCCCTTTGAAAACTTGCTATAAATGCTATACAAAATATAAAAAGGTTTCGAAAAATCAACTAAACTCAAACAAGAGGTTCTACAGTTACAAAATACAAATACAACATAAGGTAAAACGCTTTTACGAGCACTCAAGTTAAAGTTTTAATAAAGTATAGACTAGGTGATTTTGATGGTTTTTGTGAAGGCTTCGGCTATATTTCGTTCGATGGCTCGTTTACGATTGCTAAGGTCAGATTGTAAATCTTGGTGTTCACGTTTTTTAATTGTTTCATGTGCTTCAATGCTTGCTTTTCGGGCTTTAAGCTGCTCTGTTTGGTCCTCAAACATGGATATATTTTGTTTAATTTCATCCATACGTGTAGAGGTTAAAAGTTGGTCTTTTTGTGTTGATAAGGTTTTGCTTTTTTCTTGAGGATCATTTAGCAGACTCTTGTCTAAGATTTCAGTTAGGGATTGTTCAGCTTTTCGAGCTTTGTCAGGTTTAAGTTTTAACTTGTCCTCTTTTAACATAATTTGAAGTTTTTCAAGAACCCGCTTTAAAGTAGGGCAACCAGTTTCTTCAATTACTAAGGCTTCAAAGGGCGTATCCAAATACAGGTTAATCAGACGTAACTCGTCAGGTGTTATGCCGCCTCCGCCGCCAGAAGTTGCTAGGGCTTGCATTTTTATAAAGGGTTTCTGCAGGTGTCTAAGGGTGGTTTTCAAATCATTGTTCAAAGTTTCAATCTCACAGGTAACAAAATTTAACTGATCAATAGGGCCTGCAGTTTTTAATTCACCTGTTTTTTGCTCCAATTCAGCAATTTTTGCCTCAACTGGAACCCGTTCATTTTTTATGTTTTCAATTTCTACCTGCATGCCAGTAAATTTATTCTCTAAACCTTGCAATTCACCAATCATTAGAAGAGTTTCCTGCAAAGTTTTTATTTTAACATATTCTTTATTGACAAACTCGTTTAAAGAGAGAAAAGTCTGTTTTGTTTTATCATAAACTGTAAGAAACTTGCGTCTATCCATAATGAAAAAAGGTGAAATACGGGGGAACCAATTTTTTATATCAACTTCAGTAACTAGGAGGGTTTTCTGAGATTCACTGTTGTATTTGCGCAGGGTATCATACGTTATTTGTTCAGGCATGGAGAGTTTGGCAAGTCGGTCTATAAACAGGTTTGCTAACTTGTTTAAGGCCCTAGCGCGATTGTAAAGTTTCATATTGCGTTTTTCTATTTCTTTATTGCTATTCTCTAAAAGAGATTCACAAACCTCATTTAAGGCTGCAATAGCTTGACTTGTTTCATCTAAAAGTTTTTTAGCTTGCGCTTGAACAGGAATAAGAGAAGTGTTTGCTTCTTTTTCTATCCACTCTTTTAAGGCTACTGTTGTGAACTGTACAGATTCAGTCAAACTACTCACTTTAAACTAAATACACATCTTTATTATATATCAATTTTCCACAGTTTAACATAAACACTTTATTGAGTAGTCACGCTTAAATAAGTAAAAACAATTTTGACCGTGTAGAACAAAAATGGATACCAAAAAACTCACGCTAACTATAGTCTTTGCCGCCATAGCAATTGTGTTAAACCCCACATTGACACACATTGCAGTCGCCGCTCCGTTCGCATCAGTACTATTCTACCAAATATGGGAAATCCCCATAGTCATAGCCCTCCTGCTAATCAACCCCATATCTGGCATAGCTGTATCTCTATTAAACACCAGCGTCCTTTTTGTCCTCTTTCCCGGCACACTGCCAACAAGCCCCATATACAACCTACTTGCCACTCTATCCATGCAAATAGGCATATATGTTGGAATAATCATCGGTAAAAAAATATACTACCACAAAAACCCCAAAACCAGCATCATAAATAGCAGCAAATGTCTCATAACTGCAACAGGACTAGGCATTTTAACTCGCGTTACATGCATGACAGTTATACTCTACTTCGCCTTACCCCAAGCAATTCCCATAGGTTTTGCATTCGACCGAGCCATCACAAATGCATACTTACCCCTAGCAGCGTTATTTAACACAACACTAGCACTCTACACAATACCCATAGCTTGGATAATTGCCCAACGCGTACAAAAAGTACTGTACCTAACCGTTCCAAAATAAAAAAAATGGTGTTAACTAAAAATTAAAGTTAGAAGCCCAAAGCTTGGGCTAAAACTTGGGGGTTAATTTTTCCTGCTTTGAAGGTTCGACCGGTTTTTATGTTGTTGACTATTATGACGGCGGGAGCAAACAGGTTGGGGTCTATTTTGTAGAAATCTTTGTCAGCTTCACGGAAAATTTGCAGAAAAGGTTTGCCGTAATCTTTAGACATCATTGAAGGTGTTTGATTAACAATTTCCTGCAATTTTACTTCATCATCGTATTCAACTGCACAAAAAACGGTACCACCATAGAGTATGGCATCGTTAGTGCGTGCCATGGCAACCTCAAAATCAGGACCAGAAGGACAAATAGGCGCATACCCCATAGCATACTTTATGCATTTAGGATCTAACCCAACAGTTTTTAATTTATGTATACCAACTTCAACCACACGACCTGAAACCTGAGTTAACCCTGCAATGCTAGCTGTTGGAGCAACCACCACAATTAAATTCTCAGGAGCAACACCAGAAGCCTTGACAACTTTCTCAATTAACACATCCGTAGGCAACTGATTACTCTCAAGAACAATTACCGCTCTATCACAAGGATCTGTGTAACCAATTTCGTCATAAACCTCTTTAGGCTTAAGAGCTATAGCACGAACAGGACCTGACCCAATGGCAATATTATCACCCTCCTTAATACGCCAACCAGCAAACTGAGAACCCAAACAGGCCACAGCCGGAAAATCAGTCGTAACAATAACAGAAGGAAAATCAATCTCACCATACGATTTAAAGCCAAGATCAACCTTTCCAGCCGCACCAAGACACAACTCAGTTAAAATCTTCCCAGCCTCAAAACCACCTGGAACATTAACACCTGCATCAACAATAACAGCACCCGCAGACGATTTTGACACAGCTACACCATATAATTCAGGATTAACCAAAAGCTTCTGAGCGGCCTGAAAAGCCAACAAATTCACACTTAACATTTTCACACTAAATACACCACAAACAAAAACACAATAACCATATTAAAGCTAACGCCAAAACCAACCCACAACCCACAAACAAAACACAAACACAACCAACAACAACACCCTTGAAGTGTATTTCTGCTTTTTGCAGCGCTTTGTTGTGATCAAAGTTTTTGAAATAATGCTTATAAAGCAGCATCTAATCTGGGTTAAATCAAAATACAGCCGTAAGAGTTACTTGTATGGATGCGAATGTAAAAACTAAACACAAGCTGCGTATTTCTCGTAAAACTACGTTATTGGTTTTTCTATTTTTTGCAGTGTTAACTTCTTCAGTCTATTTGTACAGTTATTATAGTGGAGAAAAATCTTCTTTGGAGAATGCGGTACATGTTAAAACTGAAACCGAACTGAGAACAGCCATAAACAACACACCACCCAACACACCCACCAGCATCGCACTAAACAAAAACATCAAACTAACAAGAACCCTAACGATTCCAACTAACAAAAACATTACATTAACAAGCAATAAGATCATTGGGTTTTACAAACTAACAGGGGCAAATAACACATGCACCATTACTGTTGAGGGGCAAGGCATGTTAGGACTTGACAAGATTATTGTAACTCACGTAAAGGGTGCGATAGGTAGTGGAGTGCTTGTTAATAATGGTGGCACATGTATCATGTATGGTGGCGAAATTTCAGGCAACACTGCTATAGATAAAGGTGGTGGGGTGTACAACAAGGGTTATTTTATGATGTCTGGGTGTGCAGTGATTACTAAGAACTCTGCTTATGGCTATTATTCTGCTGGTGGGGGTGTGTACAATGAAGGGACTTTTGAATTGTTAGATGAGGCAAGAATTGCTAAAAACATCGCATATAGGGGCGGTGGCGTAGCTGTACAATCTTCGGGCAAGTTTAAGATGTTTGATGGCACGATTACTAACAATACTGCTTACTTTTATGGTGGTGGCGTATACATAGATAAGGGTACTTTTGAATTGTTAAATGGTCTGATTTCAGATAATGTAGCAACTTCAAGTAGTGGTGGTGTGGGCCATGGTGGTGGTGTATACATACATGTAGTTGGTTCCTTTAATATGTTGGGCGGTGTGATTACTAACAACGTAGCAACTCGTGGTGGGGGTGTATTCAACTCGGGTTGTCAGGCAGCTGGCGAAATGTCTGGTAGAATCTATATTTCTTACGACTACGTGCACATATCACGTGGCACTTTTAACATGTTTAGTGGGATTATTGCTAACAATACTGCTTTTAGAGGGGGTGGCGTATATAATAGAGGCAATTTTAGTATGTCGGGTGGAGAAATTTCCTACAACACAGCTATAGGCGGTGGTGGTGTATGCATAGAGTCTGGAGATTTTTGGTTGACCAATGGCGCCCTTGAGGGAGCGGGAATTTTTAACATTATGGGAAGCAGCAAAATCACCAACAACACAGCTACAACTGGTGGTGGCGTGTACAATCTCTACGGCACGTTCAATAATCATGGTGGCAGGATTTTGGGTAATAACGCTCCGGATGCTAGTGATATATACAACAATGCCAATAGTAATAGGGCATCTAATGATAATGATGATTGATTATCTGATGAAAGTAATACTTAAGACAGTAGAGAAAATAATGTACAAACTGCTAGAGATAGCTTTAGTTTGAGAAAGATTATAGGTGCTTGCGGGCGTTCTACTGGGCGTTATTTCATTTTTATATTTACATTTCAAAAAAAAGAGAAAAAAGAAAAGTAAATACATTTAACATATGATGGATTACGGGATTTGAACCCAAACTTACACGGAGAGCTTTCCAATACAACTACTTTTTCTTTTTTTTCAATACCTTTTCAGTATTCCATCATGTTTTTTAGAACTATAGTAGAAAACAGGTATGGTTTTTGAAATACCCCCATATCAGGTTGCGCAAAAGTCTAAAAAAGATTTTGTCAAATACTGGATGTAGGGCGCGTTTATTTCTATATCGCGATATGTTATGGTCTTGGCGAATTTTTAGGGTTTTGTTTAATATTTTTCAACTTGTTATTATTGGGTTATTTTTGTACTGTTTTTTATGTTCTGTATACAAAGTCTGTTGGTCTGTTTGTTTGGTCTTTGAAGGTTTTATTGTTATTGTCAAACTCTTTTTTTAATTCAATTAGCTGGTTAATTGTTTTATAGATTTTTTCTTTGGTTGCTGTGGGGGATGCTTGATAGATTTTTAAGCAGCCTGTTTTAACTTTGGCTCCGAGGGGTTTATAATTTTTAGAGAAAGTTAGTTTAAAACCGATTTCGCCTGTTTCATATTTTTTTGATAGAAATAAGAAGAATTGTTGATTGTAATCTAACAAAGTTTTTACTTCTGCTTCATTTGCTAATTTTGTATAGTCGTTGTAGCGTAGGGTTTTTGTTTGGGGGAGAATTACAAATAATGTGGCAAATCCTTCTGTTTCGTTATTGATTACTTCAAAGTCAGTTTTTGCTGTTAACAATTTGCGAATGTATTCTCCATTAGAAAATATGTTGTATATTAATTCTTGAAAACACTCTAATCCAAATAATTTAAAGGCTATGTATGCAGAAATTGGGCCGCAAGATCCCCTAGAGAGTTCTAAAGTCCATTCAAAGGGTGCATATTCACCATGTTTTAATGAGTCAATGTCATAGGCTGATTTTCCGCCTAAGGCGTGCAGGTCAGCTTTGTTATTTACCATTATGCAACTTGATATATATGGACAAAAACCGGTTTTGTGAAAATCAACCCCAAAAGAATCGGCATATTTTAACTCAGAAATTTTATCTCTCATAGCAGACATTTTTGCAATCTCTGTTTGAGACATACCTAACCTATTTTTTTTAAAATCATAGTACTTATAAACTAGCCAGATCCAACCGATTACAGAGTCAACATGAACATGGGGTACATAATCTAATTGGAACTCAGAAACAAGGTTATCTCTAATTTCAACTATTTTTTTGATAGGATCAATTATAACTTCATTAGTTGTTCCACCGTTAATAATAATACAACCAATTCTTACACCATTTTTCAATTTTTCTCTTAGCGTAGCCTGCAACATTTTTAAATCTATTTGACCATTTGCAACAGTGGGCAAACTCAAACAAAAATCACTACCAATACCTAACCAATCACATATTTCAAAATTACAAGGATGAGCCTTTTCACTAGTAATAATTATTGTTTGGCTATTGCCAACCCCCAAACGTCTAACATTAGGAATTGCTTTTACAAGTCCAATTTTGCCTGCATACAGACTAATGCCTTTCCCACCAAACGTAAAAACCCCACCAGCCTTTTTAACATCCCAACCAACTAGCTCTGATAAAAATTTTGTAACCACCAACTCAGTAGCTAACAAGTAACCCGAGACTTCATCTTGTGCAAAATTGGGATTAAACAAACTAGCATACGCAGAACTAGCAATACCCACTAAATTAGCAGGCGGTGTAATGTTTATCATTGTTTCCGCTTTTTCCCATTGAACAGCCCTTTGAAAATACTTTGACAACTGCTTAATTACTTCTTTAGGACATTCTGAATTAACAGGCAAACTCTCAGCATCCAAAAACTGTTTATAAAGTCCAATTTCACCCTTCAACGTAGCTCTATCTTTAGCCACATACCTTAAAGTATCATTTGCAAGCATATCCAAATACTGCGCAATAACTCGCACAGCCTCAACTTTATCTTCAGCTACAAAATACTCATAAAACATTTTATAGACACCAAAGTTCACCCATCATTTTACTTCACACTATTTATTGTTAACATGTTTTCATTCAAAAATTGAGTTACCACCCTTTAGTGATCGTCGATAAATAAATAGCCTTTTATAATTACTCAAAAAAAATTTTGAATTTAACAGAGCCTTATTCATTACAACTAACAATACTTTAGTTTTCTCTAAATATGAATTGCTATGTGTGGTTGTTGTGTGGTGGGACCGCTGGGATTTGAACCCAAACTTACACGGAGATATCGCCATAATATCCTCTTTTTTCTTTTGGCGCTCTTCTCTGTATCCTGTTATTTTTCAGGAAAAGAAAGTATTGATAACGAAAGGGCATTTATCCATAAAACATAATCCTGCATAATTTTTACCGAGCAACTAAAGACAACGTTCTCAAAAAACTAAAAAATGAGTGTATGCTTGTACATAACAAGAGTTATTTCGACAAAAATTACGGAATAAATTACGGAATAAATTGTTTGTTTTTTGCCCAACAAACCAATTTTAGCTGAATTACGACAAAATTTGGGCATGTACAAACATACCTACTCAACGCGGTTATCAGAAAATATTAACAAAAAAGCTTTTGCTAATCTTCTGCTAATAAAAACGTAAGCATGAGGGGATATCTGAAGCAAATAATGGAGTTTATATCGGAATAAATAAAATGCAGTATCAGAATAAATATCAGACATCTTGTGAAGTGGAGATTTATGGAGCACAGCAGACTTGAATTTAAGTTGATTTGGAAAGATGAGTACTTAGAAACTGTCTGCGCATTTGCTAACACAAACGGTGGTGTGCTTGAAATTGGCAAAAATGATGCTGGAAAAGTTGTTGGACTTGCGGATGCTAAAGGTTTGCTTGCTGTAGTTCCTCAAAAGATTTCTAATGCCATGATGATAAGTGCTGACGTTGCACTCCATAGTGAGAGTGGTAAAGATTACATCTCCATTGATGTTACGTCGCACCCCTTTGCTATTGCCTATAAGGGGAAATATTATAAACGCAGTGGCTCAACCACCATTGAATTAACTGGAAATGGTTTATCAGAATTTTTACTTCGTAAACAGGGTAAAACCTGGGATGGTGTACCAATTCCCAATGTTTCAGTTAATGATTTATCGACAGACGCGTTTGAAACTTTTCGCAAAAAAGCAATACAAAGCAGGCGTCTGAAAAAAGAAGACGTAGACATTCCAATTGATACACTGCTTGAGAATCTTAGCTTGAAGGAAAATGAGTTTATAAAACGTGCGGCCACTATGTGTTTTGGTGCGAATCCTGAGAAATGGGTATCAGGTGCTTGTGTTAAGATTGGTTTTTTTGATAATGATGTTGAGGTGCGTTATCAAGATGAAGTTCGTGGTTCGCTTATCGAGTTGGCTGATAAAGTTCTTGATTTGCTCTATGGGAAGTACTTTAAAGGGTGGATTCGTTATGAGGGAATTCAGCGGATTGAAGAGTTTCTTGTGCCTTATGAGGCTATGCGTGAAGCCGTTTTAAACGCGATTATTCATAATGATTATTCATATTTTACGCCGATTAGTATACGAGTATATGAGGATAAAGCAATTATTTCAAATATGGCCAGATTGCCTGAGGATATCAGTTTTAAGGAACTTTTAACATCTCACAGATCGATTTTACACAATCCACATATTGCCACCGTTTTTTACCATAGCGGCCAAATTGAGCGATGGGGACGAGGAATAAATACGATAAAAACTGAGTGCAAACAAGACGGCATTTCTAAACCTATTTTTAGAAATAAAAAAATCTTTTTTGAGATTGAATTCAAACGCATTAAAGCCTCTACCAACATTACTAAAAATTATACCGAAGCTAACTTCGGAATAAACTTCGGAATAAACTTCGGAATAAATGAAAAACAAAAACAAATGATAACACTAATTCAGGAAAATCCTATGATAACCATCAAGCAGCTTGCCGAAAAAATAGGTCTGACTAATCGCAGTATTGAAAACAATTTACAACTCTTAAAAAAGAACGGCATTATTGAGCGTGAGGGAGCAAAAAAGAAAGGTAAATGGATTATAAAAAAAGCATAACAACCGAAAAAGAAGCGTTAGATTATGAAACAATAACGGGTTAGTGCCACTGTGTCCACTCATTGTAAGCATCCTCTACATTCATGTAATCGCCGCCAACACTCAAATTAGACACAAACTTTGCCGACATCAAAAAAGCGCCGTCACGCTCGTACCGATACACAACACCCTCCGGCGCAGCTTGACAACCATGAAAACCCCCACCCAACAACCCAAGCGCCTCCACAACAGAAACAGCGCCACCCTCCCACACTAAACCCACATGAGTAAAACCATGACATTTACAACGCGCCATAATCTCAACAAACTCTAACCTAACAGGCCTATCCACACCTTGGATGATATCAAACACCACAAACGGTTCATGCGGCAACTTGTAAAAAAGTGAATGAGTCTTAATCATCCACTCCCCACAAACCCGCTCCCCCTCTAAAAGCAACGCATCAAAACGAGCAACATTATCGGCTACAAAATCTGCAAACCGCCGCAAAAACACCCACTCAGACATACGTACATCATAACCCTTACGCATAACCGGATACAAAACACCACCCAACTTGTACACACCCACATTCGCGCCATCCACCTTTTCAGTAACATAAAGCCTATCACGCTTAGAAAATTGTAACTTTTCCGTGAAAAATTGCTGAAAAAACGTCTCCATTAAAGAATCACCCGAATCCTTCAGTCTTGACCCTGTCAAATGCTTAATGTTTCCAAAGTTACGCGGGATTACTTTACCTTGAATAGTTCCACTTAATACACTCATCAACTGTCTCAATCCCATAAATAATAGACGATAACGGTCATTTTCTCCATGTTCAATTTTAACTACTGCAGTTGATACATATCAATAGCAACTGCTGTTTAAACAACTTTTCTCATAAAACGCTAATCTTGTTCTTAACGATTTTCAGAAAAATAGAGAAATAACACTCACTAAAGAACAACTGAGCTTTTTCCCAGAGAAGAATGGGAGGCTGTAAAAAGAGCCGAGAACATTATAAGTTTTTCAAGGCTCTTTTGTAGTTTTATGTTTCTGCTCTTGTAGATCCGTTTCTTGTTGTTTTTTGGTTTTTCTCAAATTTTAATGTTGTTTCCTTGTTTATTATCAGGCCACAGGTGGCGCAGCGTATGTTACCAAAAGGATTCTGACTACTACACTTTGGACATTCAACCAGCTTTACTATACCAACATCTTTTGTTGCAGCTGGTTTTGGTCCATGTAATTCTAGTATAGCATCTTCTAGATCTTCTACAGAAGAGCGTACATATTGACGGGTCATTTTACTACTGCGGGTCCCAGCAAATTGGTCTAATTGGCATTTGGTGAAAACTTTAGCCATTGCCATAAGTGAAGTATGACGACAAATGGAGGGGCAAATGTCTTTGTTTATCCCTGCTTTTTGTGCCAACCGTTTGATTGTTAAGCGGAAGTGTCTATAGCTTAATTGTTCTCCTACCCGATTATCGGTTAAGGAGCACCATAGTGACGTCTCTGATTGGTCTTTGTTTGGGTGTTCTTGTATCCATTCTAAAAGTGGTTTGGCGGATACAACAAGTGGTATACGTTTGAGGCCTGCTCGTCCATTGACGGCAATAAGGAGCTGTAAGAAAGTAACTTGTAATGTTTTAGAAGCAAAATAGGTCGTTAACGGTTGTAAAAGAATGTTTTGAGAGTTTTCACCAATAGAGAGATATAGAGGTTTGTAGTAATTTTGTAAGTAAGGTTATCAATTATGGTTACGTGTAAGAAGTGTTTATCTGAAAAAGTAGT
>WQYG01000012.1 GCA_009781395.1 Candidatus Bathycorpusculum sp. | reverse complement strand
GTTGTATCCGTGGGTGAAGGGTTCGGTCCATGTTACTTTTGGGCCGATGTGGGTGTTGTAGTGGTGTTCGTGGTCCGGGTGTATGTTGTGTGCGCTGGAAGCAATATTGTTTAAAAATACTACTGTATTGGCAACAGTAAGCCTGTGTAGATTTGTGGTGGTGTCTGTAATCCAAACGCCCCCGCCATTACCTGAAGCCACATTACCTGAAATTGTCCCATCCAACAAATTAACAAAACCATCATCGGCAACATATATGCCGCCGCCAGAGTTGGCTGTGTTATTGGCAATTTTACCGCCCCCCATAATAAAAGAGCTGTCCTCAACAAACACGCCCCCTCCGTTGTATGCTGTGTTATTGGCAATAACGCCATCAGACATAACAAAAGAATTACCGTGCCATGTGAACACACCCCCACCACTACCGGTAGCAATATTGTTGATAATCGCCATACTATCTTTTGATGCCTCAAAAGAACCATAGCAGCTGAATACTCCGCCACCATGGGTTGCAGTGTTGTTAGCTATCGTGCCTCCAGACATCTCAACAGTACCTCCATCGTTGCATACACCCCCACCACAAGAGGCAGTGTTGTTTGCAATTATCATGTTATTTCCCGTTACAGTAAAAGTGCCATCATAGTTACACACCCCCCCGCCATCACCAATAACTGTATTACCTGAAATTATCATGTTATTTCCCGTTACAGTAAAAGTGCCATCAAAGTTGTATACGCCCCCACCCCAAGAGGCAGTGTTGTTTGCAATTACAATGTTATCTCCAGACGCCTCAAAAGACCTGATGTTGAACACACCCCCGCCCCAGATGGCTTTGTTGTTGGTAATCGCTATGTCACCGGATATGACAAAAGTGCCCCAGTTGTATACGCCACCACCATCACCACCTGCAGTATTGCCAGAAATTATGCCATTAAGCATGTTAAAAGTGCCGGACTCTATGCACACACCTCCACCACTATCGCGTGCGGTATTGTTGACAATTACTGCATTATCGCCTGATATGGTGACAGTGCCTGATATGATATGCACACCACCACCGTCACGGGTTGCGGTGTTGTTGGCAATTACTGTATTATCTCCCAACATATCAAAAGACCTGTTGCTGTGGCATACACCCCCACCCCAGACGGCCTTGTTGTTGGTAATCACTATGTCACCGGATGTGACAAAAGTGCCCCAGCTACATATACCCCCACCATCACCACCTGCAGTATTACCTGAAATTATGCCATTAAGCATGCTAAAAGAACCGAACTGCACATGCACACCTCCACCATCGTACCTAGTGGCAGTATTGTTAACAATCACCACATTATCACCCGACATAGTAACAGTGCCATCGTTGTTGTATATACCACCGCCATACATGGCTGCAATGTTGTTAGCAATCACTACATTATCTCCTGATACCTCAAAAGAACCCCCGTTCCACATACCACCACCATAAGAACGCACCGTATTGTTGGCAAATACCATATTATCTCCCGACACAACAATCTTGCCAAAATTATCGTTATACACACCCCCACCATTATTGGCAGTGCTATTAGCAATTATCATATTATCACCTGATATCTCAAAAGAACCAAGCCGATTGTACACACCTCCGCCATTAGATGTAGCAGTGTTGTTGGCAATTATCATGTTATCGCCTGACAACACAAAAGCACCGCCATCAACATACGCACCGCCACCATAGCCGGCTTTGTTGTTTGCAATTATCATGTTATTGCCTGTTACCTTAAAATTTTCTCGACTCCACACACCTCCACCATTAGATGTAGCAGTGTTGTTGGCAATTATCATGTTGTCGCCTGTCACTTCAAAAGTTCCATACCAATTGTACATACCTCCACCAAGTGGGGCAGTGTTGTTGGCAATTATCATGTTATTGCCTGTTACCTTAAAGGTACACTTCTGCTCGATATATACGCCCCCACCACTGTTGGTTGCGGTGTTGTTGGCAATTACAACGTTATCGCCTGCTATAGTAAAAGAGCCTTTGTTGTTCACTCCACCACCCTTATCAGCGGTGTTTTTTGAGATCTCTCCACTATTTATGATAAGTGTACCGCCACTGTTGATTGTTATGCCTCTGCCGGCTTGACCATTTGCATGAGTAACAGTAATGCCGTCGTTAGCCTCAGCTGAAGAACCCAGTCTCAAAATACCGTTATTGCTAACGATAATGGTATCTTCGTTATTTTGGCCGACAAGTTTCCAAAAAGCCGCTGTATTGGCATTAACCCCCTCCTCATATATGCTCACAAAAGTGATGTTTTTACCTGAGGGTATGGTAAGTGTGGCTGTTAGTTGTATGTCGTTTTTAAGGGCGATGACCCAAGAATTTCCGGTAGGGGCTGCAGTGATTGCAGCTATAAGTTCTGCTGAGTTTGTAACCTCTTTATTAGAGGTGGCTCCTAAGGCAAAAGGAGCAACACTGCTGTATGAGGAAAAGAGGGAGAGTAATAGTGCAAACATGCATAGTGCAGATATAAGCGTAAAAATTGTGCTGTTACGGTAACGTTTTTGTAAATTAGTTTTAGAAGTAAAATTTAAGTTAAACGTAACAGGGTTTATGCTGTTAAACATCCCACGTTTTGTTTGGTTGTTTTGTTTTTGTTGTTTGGTGAGTGTTTTTGGGGAAGAACACGGTTTGTTGTGGCCGCTTTGTGTATGAGCGGGTTGGGTATGTTGTTTTGATGTATTAGTGTTTAAAACATTCATGTTATAGACCTGAGCATCTTAGTATTTGTATAAGTTTTAAAAGTTAAGACATAACATAGCAATACAAAAAACGACTGAAAAATTAAACCAACGTATCAAAACCTCAAAAAATACACTTAGACATCTAAAAACACAAGTGTACAACAGTAGAACACAAAACGCATTAAACAACATTCAAAACACCCCAAACACCCCCCCACAAACAACCAAAAAACTAACTTCCACCAACTGTAATATACTATATACAGCGCACATTATTCAATCACACACACTACACATGACTAAATTAACTACCCCCCAAGTCTTAAACAATCTTCCCACAACCCCAAAAACACAACAGATTAAAAATTACCTCCAACAAACAAGCATACACCACCATTTATAAATGCCAAGAAGACCCATTGAACAGGCACATTATTTTTTATACCCGATTTTTCTATATAATCTAGCGTGATATGTTCATGGAAGCATTAACCGCTTTACAGGCTATAGCTAGTTGCACAAGTCTATTAAAAATTGCATACGACGCATACAAAAAATGCAACCCAACAAATCATATTGAACAGCTTCAAGACTGCCTGATAAATGCTTGGCAAGACACCGCCAAACAACAAAAATACCAAAACATCTCATCCTCTGTTCCCGAAACATTTTCTTCACTAAATAAAAATTCAGGCACCATTAAAGTTTTACAAGAAATCGTTGAAAAAGAATTAAACAAGTTCCCCATAGAGGTCATTAACTGTTTTATCTCAAATTTTCACGCTCAACTCTGTAAAGATAAAAACAGTGAACTTTACAAAAATTTTGAGCTACAATTCCATTTAGCATCCATACAAGCCCAGTCAGAGATCTTGCAAATTTTGAAAAACACCTCCCCGATGGTTTTTAATCCTGAGTACAATTTAACTCCCAAAACGCCCTGTTGGGAAAACAAGTATCTACAGGGTATAGATGATTTTGTTAAGGAACTCTGTAAAAAGCTACAAAACAACAGACCCCGTATTTGTTTGACAGGTATGGGCGGTATTGGCAAAACAGAAACACTAAACAAAATATACACCCACTTTGCAAATAAGCCAAATGCGTCGTTTGCTCATATTGCTTTGGTAACCTATAAGGGTTCTATGGATAGCGATTTGATGCAACAAATTGATTATCCAGGGGATAAGACTGTAGATGCTGTTTGGAGTTATATGCAGAAATTGTGTGCAGACAAATCTGTACTGCTTTTAATTGATGATGACCGTTTACGACAAACAGAACAAAAACAAACCCTTGCAATAGATGAAACTTTTAGTAAATTGTTTACTTTGAATGCAACAGTGCTATTTGCTTCTCGAACGTCGCCTGAAAAATTTACAAACGAACCTATTAAGCCTCTTTCTGAAGAGGCCTGTGTACAAATCTTTAAAGCCAATAGATATGACACTAAAAATTATCGTTTGCCAGATGTTGATGAGAAAGTTCTTTTGGATATTGTTAAAAATCGGGCTGGACGTAACCCTTTGGCATTAACGCGTCTTGGTACAATGACTAAAGCTCATAACTGGACTATTGCCGAGTTAACCCAAAAATTAGAAGCCAAAAAATTTGACATACGCAAAGGACTTAACGATGAGACCCTGCAAGAGGAATTTAACAAACTTTATCCTTTGAAAGACATTAAAAATTGTTTGGAGAGGAAGGTTCTTGAGATGTTTGCTTTATTTCCAAGTTTACCCCTTGAGCAAAAAACCTGCGTACAATGGCTATGCGAAGACGCAAATATAGATGAAGATGATTGTCGTCTTGCATTAAACAACTTATCCAAACTCACCTGGCTAATGTTCCATGAGCATAAACAAGAAGAAAAGTCAACGTTGTCGGGTTCTTTTTATGCTATGCATCAGTTGGTGAAGGTGGCGGTGCTTTCCCAGACAACAAGCATACTGTTTGATAATCATCGCCGGTTAGTAGAACAGTTGGCCAGTGATGTTTCTTGGGATTCAAACGAAATTTTCAAAAAGGCCGAGTTATATGTTCCTTTTGCGGAGTCTTTAGCAGACTATTTTTTTGAAAAACAAACCCAAACCGAAACGCTTGCAACTTTAATGCTCTGGCTTGGAAGGTACTATGATGATACTGCGGATTACACCAAAGCCTTACAATGGAATTTTAAAGCCCTAACCATAAAAGAGAAGGTGTTAGATAAAGAACACCCTTCTACTGCAACTACTTATCACAACATCGCAGAGGTCTACCGTAAGCAGGGTGATTATGCGAAGGCGTTGGAGTGGTTTGAAAAAGCCCTAGCTATTGATGAAAAAGTATTCGGTAAGGAGCATCCTTCTACTGCAATTACTTATAACAACATCTCTGGAGTCTATGATAGTTTGGGTGATTTTGAGGTGGCGTTGGAGTGGAATTTTAAAGCCCTAACCATAAAAGAGAAGGTGTTAGATAAAGAACACCCTTCTACTGCAACTACTTATCACAACATCGCTGGAGTCTACCGTGAGCAGGGTGATTTTGAGGTGGCGTTGGAGTGGTTTGAAAAAGCCCTAGCTATATATGAGAAGGTGTTGGGTAAGGAGCATCCTTCTACTGCAACTACTTACGACAACATCGCTGGAGTCTACCGTGAGCAGGGTGAGTATGAGCGGGCTTTGGAGTGGTGTATGAAAGCTTTAGCTATCCGTGAGAAGGTGTTGGGTAAGGAGCATCCTGATACTGCATGTACCTACAACAACATCGCAAGCGTCTATGATAGTTTGGGTGATTATGCGAAGGCGTTGGTGTGGTATCTTAAAAGTTATTGTATTGTTAAAAGATTGGGGGAGGCGCATCCAAATACAGTGGTTGTGAGGAATAATATGGAGGCTGCTTACGCTTCTACAGGTGGGGGTGAGTTGTTTGAGGATTGGCTAAAAAAGAAACTTGGTCTTCGCAAGGATGGCGAATGATTTCTTTGTTGATGCAACAAGCTTATCTCCAACAGATATTTTACTTTATTTTATGTCGTTACAAGTAGATAGTGTGTTGTTGTGGTTGAGTTACCCCGATATATTTGTGTGTATATTGGGGTAACTGACAAATCCGTTTCGCGAGGGACTCGTTGTGTATGTTGTATTTGCGTCTTATAAAAAGCTTTGAGGTGGGTGTTGTTGTGGTGTGGGTTTTTTGTTGTTGTTTGGAGGGTTTTGTTTTGGGTGGTGTTTTGTGTTTTGTTTAAGAAACTGTTTTAAGCTTGTTGTGGTGTGTACTGGGAATTAGTGTGACTATTCAAGTGTTGTTAGGAGGTTACTGCGTTAAGCAAGCAAGAAGATTTTGCTGTTTCGGAAAGTTTAGAGAGCGATGGTGCAGTGGTAGCGCAGCCTCCGTTGTCGTCTGATGAGGTTTTGGGTAGTTCTGTTGATGAGTTGTGTTTGCGTTTAGGTTCTTCTTTGAATGGTTTAAGTTCTGAGGAGGCGGAGCGGCGGCTTGAGGTTTATGGTCGTAACGAGTTGGCTAAGAAGCATAAGCATTCTCTTGTTGTTGATTTTTTGTTGCATTTTAAGAGTCCGCTTGTTATTATTTTGATAGTTGCAGGTTTGATTTCAGGGTTTTTAGGTGAGATTTCTAATGTTATTATTATTTTTACGATTGTTTTAATTAGTGTTATTTTGGATTTTTATCAGGAGTATAAGGCTGAGAACGCAGCTGAGATGCTTAAGGAGGCGGTGACAACTACTGCAACGGTTATTCGGGGGTGTGTAAAGCAGGAGATTAAGCTTCATGATGTTGTGCCGGGTGATGTAATTTATCTCTCTGCAGGTGATATAACGCCTGCGGATGCACGTGTTATTTCTGCTAAGGATCTTTTTATTAATCAGTCTACTTTAACCGGGGAGTCTTTTCCTGTAGAGAAAACCTCTGCAGTAATTAAAGCTAAGAATCCCTCTGTTACTGACTGGCATAATTATCTTTTCATGGGCACCTCTGTTGTTAGCGGCACTGCGTCTGCTCTAGTTGTTAAAACAGGCGGCTCCACGGAATATGGAAAAATTGCGCGTAAACTTGTTGGAAAAGCCCCTGAAACCGAATTTGAAAAGGGCGTTAAACACTTTGGCTTCTTTATGATGCGCATAACCATACTTATGGTAATTCTAATCTTTATGATTAACGCGTTTCTCCAACCTACTAGCGCCGGTATTTTAAACGCGTTGCTTTTTGCTGTAGCTTTGGCAGTTGGTTTAACCCCTGAACTGTTGCCCATGATTGTAACTATTAACCTCTCCCGTGGCGCTATTGTGATGTCTAAAAAAGGGGTCATCGTTAAACGTTTAGCCTCTATTGACAACTTTGGCAGTATGAACGTTTTATGCACCGATAAAACGGGGACTCTTACAGAAAACAAAATTACCTTGGTCTTGCACGTAAACCCTGAGGGTGATGACGATGATAAAGTGTTATTGTATAGTTATCTTAACAGCTTTTATCAAACAGGTCTAAAAAGCCCTATGGATGAAGCTATTCTGGTACATGAAAAAATTGACGTATCGGAATATCAAAAAATTGATGAAGTGCCTTTCGATTTTGTTCGCCGACGGGTAAGCGTAGTTGTAGAAAGCGATCGCCAAAGATACTTTATAAGCAAAGGCGCCCCGGAAGAAATTCTCAAAGTCTCCTCCTTCTGCGAAATAAACGGTTTACCTGTTGACTTAACTGACGAATTACGCCAAAGAGCAGAGCAAAAATATTATGAATTAAGCTCTGAGGGCTTTCGGGTCTTAGGGGTAGCTTATAAAAAATTAAAAGAAGAAAAAAATGTCTACTCTGTTAACGACGAATGTGACATGGTCTTTATGGGCTTTATGGCTTTTCTTGATCCTCCCAAAGAAACCGCCAAAGAATCCATACGTTTACTAACTCAAGCAGGTATAGAACTAAAAATTTTAACAGGTGACAACGAACAAGTTACCCGCAAAACCTGCGAATCCCTTGGATTTGAAATAAAAGGCATAGCCTTAGGCAACACTATAAGTCAAATGTCTGATGAAACCCTTGCCCGCGTTGTAGAAGAAGCTAACGTATTTGCCCGAGTTACCCCCATACAAAAAGAACGCATAATCGCCCTGCTAAAAAGCAACGGACACGTAGTTGGCTTCATGGGCGATGGCATAAACGACGCCCCCTCCCTAAAATCCTGCGACGTAGGCATATCTGTTAACAACGCCGTAGACGTTGCAAAAGAATCCGCAGACATCATACTTCTCAAAAACGACCTAACAGTCCTATCCGAAGGCGTACTAGAAGGCCGAAAAACCTTTGGCAACACCATGAAATACATCATGATGAGCGTAAGCAGCAACTTTGGCAACATGTTTAGCTTTCTAGGAATCTCTTTAATCCTCCCCTTCCTAGGCTACGCCTTCCTACCCCTACTCCCCATACAAATCCTCCTAAACAACCTACTCTACGACATATCACAATCATCCATCACAACAGACAACGTTGACACCGAATACATCGAAAAACCCAAACGCTGGGACATCGGCTACATAAAAAGCTTCATGATAACCCTTGGACCGGTAAGCTCCCTCTTTGACTTCCTAACCTTCTTTATAGTCATGTACTTCTTCCTACCCTACGTCGCAATAGGACAACAAGAACCCCTATTCCAAACCGCCTGGTTCGTAGTCTCCCTAGTAACCCAAACACTCATAGTCTTTGTCATCCGCACACGACACTCCCCCTTCTGGAAAAGCAAACCAGGCAAATACCTAATCCTAAGCAGCATAGCCCTAACAGCAATAGCCCTAACTATCCCCTTCACAGCCTTCGGCGAAACCTACTTCCACTTCACCCCCCTACCCCCAACATTCTTTATCGCCCTAGCAGGTATAGTACTAGCCTATTTTGCACTCGCAGAAATGGTTAAACGCTGGTTCCACAAACGCCACTCCTACTACGTAGACCAACTACTAGTACCCAAAAGACGCGGCCTATACCTAAGCAGACGCTCAAGACTAGTCCAAGAAATCATTGCAGTAATATGCCTACGCACCGAAGACGAAATCACTTTTGACTCTCTAATAGACGACCTAAAACGAGGCCTCAAATACTCCATAAACAACAACGCCGTAATTCAAAACCTAAACCACCTACACAGCGCAGGACTAATCAACGTAGACTGGGACACACGCACAATCCAACGCCAAGACACAATAAACGAATACGTCACAGACTACGTAAACACCCGAACCATATGGTCCATGGTCAACAAAGACTGGATACGCATAAACAACGCAATCCTTGACCGATACGGCGAAGCCAACACCAAATACACCCACCTATTCAAAAAACAAAAAACAAAAAACAAAAAACAAAAAACAACAGAAACAACAACAACAGAAACAACAACAACTTAACCCAAACTACCAACAACCAACCCCCAAATACAAACAAACAAAAAAACAAACAAGCAAACAAAAAAATTATGTTTTATTCTTATTTTCCTCTTTCTCTATTTGAGCTAACTGTTTATTGATTTGACTCAAATTGTCCTGCAACTTTTTAATAAAACTCTCAACATGAGCACGCTTATTCTCCAACACCTTTTTTGTATCTTCAGGATTACATTTATCCTCCTCAAGAAACAACGCCAAAGGCGTCTTAGGCAACTGAGCATTATTAACCTCTACATCCAACACATCTTTCATATACTCTTTTAACAAATCCGCCATAGTATTAACTAAACGATTCTCTTTTGCTAAAGTATGCTCCAAAACCCTCCTACCCTCAGACGTAATAGCATAAATTTTCCTCTTTCTTTTAGCATCACAATCCCACTCCCCCTTAATATAATCCGAATTCTCAAGATCTTGCAATATAGGATAAATTCCACCCGCAGTCGGCTTCCAAAAACCATTAGTCCGCTCATCTAAAGCCTTCATCATTTCATAACCATGATGCGACTTTTTATTCAACAATATCAAAACTGCAATCCTAATGTAACCTTTCTGAGTCTCCTTCAACCAACCAGCAGCTTTTTCTTCTACATGCATACTATCTCACTTAAACACCATTGTATAGCTAGACGCGCAAACAATATTGTGCACCAACACAATACATGCAACCATCCTCACCATCTAACAAGATACTAACAATAACACATAATTATAACACAAACAAGGTAAAGAACCTTCTTACAAACCCAACAAACTCACCACAAAAAACAAACACTACTCCAAAAAACAACAACACCTCCTCTTCACACTCAACCTAATTCATACAAAAAACTCACCACTACACAAAGTCTGAAAACAATTAAAATACACTGATTTTATCTCTGCGCTTTCATAGCTTCTTTTTGCATGTTAAGCAATTGACTCGCAATACTGGTCAACAAAACCATGGCAAAAGCCAAAACCGCAATGCCCACCTTTAACGGTAAATCAAAATCAAAATAGAAAAGCGCCACCATTGTGATGACCATTAACCCCAAAACAAGCACCTCTTGAATCTTTCCAAGACCTTTTAATGAATTACCAAAACTCAATATCCTCACCTGTCCATATGTAAAAATATTTACCTACTTAAGCATTTATAGATGTTTACACTCCCAAAGAAAAAACTCATGATAAAACTTGCAGACACACAAATAACCCTGTGTTAACAAATATAGCAGATAGTTGAAAACTTGATTTTTGGTGTTGTGTATTTATTAGAGTTGCAGTCAAATACTTTTTTTAGCTGGTCATCAAGCTAATCAGCACTTATTTTGTAAGTCTAACGTCTATAAGGGCTTTTTAAAATTGTGTCAATTTTTGTTTTTTGTTTGTTCTTTTCATTGTTGTTTGCATATGTCTATTGTGTGAATGTGTATTGTAAGTATAAGTTTTTATACGTATGATGATGACATCATATTGTAAAGTGTTGTGAAGGAGTTTAGGGGACTGAATTGCCGTATATTAAAAGAATTGAATTAAAAGGATTCAAGTCTTTTGGACCGCAGACGGTAAAGGTAAATCTGGAGAAAGGGTTCACAGCAATTACTGGTCCAAATGGTAGTGGTAAAACCAATATTATGGATGCTCTATTGTTTTCGCTTGGGGAGTTAAGTACCAAAAGGATGAGGGCTGATAATGCTTCGCGGTTAATTTTTCATGGTTCTGAAAAGGGTGGTTTGGAAAAATCTAAAATGGCAAAAGTGGTTGTCCAGTTTGACAATACTGATGGTTTAATGCCTGTGGATACTTCTACTGTTACAATTTCTCGAGAGGTTTATCGTAGTGGTCAGAGTGTTTATCGTTTAAATGGTCGAAGGATGAGTCGTACTCATATAATTGAAACTCTTTCAATGGCTGCTATTAGTAGTATGAGTCAAAATATCATACCTCAGGGTCAAATTACTCGTTTAACTGAAATTAATCCTTTGGATCGTCGAAAAATTATTGAAGAGTTGATTGGTATTGGTCAGTATGATGGTGAGAAGGCTGAGGCAGAAGAAAAGTTGCGTTCTGCTGATAATAGTATTCGTACTGCTATGGGTAGGATTGATGAGGTTCAAAAGCGTCTTGATGACTTGGAACGGGAACGTAATCAACTTTCGCGGTATACTTTTATTCGGGAAGAGACTAAAAAGTTTCAAGCTGTAAAAGTTTCCAATGACATTTTGCAGTTAAATGGAAGGCTTCAGGAGTCTGTTGTTAATCATGAGAAAGTTCAGGCTCGTGTTGATAAACTTAGAGAACAGCTTGATTTGCGTAAAAATAAACGTTATGAAATTGAGGGTGAGTGGCGTAAGCTTAGTGGTGAGGCTCTTGATGAGGGTAGTATTCAAATTCGTAAAGTTCAAATTGATATTGGTGAGTTAAGTTCGCGTTTAACGCCGTTAACAACACAAATTAGTTCTGGTCAAGCCAGTATTGAAAGTTTGAAGCGTGTTGCACAAAATTATCAAGATAGTCATGATTCAATTCAAAATGAAATTAGAGATAATCGATTAAAAATTCGTGCCTTCACATTGCAGCATGAAAAACTTGAGGCGCAAGTTGCAGAAAAAAATGGTATGTATGATGCGTTGGCTAAAGAATCTGTTCAGCTTTGGGAGGGTCTTAGTGGTAATAGTCAAAAAGTTCGTGGTGTAGAGTTACAGATCGAAAACAGTACTAAACGTTTGGCGTATCTTCGTTCTGAGTACACTAAAGACAAGTCTGCTATGCGAATTTGTACCGGGCGTCTTAAAAATTTTACAGTGCGAAAAGAAAAGTTTCTTGTTAATCTTGCAGAGTTAGAAAAGTCTCTTATTGGTCTTGAACAGGTGCAAAGAGATCAAAGGACTCAGTTAAAAAATCTGGAAAACACCATTAATCGTAAATCCGGTCAAAAAGAGTTGGTTCAAAGTGAAATCGCTGAGGCTGAGCGGATTGCACGTTCTGCTAAAGATGCAGTGATAGAATTTGCAACCCAAAAAGACCTTGCTGCAACTATCGCTCAGGAAGAAAAAGCGTTACGTAGCATTGAGGAAATGGGTGATGTAGGTGCTATTAATGGTGTTTATGGTAGGCTTCGTAGTTTAATTAAACTTGATAAAAACTATAAGAAAGCTGTTGATGCCGCTGCTACCGGTTGGCTTGATGCGTTAGTGGTAAAAGATGTTGATGCCGCTTTTATGTGTGCAGAAACTTTGCGACGTATGAAACTGGGCCGAATCAAAATCATACCCTTACAGGGAACTATTCCCCCGAAAACAAAAATTGCGCCAATGCGTGAAGGCGTAGTTGATCAACTTGTGGCTTTTCTTAAGTATGATAAAAAATTCGAGTTTGCAGTTGATTATGTTTTCGGCGATACAGCTGTTGTTTCAAATGATAAAACCGGGTTTGCACTTTCAAATGATGGCTACCGAGCTGTAACGGTTAACGGCGACTTGTATGAACCGGGCGCTTTTGAAAGCGGTTTCTATCGTGCCCCTATTGATTTTTCAACAATAATTCCAAGCGAAAACGCTTTAAACAGTCTAGACGAAGCCGTAAAGGCTCTACAAACGCATCTAACCCAAAGAAGCTCAGACATATCAAGTATTGACGAAGAAATTGAAACTGCAAAAATTGAGATGACTCGGCTTAACGAATTCATCCTTACCTTAGACCGAGAAGTTGTCCGAATTAGACGCAGTGTTAAACGTACCCAACTTAATGTTAGACATACTGAAAAGTATGGTGGGAAACTAGAACGTGAAATTGCCTCATACAAAGGCCGTATGAGCCTATACATGTCTGAACGCAACTCTATTAAAAAATCTATGCAGAAAAACTATATTGAACTAGCAGAGTTGCGTAAAAAAACTGATGTTAGCCACATTCAAGATCTAGAAATGCAACGCGAAAAAATTGGTGAAGAAGGCGCAACTTTAAGACAACAATTAGGCACCCTACAAACCGAAATTTCTACAAGACAATCCCAGTTTGACACGGTACTACGCGTAGGCTACAAAAACATCAAAATCCAAATATCTAAAACCAGCCAACAACAAAAAAAACTCGAAAAAGAACTCACAGATGCTATACAACAACGAGACAATTTAAAGAAGGAACTTGAAGCATTAGAAAAAAACCGTGACGAACTCTCTAATACTGTTTTATCTGCCCGAGAAGAATCCAAAAAATTTACCACCCAAATTGATGATATAGATACTGAACTACGCCGTTTAGAAAATGAGTACGAACAAGCAAATCAACTTTTCAACAAGTTAACCCTAACAATTCAAACAGGCAACCTACAACATCAAACCTTACAAAACCAGCTTAACCAATACGGATTTGAACAAGCCTTTGAAGTTAACCAAAAACAAGTCGAAGACGCAAACACCTCTATCCACCTGATGCAATTCGAATTAGAACGCATAGGCGCAGTCAATCAACTCGCCCTCTCACACTATGACGACCAAATCTCACGTTATCGCGAACTCTCCGTACGCTTAAACGAGTTAGAACGCGAAAAACAAGCCATAGTCGCATTTATGGACGAAATCGAAGCAAAAAAACGCAAAGTCTTCATGTCAGCCTTTGACAAAATCAACAACAGCCTAAAAGGCTACTTTGACAAACTAACCGGCGGTGGAACAGCCCTACTAAAAATAGAAAACCCCGAAGAACCCTTCGCCGGCGGCATAGACATGATAGTCCAATTCCCAAACAAACCCGCCATCGTCGTCAGCGGAGCCAGTGGCGGCGAACGCTCATGCTCAGCAGTCGCCTTCATTTTCAGCCTCAGAGAATTCTCCCCCGCAACCTTTTACATCCTAGACGAAGCCGACGCCCACTTAGACGCCTTCCACACAACCAAACTCGCCGAATTACTACGAGACGAAGCAACTAAAACACAATTCATAGTTATCAGCCTACGCCCCGAAATGGTCAACAAAGCCCAAAAAGTTTACGGAGTCTACGAACGAAACGGCATCTCAAACGTTGTAACCGCCAAATTCCCCCCTGAAACACCAACAAAAGGAGAACTCTCCAGATAATGACCACCCCCCCCAACGCCTCCGCCGCCTCTTCCACCCCAACAAAAACCTCTTCCTCCACCCAAACAACACCCTCCCGCAGACCCTTCTACCTACGTCCCCCATGGAACATTCTCTTTGAACTAAGTAAACTCGAAAAACTAGGAACCCCCTGGAGCATAAACATCGCATACCTCCTACGCTCCTTTCTCACAGAAATGGACCACACAGGCAAAGTAGACTTCCGCGCTTCAGGCGTAGCCCTAGACTCCTCAGCACTAATTTATCTCATGAAATCCAAACTCCTCCTAACCCTAAACGACCCCCCTCCACCTGCAGCACAAAAACTCCCCCCCGACTTCATTCCCCCCCCTCTATTCCTACCCCTTCGCCACGAATTAACCTCAACAACTATACAACACCTACTTGGAGTCTTAGACGAAGTTCTAAAAGGCGAAAAACTCTCCAGATTAGATCGAATGGTAGTTCAAACACCCGTTTTACCGGCAGTTTCAGATCTACTCCCCCAATTCGACAGATTTATGGCTGAACTGGAAACTCAAGTTGACCAACTCTACGCATTATTAATTGAAAAAGTACAAGGCCAAGGTATTATTGACTTCTCAACACTAACTAAAAACGTAACTCGAATAGAAGCCTTAAGAATGTTTATTTACCTACTCTTCCTTGCACAAGACGGTTTAGTAAGCTTGTGGCAAAATGAAGAAACCGAAGAATTATACATTGCAGTGGGGAACCTAAAAGTTGGAAAAATCAAACAATCAATCAAGTGAAACTCTAACAAACACAACTGAACAACCAACACCCAGCCAACAAACCGAAGCAGAACAACAAATAATACCTATAAACCAATCAGCAACAGATGATACTACACAACCCCCAGTCATTACCAAACAAGTTAGTAGTCAGCAACCACAAGTCAATCAGGATGATGATGAAGATAAAGATGATAATGCAGCTCAAGCGGCTGAGAAGTTAAAATACAATTTAGCCCTTCTTGAAGCAGCCTTATATGTTGCGGGACGACCTTTGGATATAAATGAGTTATGTCAAGTTGTTAGTAGTCGTTCTAAAAAGAAAGTTAAAAAATATGTAGAAATTGTTATGCGAGAATATGTTGCAAGAAATTCTCCTTTGGAAATTTTGGCTTTAAAAGATGAGCGTTATGTTTTACAGGTTAAAGCAGAGTTTACTCCGCTTATAAAGAAACTGGTTAATCGTCCTTTGCTTTCGTCTGGTCCGCTTAAAACTTTAGCTTATATTGCGTTTAGGCAGCCTGTTACTCAGAAGCGGGTGATTGAGGTTCGAGGGCAGCATGCTTATGGTCATGTAAAACTGTTAAAAGATATGGGGTTGATTGTGTCTGATCGTGCAGGTCGTTCACTGGCGCTTAAAACTACTGATCATTTTGCAGATTATTTTGGGTTAACTCAGGATACTTCTTCTATGAAGCGTGAGCTGAGACGTATTTTTGGCGATGTCTCTAAGGAAGGAGGACAACCTTAAATGGATATGTTTATATGGAAATTAACCGTTAGTGACTACGCGAATTAAAAGGAATGCAGAATAATGTCTACTCATAGCAGTTTACGTAAAAGAAAACTAACAGGCGGCAAAAAAAGAGTTTACCGTACAAAAAAGAAGTACGAAGCAGCTGGGTATCCTGCTGAAACAGTTATAGGCGTACCCAAACGTAAAAACACTCAAGGTTTAGGCGGTAACATAAAAATTAAAGTCTTAACAGAAAGTTTTGCTTCAGTGACCGACCAAAGAACTGGTCAAACTCAAAAAGTAGAAATCGTAAGTGTAATTCGAAACGGCGCAAACGTTGACTATAACCGTCGAGGTGTCATTACCAAAGGTGCTGAAATTGACACATCCCTTGGTCACGCAAAAGTAACCAGCAGACCAGGCGCAGACGGAGTTATAAACGCTGTCTTGATCGCCGGAAAAGAAAAACAATAAAAAAAACAAACTCTATTTTATTTTATTCTATTTTATTTATTTTCTATAGTTATGATGTGTTTGTTTTTGTAGTTCTGCTTGGTGTTGAAGTTTTATGTTTGTAAGTTGGCTTGCAAGTTTTAGGATGATTTGTTCTTTTGGTTCATTTTTCTTCACTGTAAGCATGCCCATTTTTAACCAAGGGGTTTTAGGATAACCAGCTGTTGGGTTTATGTCATTTTGTAATCCCAGTCTGTCAGCGGCCTCTTTGATTTCTAAAATTTTAGGACTAATAACTGCCTTGTTTTTAGGAACCCGTCTGCCTTCACTTTTACTTTTTGAAACATCAAAATAGACTGGCCAAATTATTGCGTTATTTGATTTTCGCATTTACCTTCTCCTTCTCCTCTTCTTTCTCCCTTATTATTTATGGGTGTAGTAAGCTACCAATTTCTGGTCCACTTTATCTACACGTGTAAACCCAAACCGTTCAAACTGTATAATCATGTCTGGTTTTAATTTTTTGCTTTCACTTTCAGCAAATCCATTTATGGTTTGACCGTTTTGTAACACAATTTCGCAGGGCACTTCGGTGTCTTTGGGAATCCAGTGAATGATTTGTGCCTTGATTTTTCTTACATCCTCATAAGATTCACTGACGTATTTTGCTTCGACAGCTAACAGTTTAGCTTCAACAGCATCTATGGTTGGTTGTTGATCTATTTTTGTGATTTCTATGTTAAAGAGTTCCATGAATCTAACTATTTTGCCCTGCTCCATGTTCATGGCGTCTTTTTTAGAAACCCAAAAACTAACTGCTGCATCCTTCCCCGCTCCGTTTTCGTCTTCTTTTTTGTTTGGTGTGATTGTGTATTCTCGAACGCCACGTTCGGGTTTTTCAGGATACAACGGTAGTTTTGCAGTGAATTCTCTATTTATTTCTTTGACTTTTAGTTCAATGGGTTCTGAGACAAAAAAGTATCTATCACTTGAGGCATCTAAAATTTTGCGATTATGTGCGTACAGATTTTCCCAGCTTAATGTAACATCATTAGCCTTTATTCCTACGTCGATTATCATTTTTTTGATAGCTTCGGGTGTAATTCCGCGTTTACGTAGAGCAGCAAAAGTGCCAAGTCTTGGGTCATCAAAGCCTGTGTATAATCCTTCTTTTATGCCTGCAATAATTTTGGATTTGCTCAAAAAGGCATCTGTAATTTTAAGTCTGCCATAATGTATTGCTTCTGGGTATTCCCATCCGAGGGCTTGATACATGTATTTCTGTCGTATCATGTTAGTATAATGTTCTTTGCCCCGGATAATATGGGTCATACCCATTAAATAGTCATCTATACCTGCCGCCAGATTGTAAAGTGGCCAAAGAGTGTATTTGCTACCTACCCGCGGATGAGGATATTTTTTGGTATCAATAATACGCAACGCCGGCCAATCACGAACCGCAGGATTAGGATGATCAAGCTCTGTTTTTACCCGCACAACCGCTTGCCCTTCCCTATAGATGCCATTTAACATTTTTTGCCAACGATCCAAATGCTCTACAGCCGACAAAATGCGACATGGACAGGCCTGTCTTGATAAAGCTATTTTATGGAACACTTCTTGTTTACATTCACAAACATAAGCCGCATCTAAACCAATCAGTTTTTCTACATACTCATAATAAATGGGCAATCTGTCACTTTGAATGTATTCCTCATCTACCTGCACACCAAGCCATTTCAAATCTCTGCGAATACTCTCATAAAATTCTAAGGCCGGTTTTTTGATTTTAGGATCCGTATCTTCAAAACGAAGAATAAACTTTCCATTATATATACGCGCATACTCATGACTAAGCACAATCGCTCGAGCACTACCAAGATGCAACACACAATCCGGATTAGGCGAAAACCTTGTGATTATCTGCTTAAACTTGTCGGCGTTAGGCAGAGCACAAAGTTTTTTTTCTTCAGGTTTTTCCTTCTTTTGCGTTTCAGGCCAATTTTGCTCCACAATAGCCCTCTGCTCAGATAATGAGTAACTATTAACCTCATTAACTATCTCATTAATCACACCTGACAGTTCCTTAACACATGACCGCAAGTCTTGTCTTTCCCCAAGAACCTTTCCAACCATGGCGCCTGCCTGCGCTTTACCCTCATGCGAAACAGCATTAAGCAACGCTGCCTTCCGTATTAACTCTCTAAGATCTTTATCTTGTTGAAGTGCCAAATCTTTTACGCTCACTGAAATGTTGTTACATATTGCGTTTAATCAAGAATTCGGCGAACGCTTTTAATTTTTCCTTAGCTTCCAACGTAGGCAACAAAGAGTTTACTTCATTCCAACTCTCAACCACCATTTTCTCTGCCAACTGAGCCGTATGTTCTATAGCATGATATTTCTGCATAAGCGCAATTGCTTCATCACGAAGAGTTTGATCACTGGTATGCATGTTGAGAATTTCAATAAGACGCCTTTTATCAACCTGAGTTGCGTTTTTAAGCGTGTAAATAACCATTAAAGTACGTTTACCCTCCGTAATATCTTGACCCACACCCCCACCCTTCTTTTTAGCAAACTCTTGTCCCGTTAAATCTAAAATATCATCCTGCATCTGAAACGCAACCCCTATACTTTCTGCAAATCGACCAAGCTTATCTACCAATGTTTTGTCTACACCTGTAAAAACTGCCGCCATCTTTGCTGCCATACGCGCTAAAGTACCCGTTTTATACGCACACATCTGCAGATAATCCTCCTCACTAACATTATCCGCATTTGCTAACCCACGATGCCACGCAATATCCATAGCCTGCCCCATACTAAGATTAATCATTTCCTGCACATAAACCTCATAAACACCACAAAGCACCTTGGCAGGTAAATCCACTTCTTTAGTCATCAAAGCCAACAAAGGCATATAATACATGGCATTACCCACATTAACCGAAATGTCTAATCCAAACAATTTATACGTACAAGGCTTCCCACGCCGTAACTCTGAGGAATCCTCAATATCATCAATAACAAGCGTACCATTGTGAATAACTTCAGAAATAGCCGCAAAATCTACGTAATCATCTTCTTCTTTACCCAACGCCTTACAAATAAGCAAAAACAAAGCCGGACGCCAACGCTTCCCACCCCTATCAAGCATATCCCAAATCGGATCTGCTATAGCTCTATCTATAGTCTCCAAATTATAACTATACGCCGGCGGAGTAACTTGGAAAAGAATTGACTCCTTAACAAATTTACGCGGAAGATATTTCTCAATAGCTATATCAATTAACGGCGCTTTTTCTTCAATAAATCTCTCAATATCCACCTTTAACATACTCCTCCTCTATGCGCATAACCCTCTATATTAAAACCTCTTATTTTTAACCACTGCGCAGTTTCACCACCGATAACTAGGGGCACTTTACCTAAACCTGAAACATTTTCTGCGCCAACAAGAAATAAAACATTTTTCAACTCATCAATTAAACCCAAAAGAAACTGTTCTGTCTCTCGGCTACCCCTAACAGCTGTTTCCAACACCGGCTGAATAATACCTGCCAAACCCGCCCCCATAGCTAACGATTTTGCAATATCTGCCCCACTACGCACACCACCCGACGCTATAACCGGCAACTCTACAGACTGCAAAACCTCCACAACACTTACCACCGTTGGAATACCCCAATCCCAAAACGCCTCACCTAACCTTTCTTCACCCCGAAAATATTCCACCGCAGCAAAACTAGTCCCACCCACACCACCAACATCAATAGCCTTTACCCCTGACTCTCTAAGAGCTTTAGCATCTTCAGCACAAATACCTGCACCAGTCTCCTTAACAATAACAGGCTTATCTAACTCACCTGCAACCTCACAAATCTTTGCCAAAACCCCCCTAAACACAGTCTGCCCCTCAGGCTGAACAGCCTCCTGCAACGCATTAAGATGAATCGCAACAGCATCAGCATCTATCATTTCAACAACCCTACGAACCTCTTTTACTCCATAACCCTCAACAAGCTGAACACCACCAATATTAGCAACCAAAAAAGCATTCGGAGCAAACTTACGCGCAACAGCATACGTCCTCTCAAGAGCACAATTCTCAACAGCCGCTCTTTGACTCCCCAAACCCATACCTAACCCAAGCTTTTCAACAGCTACCGCAATATTTTGATTAATCCTAACAGCCTCCTCCGTACCCCCCGTCATAGCCCCCACAATTAAAGGCGCAGCAAAAGACTTATTTAAAAAAAAAGTTGAAAGGTCAATATCCTCTCGATTAACTTCCGGCAAAGCACGATGAACAAACTTTACATCCTCAAACCCTGCCGTCACCTTCTTTGCCTGAGCCTTCTCTTCAAGACAAATCCGAATATGCTCCGCTTTTCTTCTCTCAGTTTTCTCTGCAGCCATTTTACGTCTTCTCTATTACAGTACCCAATACACTTTGACCTGTTAAGGCTCTGTAAATAGACAAGTTTTTCGTAGCTCCCGTAACCGTAACAGGTATACCTGCCTCAACAGCTGGGATAAGCTCCGCAATTTTCCCCGCCATACCACCTGTAACATCTACCCCATCAGCTTTTCCAAGCTTAGGCTGCAACGCTTTAAGCTCTGCAAGATTCAAATGCTTTATCGGCTTAGCTTCAGCATTCACCTTTGGATCTTCCTCAAAAATACCATCCGTATCAACCCCAACAACAATCCTCTCAGCATTATACTTCAACGCAAGATAAGTAACAAGCTGATCCCCACTAAGAATAGTAAAACCAAGCTTCTCATCCATAACCGCATCACCATACATTACCGGCGTAAAAATCAATTTACCCATAGCCTTAAAAGCCGACTCATCAAACGTCCTAATTTTACCATTATCCGTTACCATACAATTCAACGGCGCAACACTAACAGCTGGAATCTCGTGCAAAATAAACGCATCCATAACAATACCATTAAGCACCGTCATCATGTGATGCGTTTCAGCACACCCAAACTTTTGCATTAAATCTCCTTCCTTAAAACCCTCCTTAATGCCATACTTTGCAGCTGTCGGATGACCAAAACTGCCCCCTCCATGAACTATAATCAAATTGTCAAGATCCGCACGTTTAACTTCTTCAGCCATACGGTTAATTAACTCATTTCTTGGACATGCCTCCACCGCTTTATCAGTGATGGCTGAACCCCCAAGTTTCAATATAATAGGTCGTGCATCATTCATTGTAATCATTACCGCCTAAACTAAATCAATATACTTAATTAATTTTACACTACTTAAACTATTAAACTAGACTTCACCAACAAACAACTCTAACATTAAAAACCCAATTTCCAACAAAAACCTCTCCACAGCAGATAAAACCAACATCTAGATAGATAGATGAACCATCATCATGACACAGAAACACAACACACACATAAAATTTAACCTAAATGTTTTGAAATAACTTTTAGTTTATTTATTGACTAAAAACCATAAAAAACCTCAAACGTTTAACGTGAGTTACTAACCCCTAAACCCAACTGTTAATCAAGCGGAGCCTATAACTGTACGAATTGTCGATATGCCTAATGTTGATAGTAAAATTATATCGATTGGAGACACTATTACTCAACCGGCATCTCTTGTTACAAAAAATTTGTCTACAAAAGACAATCACGCTCACCAACCCGCCACCACTTATTTCTATTGACAAACTATAGAACAAACGCAATACACTTTAAATAACAACCAAAACCCCCGAGTATGGAAAGGAAAAACCATGATAAAAAAGAAAAACTTTATTTTTTTATAGTTAATTATATTTTGAGGGGAAAATGGTATGTCAAGCTTAAAAACATGCGTGGCCGTATTTTTTCTATCTTTATTAGTGTGTATTTAGTGCTATGTAGTGATTACAGGTATTGGCGCGAAATTTGCTACTATTATCCATGACTTTTTCAGTAAGCTAAACACGTACGAAAATTTTATAACTTTATTTTATGTTTACATTATCTTGATGGAGTTGTTAGTGTGAAGCGTTTTTCAGTTAATGGTGCAAGTACTAAAGTGGGTATTGTTGGTATTATTGTTGCGGTGGTGGTGCTTGTTGTAGTTGGTGTGGCGTTGGTTTATAGTGTGAGTGAGCCTGAGGTAACGGTTTTTGATAGTAGTGTGCAAATTAAAGCTATGTATGGGTTAACAATTGATTTCTCAGATATAACTGATATATGTCTTATAGAGAGTAGTATGGGTGGGCTGGATGTTGGTAGAAGGGTTAATGGGGCTGACGTATTTGGCGTTTTGCAGGGGCATTTTAAATCAGACACGCTTGGAGAGACTTTGTTGTTTGTTCGTTTAAACTCTTCGCCTACAATACGAGTTGAACGCGGTAACGGGAAAGATGTTTACCTAAGTTTTAGTAGCGGTGAAAAAACTATGACGTTATTTAATGAATTGACTGTTGCAATGGATAGAGGTTATGTTATAGACGAGTAAACAAGAGTTGTTTCTTCTATGGCTTTTTGGATTTTTATGTTATTTGTGTCGTTATTTATCCCTTTAATGATGATTGGGTTTGGTAGCTTTTTTGTTAAAAAAGCTCCTGCTAAAATTAACGTCATATTTGGGTATCGCACCAACATGTCTATGAAAAACAAGGATACATGGAAATTTGCCCATAATTATTGCGGAAAACTCTGGCAAACCATTGGACTAATTATGTTTCCTCTATCGGTAAGTGCCATGTTTTTTGTAGTAGGAAAAGAAGCCCCTGATGTGAGTACTTTCGGATGTATACTTGTAGTAATTCAAACATTTTTTCTCATAGGGTCAATTATTCCCACTGAAAAGGCCTTAAGAAAAAATTTTGATAAAAACGGTAATCGCAAAAAAATAAGGTAAAATAAAGTGAGTAAAACCAAAAATCAGCGCAACAACACCATGAAAAACTTTTATAATGTGTTATACTGTTGCAGTATTATTCGGGATGGTGTACTTGAAAAAGTGTGTCATAAACCTAAACGGTGGAACGGAGATCTCAGTTATGTCTAATGCCGTTTTTTCCAACACCTACAAGCTAAATGACGGTGTATCGGTTCCAGACTTTTTACTTGCAATAGAAAAACTAGTCAAAGAGTATGTTTCAAAACAAAAGGGCTATGTTTCATTTCAACTACTTGTTGAAGGTGATACATGGGCAGATTCTGTAACGTTTGAAACAATGGATACTCTTAATGCTTTTTTGGAATTGTCACAAAACGATAAAAATGAGTTAGCTGAAAAGTTTTACTCATTTCTTAACTTTGACACCTGTAAAAGCAATATTTACTCTGTTGTACAAAGTTACTAATTCGGCAGGTACTGATATGGAAAAGTTGACTTATGTCATGTTAATTGAAAGAGGCAAATCGTACAACAAAATTAACAAAGCGATGGTTATAAAGCACGTAGAGTATATAAAAAAATTGGATGTTGCAGGACAACTAGTTCTCTGTGGGGCAACTAAAGGGTATCCCGGCGTAGCAGGTATGATCGTTTTTAACGCTGAAAGTTATGAAGAGGCCGAAGCAATTTGCAAGTCTGAACCGTTTGTTGCAGAGGGGTATGCAACGTATAAGCTTTTTACATTACGCGTTGGTAATAAGGACAACAATTATTTGTTGTAGCAAACAATCATCTTTTTAGGGTGGTAGTGCCTCAGCGATAAATGTGAGGTTTTAATGAATACTGCTGCAAGATAATCGTAAGACTTGTCTTGTTAGCGCGCCTATTCCCTCTTAAACTCTACAACTTTTTGACACATACAACATCCTGAATTAAAACCTTTAATAAAATTTATTTTTTAAAAAGTTAATCCAGTTATTTACGTAAAACTGTATGTTATAAAAAATATGTCGAGATATTTTTTTAATACTTTTAGCTGTTTTCGTGTGTGGCACATAATTTGCACATACATAAAATCAGCGCATGAAAAATTGACGCACACCTGTGCAGTAAAAAACTATATGTGCAAAACACTGCGGAATTTTGTATCTATATCTGGAGTTGAGGTGATTGTGGTGGGGTTGAAAAATATGGTTTTTTAATTTTCAATGTTTGTAAGGGTGTTGTAGGTGTAATTTGTTTATGTCCTGTTTTTAAGAGTTCAAAGAAACAAGGTTACTCTATTAATGAACGTGTTATTATGGGTGTTAATTGAAAAATGGTTTCAAACAAACAGTGTTTATGTCGTTATGGAGGTTAAACTCTGATGTGGCTATGTATTTTTTTTGAGGGTTTTAGTTTGTAAGGATTTGTTTGTTTGTGGTGTGGTATATGTGGGGTTGAAGAGGAGGAGGGTGGTTAGTGTGTTATTATGTGTATGTTTTCGTTTTCTATGGTGATTTTGTTGCCTGTTTTGATTTTTGTGGTGTCTATTTTGTCTATGAAGGGGATTTCGCTTATGATGGCGCCGACTGCGACGATGGTTTCGGTTTCCTTGTTTATCATGCCTAGGGGGGCTGTGTTGTTTTTCTTCATACGGTATAGGGTGTAGCTGCCTACAGTGCTGCCTTTGCCTTGAGGGAATACTAAAATTTTATTTTTGACGCTTAGGCCTTCTAGTTCGTGGCCTTTTTCAAGTACTATACCTGTGTTGGGGTCTACGCCGCCAAAGAAGCTTATAGGCATATTGGTAACTAGAGCTTCGCCTTCGGCTTTTCCTTTATAAATTATTCTTCCTTTTAATTGCTGTTCCATTTTCCACTCACCGCTGCTTTAATACATTCTTTCATGCTGCCCATTTTAGTTTTCATAAGATTATGTCTTGAATAAAAACAACCCTTAGCTGAGGTAGTTGCTAAAGCTTTGAATCTGCCTTTTAGAGGTGCAACTGCCATACAGGTGTCACATGCAAATTTACCTCCCGCAGCCTCAATAATTGCTGTGTAACCCCGTTTATCTGCCAGATGCTTAACTGTTCGAGAAGTTGCCACCCACAACTCTACGTCCCCTTTAACCTTTTTACCCTCAATTAAATCTGCGATTTCTTGAATTTCTTTAATTGAACAATGAGGACAACCAACACATACAAAATCAATTTCTTCAACATTATCATTAATGCTATCATACGCGTTTTTTATGTCCTCTGCTTTAATTGTAACAGTCTCTTTAGGTTGAACTTGCTTATCTGCACCGGGCGTTATGCCTTTTATGTAAAATAAGGGTTTAGTGCCATAAGTAACTGTTGAAGCACAAAAACTTTTCAGTTCATCAAGTTGAGCTGTTTTGATACCTGTTAAGTATGGAATCTGATTTTCAGCTTTCTTACCCACAGCATAACCTAACGCTCCCCAATCTGACAGTTTGGAGAGTTCTGTTTCAACTTGAACATGCACCTCCGGCACACGGTTTTCATCAAGATGCAAACCATAACAAGGCGTTTTACCTACAAATGCAGCTGCTAAAGCTGACGGCCCCCCTTCCCGGTTTGTACGTGCCCCTAAAACAGAGTTAGCAAACGTTACAGCACTGCTCTCAGACCACGCAATATGCTCCCCATACAAAGGAAGATTCCCAATAAGATACGGCGTACAAGTACAACTAACCAGTATGCCCATACGTTGAAAAGCATCAATAACCAGATTCTGCTTTTCCGCAAACTCTGCAGTTATGCCCAATTGCTGCCAATTCTCAAGATCCATACCTGCCGGATTAAGCGTAGTTAAAACCCTAACTTTACCATCCTTTGCAAGAGAATCCAAAAACTCTAAACCCGCATCACCCAAATTATGATACGAAACCCCCGCAACTTGAACACTACCCACATCAATCAAGTTTTTTGCATCAAAAATTTCACCTAAAGCAACTAGGATTTCCATGCTTTTACGTACAGCATAGCCTTCCTTACCGTCTAACATTGCCTGTTCTTGCTTAGTTAACTCCATACTACTATTACTCCTCGCCTTCATCATCCTTATTTATTTACAATATTTGTTTAGATCCACTTTGATATAGTCTTCTTTTTTGAAACCTTTTCCGGTGGTCACAATTGGGGTTGTTGCATCTAGTCCTGCTTTGGCAGTTGTAGCCTTTTTACCCTCTGAGAGATCACCTGAAGGATCAAGACTAGATCCCGGCTGATTTGACAACACAACTAGATTTCTATCCGCTTGAAACCGTGTTGAAATTGCCCACTCAACATCATGAGGGTCATAAATGTTAATGTCCTCCTCTACAACAACTATATGTTTCAAAGATTTATGCCCTTCAAACGCAGCCAAAATAGCTTTCCTACCATCATCTGCATGAGTCTTACGAATTTGCACCACCGCATGCAACCAACTACAACCTCCCGGCGTGATGTAAACATCCTTACATTGACACACCTTATTTACTTCATTGTAAATTGTAGGCTCCTTAGGCATACCCATCAAAAACTTGTGCTCATTTTTACCCGCTAAAATAGTTTGATAAATTGGATTTTTACGATGAGTCACACATTTAATTTCAATTACCGGTTGCTGACGTATACGGTCAACTACACCTGTTAAATCAAGAAAAGGCCCCTCAGTGGCTTTCTCATTAATAATTTTGCCTTCAAACACAAATTCAGACTCAGCCGGAACTTCAAGATCCACCGTTTTACATTTAACTAGATCTGTTTTTTCAAGAGCATTAGCCATACCTAACTCATCAACACCTGTTGGAAGCGAAGTAGCCGCTGCAAGAAGAACAGCCGTAGAATTACCCACACATATAGCAATATCTAACTCTCCTCCAGCTTTCTTTAACGCACTATCTGTTCCACGATTTTCAACTATACGGGCAACAAAATGATTTTTATCTTTAAGCAAAAGCCGATGAAAACACATGTTCCGCTGACCTGTTTGAGGATCTTTAATTATAGAAACCGCTGAAGCAACATATTTCCCCCCATCCTTATCCGTATACCGCATAATTGGCAACTTTGTTAAATCAACATCATCATTTACGTATACAACTTCTTGACAAACCGCTTCCTCTACCAAGTTTGGTTCAATGGGTTTATCAATAGCTAAGGAAAGCTTTGGCAACAATTGCTCTTTGGTTATACCAAGTGAACGACAAATAAGCTCTTTAGACGAAACCAACCCTGCAACAACCGGAACAGCCGCTTCTTTAACATTCTCAAAAAAAACAGGTTTTTCCCCTAACGCATTAATTATACCTGCCAACTCATACTCCACGGAAACTGACTCTGTAATATTTGTTAACTCGCCACTTTTCTTAAGTGACTCAATGAAACTTCTTAAATCCAAATTCTTTCGCCTAAAAATAAAAATAAACAGCAGTTCCCGTTTATAGCTTTTGGAAAACCCTACCACTTTCAACTTTTAAAAAACACAAATCCAAACCAAACAAATACTAACCAAAAATAAAACATTAACACGTTAAAAAGAAAAAAAATGTTTAACGGGCTATAACCCCGATTTTTGTAGCTAAAACCTCAAGCCCTTCAGCTCTAAAAGCATTGGCAACTTTTTCTTGCAAATCTTTGCCAGGAGTTAATGCAACCATACAACCTCCCCCTCCACCACCTGTAAGTTTAGCTCCTATAGCCCCTTGCTTACGAGCTACATCAACAAGATAATCAAGCTCTACACTAGAAACCCCAATCTCCTGTAAAATCCTATGATTTTCATTCATAAGCTCACCAACCTTTTCCAACTTGCCTGCTTCAAGTGCACTACGCCCTGCAACAGTTAGATCTCCGGCTTGACTAAACAAAGGCTCATACTTGGCCGGATTAGCCTTTTTACGTTCAGCAACCCCTTCAACCATAGCTTTAGTATTAGCAACTTTGCCTGTACTACAAATTACAATTTCAATAGGCATCTGAATTTTTAAACGCTCAACAAGATCAGGTCCACCTGTGGAATCCTTTTTAAACCACATCAAACCGCCATATGTTGCCGCAGTATTATCAATACCACTTGGATTACCCGCATACGCAATTTCTGCTTCATAAGCAACCTGATTAATTTTCTCATTAGACAGATTCAAACCAAACTCTTCATTAATCGCCCGCGCAATAGCAACACTACTAGCCGCCGAAGCCCCTAAACCACTAAACCCCGGAAGACTCCCACCTATCCAAATATCCAAAGGCAATTTAGGATCAAGATCCATAGCCTTCAACATACGCTCAATAGACTCTATCTGCTGAAGCCGCTTCTCCTCACTATAACCCTTCGCAGTTTTACGATCATCTTTAACAACAAGACCACTTTCACCTTTTGACACTATAGCATCTGTTGACGAATCAATAGCCGAAACTATTCCAGCCACGCCATGAACCACAAAATGCTCACCAAACAAAATCACTTTTCCGTAACCTGAACCTTTACCCATGCAAATTTTCACCTTTAACCAAACCATTACCATCATTTAAATAAAAACATTCTTTAAATTTTACTACAAACTATCTTCAAAAACTCAAGACTTGAGCAAAAATTTGATACTGTTCAAACATACGATAAAATAACCTGCTTTTATATGAGTAACAAAATTCTCCGCCATAAAGAACTGTTGAATAACCCTTGAAAAATAATAGATTCAACAGATAATCCAGCTTTCAAATTGAACAATTAGCTATTGTAACACTCTAAAACTTGAGATGATTGGAAATAAACCCTACAAAAAAAGTTACGCGATGAAATTATTAATGAAAACTATCTAATTATTGTAAATTCTCATAAATATAAAATTATTTTCAAACACTCTCTTAATTGACAGTTTTCTACAAGTTATTGCTCTCCCGTCTGCCAGCAAAATAAGGTCTATCCCCAAATAATTCCTACAAACCGACATAGCCTTCACATAAATATTCTCTACAGTTACCCACACAAATATCAAAAACCCCGTTTAGCAGTGTATGTGTTTGATGATTATGTTGCTGAGTTTTAGCTTGTTTGGTGTTTAACTAGAACGGTAAAGTTATAATGCAGGATTTCAACTACGTAATACTAACATAAAGTCCAGTGGTGTAGTGGTCAAGCATAGGGGCCTCTGGAGCCCTTGACAAGAGTTCGAATCTCTTCTGGACTATCCTGTTCAATTATGTTTTTGTGTCTAGTTTGTTATGTTGTTTGTTGTGTTTTTTGCTTTAAAAATTTGAACGTTTGAGTTAAAATGTTCTGATTTGGGTAAATCTTGTTGTGAAATGGGGTAATTTTTATATAATGGTTGTCTTGTAGGTGTTTGGTGAAAAATGTTATGGCTGATTTAAAAGGTTGTCCTTTTGGTCAAGATAGTGGAAATGATTGTAAAAACTGTGATTATGGTGATACAAATCGTTTTGATGCTGTTTTAAGGCAATGTGTTAAACGGTAGTCTGTTTAGAAATTACATTTATCTTCCAGTTGTGTTGGTTTATGTTTTTTGTTTGTTGTCAATGGTAAAGTTTGTTGTTTTTAGAGAAAGGGTGTTTTGTATTTTCATAGGTTTTTTTGTTTTACTATTATTCTTTAGGGCGTTATTTTTTATGAGTTTGTGTTTTTGTTTTGTGTTTTTGTTGGGGTGGGTGGGGTTGTTTGTGTTTTTGTGTTTGTTTTGGTTTAATGGGGTTTGGTTTGTGGGTTTTTGTTTTTTGTAGGCACACTTATAAAAGGGTGTAAGGTAACATGTTGATTGTAAATACTTGGGAAAATAGAATGACTGAACAACCTTACGAGAAAAATTCACAAACCCCTGAAAAACTTGAAATTGATGATCCCGAAAATTTTCAGTTCCATGCAGCGTATTCTGTGTATGTTGAAGCTTTTGATAGAACTAGTGATAGTGAGACAAAAGAGGAGTTAAATCAGTTTATTTTGGATTTAAAGGATAATAAAATGAGTTATGAGACTTTTTATCGTGAAGTGTCTCCCTTCCGTAAGCTTGACGTGCCTAGGCAGGAACGTTTTACTATGCAGACTCAACGTAAGAAGGATTGGCGTAAGAAGACTCAACGTCAGGATCGCATAAAACGTCATAAAAAGTAACCGTTTCATAGTGCTAGTTGCTTATTTTTATTTTTTTTGCTTTTTTTGTTTTTAAAGGGTAATTCTGTTGTTGTTTGATGGATGCTAGTGGGAATACAATCAAGAGGTTAGTGTTTTTTATTTAGTTGTTGGGTGCGTTAAATCTGGTTAGCTATTTCTTATTGTGGTGGTGTGTTCTGTTTTGTATTAACTGTCAATTGTTGGTTGTTTTAAAGTGTGTTGTATTTTTTATGTGACAATTGTGTGTTGTGTTTTTGTTGTAGGCGGGTTGTTGGTTGGTTGGTTGTTGTGTGTTTTGGTGTTTGTTTTCTGCTTGTTATGTTTAAACATGTTTAAACATTATAAACGAAATACTTATTTGGTTTACATCTTTTAAAAGTTAAACTCAAGTTTAAGGAATAACAAAGATTGAAAATCAAACTTTCAACCCAAGATCTTGCTGTAATAAGCATTTGCTCTGCTCTCTACGCCATAGCCGGATACCTAACCGGTTTTATAAGTTTTTACGGCATAGGCTTTCTTCCCGCCGTAATCATACCTGCAGTTTTTGCAGCCCTCTACGGTCCATGGGTTGGCGGCATAAGCGGCGCAATAGGCATATTCATACGCGACATATTTGTACACGGAAACCCCGCCTTAAGCTTAACAGCAGGCGTTCCGGCAAATTTTGTTTTATTCTTCCTAATAGGCTACCTATACACTAAAAACATTAGTTTAAAACAAGCCCTAACCTGCGTATCTTTAGCAACCATAGGCCTATCCATTTCTTTGATAGCCTTACTCTCTAACCCCTCTGCTATAACTGCCATGTCTATTTGGACTGGCGGCCTATCAACTAGAATATTTTTAATTGCTTTCATATTAACCGTGCTTGTAAGCTTAGGCACTATTACTCTTGTTTCCATACGTTGGAAAGAATGGCGAAGTTATGCTATAGGCGCCATAGTTGGACAAATCGCCGGCGGTTTTTTGCTTTCCGTAACCGTATGGCTTGTAAGCCCCTTATTCTTATCAATCATATCAATCGACGGCGGCAACCCTCTAACAGCCATTTTTATTTTACCCATATTTGTCTGGACTATAGCCACTGAAATCCCCTTCCTTTTGATAGCCGGACCCCCTATAATTAAAGCTATCCAAAACGCTTTCCCAACACTACAACACCAAAATAAACCCCTAAAAAAAGGCGAAACCGTTGACCAAAAAAACCGCTAAAGCATTCGCACCCGGCGCCATATCTAGCTTTTTTGAAATTTTCCAAACTAACCCAAACGGAACTCCTATCACTAACCTACAACATGTAGGCGCCACAGGCGGCGGTTTTGGCCTTCAACATGGCGTTCACACCAAAGTCAGCATTAAACCTGCTCTAGAAAACAGCATTCAAATTACCATAAACAACAAAATTGCCCCTGAAGCTAAAGTTACCCAAAATGTAACCCAAACAATCCTTAACCAAACCTCCCAAAAATTTACAGTACTAGTGGAACATCAAATTGACATACCTATAAGCATGGGCTTTGGAACTAGCGCCGGAGGAGCTTTAACAACAGGCTTAGCCCTAAAAGAAGTCTTAAATCTACCTTTAACCTACAACCAAATCGGCCAAATTGCACATCTAGCTGAAATCCAATCTCAAACAGGCCTAGGCACAGTTAGCTCTTTATCTGTTGGAGGCGGACTAATCCTTGTAACCAAACCCGGCGCACCCGGCATATGTAAAATTGACCGCATACCCCTCAACCCCAACTACGTCCTAGTAGCCGGCTTTTACAACTCCAACCTTCCTAAAACCTGCCTATCCCCCTCCTCCTCCAAAAACAATAATGACCAAATTAACCACTATGGCAGACAAACACTAACAAAAATTTTAGAAAAACCCAGTGTAGAAAATTTTTTAGAATGCTGCTGGCTATTTGCCCAAAAAACCGGCTTTGCCACTAAACAAGTACACAAACTTGTACAATTAGCTATCAACGCAGGAGCTATTGGCGCTACACAAAACATGATAGGCGAAGCCGTCCACGCAATAGTCCTAAAAGAAAACGCCCCAAAAGTAACAGAAGCCTTCAAACAAATCCTACCAAAAAACCAAGTACTATGCTGCAAAATAGACCCCCAAGGAGCCAGACTAACCAACAACAAAAACAACAATAACAACGACAACGATAATGGTAAAAATGATGATAAAGCAACCCTTTAAAAATGTCGCAGTCGGCGGAACCTTTGACAAACTACACAAAGGTCACAAAACCCTACTAAACAAAGCCTTCGAAGTAGGCAACTATGTATATATTGGATTAACCAGCGACGAATTCGTCCTACAACTACAAAAAACCCACAAAGTCGCCCCCTACAACGAACGACTAACCGACTTGACAAACTTTCTAAAAACCCCTGAATTCAAAAACCGATTCGAAATCTCCCCCCTCCACACCCCCTACGGCCTAACCCTAAACCAAACAACCAACCTAGACGCCCTAATAGTAAGCCAAGAAACCATAAAAACCGCAGAAACCATCAACAAAAAACGCCTCCAAACCAACCTACCCCCCCTACACATAGTAAAAATCAACCTAGTCCCCGCAGAAAACAAAACCCCCATATCCACAACACGCATCCGCGCCAACGAAATAGACAAAGAAGGCCACCTAATAAAACAAAACCAACCCCAAAAATAAACCACAAGCATAACCATAATGTAACTCAAACTAATACTGAAAACAAATATACCTTTTCAAATGCAGGTCATGATCACCAGTTTAGTGATTGGTATGCTAATACGGGTAATGGGGAAACATCAACTCCAATTGGCAGTTCTGTGCCTTCGCATGTTCGTGCTATATGTCTGCGTGATGGCAACGGTAATCCCGTACATGCAGGTGGTTCAATGATACAAGCCAATTCGGGTGACTATACAAATGAAAACCTTGTATACACTGGTCCAATGTCTTCAAACAACAACCTATGTACTATACAAGAACAAATTGGTAACATTACAGTAAACTGGATAGCAATATCCAAAACCCAATAATCCACAACACACTTTTTTATTTAAATGAGATGAAAACAGAATGAATGAAAAAATAACGCCTGAACCCACACAAACAGCACAGCTTAAACCTAATATGTCTTTGCAAGTTCAAGAAGCCCTTGCTCTGCTGAATATACGCATCAACGATCTATTAACCCAATTTAATACCATTCTAAACTTACTTGTCAAAGAAAACGCCGAACTCAAACAAATTTTATAAAATGAGTTTTCATTGAAGTGCAATGGAAAGAGCCTTTTTGCCCTATTACTTTTAACTATGGATGGTTGGAAGAAACACCGAACGTTTTTTTGAGGCAACATGACCTC
>WQYG01000011.1 GCA_009781395.1 Candidatus Bathycorpusculum sp. | reverse complement strand
CACGTTTTTCATGGGGGTAATTATGGGGGTAACTATATTTAAGATTTGTGTTCTAATGTTCAAACGGAGGCAGTATTGGGTGTTATTTAGTTTTTATGGGGGTAAAAATGCAGAGTTACGGTTTTAAACGTTTTTCAGTCGTTCTGCAAGTTTTTCTGTGTTATCAAATATGACACAATGACCTTGTTGGGGGAAAATTTCCAAGTTAGATTCTTTGATTTTGTGGGCTATGCTATAAGCGTTTTTTATGGGACAGGTTTTATCTTCTGTTCCTTGCCAAATCCATAATTTGTTGCTTATATTTTTGAATGGGAGGTTCCATGGTTTTAGGAAAAGTTTGTGTTCTTCAAGTATGACCTTGATGCTGTTGTTTTGGCGGAAGGCTTCTGTCATTGATTGATGCATTAAGCCCATCCAGGTGGGGTTAGAGAAAAATGTCAAGTCGTGTCTTGAGCATGTGTGTAGTGTTTGTCGGCCTTGGTTGGAGTGCAGAAAAGCTTCTGGGCTGTCTGCTTTGAGTACTTGTCGTCGCATATTGTGCATGGCTATTGTGCCTAGAAATGGAAGTTTCATTACATATTTGGCAAGTGGTATGTTGTTGTGTGCGGTTGAAGCCTCAAAGGGTAAATCGGGTGTTCCTGCAATTACACCACAGATTACCCGTTGAGGACAACAGGTCATATAAGCAAGTGCGAAAACTCCGCCTCCTGACCAACCTAAAACGCTAAACTTTTCGATGCCTAAATGGTTGGCTAAATAGTTGAGGTCGTTATTTAGATCCTGTATGTTTTTACGTGGTTTATAGGTGGAAAGTCCATATCCTGGACGGTCAATTGCAATGAGCTGTATTTTTTCTTTCATGGCCAAATGTTTTAAAAGGTACACTTCAAGACGACTGCTAGCAGTACCGTGAAAATACATCACAGGCTCACCTCTGCCAATGGTGGCATATCCAAGACTGCGACCATCTGGCAACGTGATTGTTTGACTGCTGCTCAAGTTTCTCATCTGTCAGTATCTTTGTTTGTTCTCTCTTTTAAATTTCTAAGATTCGCAACTGCAAACGGCACAAGCATTTCTTGTCTACTTAACCCTCCATGTTGCCCTAAATAGTTAATTTCTCTCTCACTTGAGTCTTTAAACCATATTGTTTGGTTGCCATATGGTAAAATTAACAAATTTCCCGCTCTTTCAAAAAAGCCCTCACTGACTTGGTCTATGCCAAATAGGCCTTCTTTGGTGGCTTCTGCTGTTTCAATTATTTGAGCTTTGTCGCCAATTTTTTTGTGTAGCCATTGTTTTGTTTCAGCGAGTTTTGTTTCTTCTATGTGTAGAAAAATTTCTCTATAGCTTCCTATTGGCGTAATTGGTTCTTGGTTTATTCCAGTTTGCATGTGTAATGCTGTTTTTAGGAGAAAAACTGTTTTTTCTATGTCTACGTCAACGCCGCCGTGGTCGGCAGTTAGTAGGAGCAGAGTGTCTTTGGCTGTTTTTGGGTCTAATTTTTGTACTAATTCGTTGTTTAACAAATACGTTATGTTTGATAATTCAGTGTAGTATTGAGGGCTGTTGGGGCCGTATTTGTGGGCGATGGCATCGGGGGTGTCTATGTGTACAAAAAAGTATGCTGTTTTGTCTTTGTTTTCTTCCAAGTTTTTTCGTAGTCCTGCAATTAGGTCTGAGGCGGTCTGTGCTGGTTTTATGTTGCTTCCTTGGAACAGTATTTTTGAGCATGGACAAAAGGCGTTGGCGATGTTTGTGTGTGTAAAGGTTTTAATGTCGTTTTCGTTTAATGTGTTATGGATTGTTTTTCCTTTTAGTAGGAGACTGTTTGGGTTTATGCCTTCGTCTGTGAGGGTTCTTTTTGTTTTTTGTTTGACGCGTTCAAATTTTAAAGAGTTAATTATTCCGATGTTTTTTAGGTAGAGAAAGTATTCGAAGAGGCCGTGTTCTTGTGGTGTTAGGCCTGTGTTTAGGGTTGTTAGGGCGTTGGTTGTTTGTGAGGGGAAGACGCTTGTTAGGGGTCGTACTATGCCTTTGTTTGTTATGTTTGTTAGGAGGGGGTCGTTTTTTTGTTGGTTTAAAAATTGGTTGTATCCTAGGCCGTCTATTACTATGAGTACTACTTTTTTGTTTTGTTCGAGGCCTGTTTTTTCTGTTGTGCGTTTGTATAGGCTTGGGTTATTGTTGTTTATGTTAAGGATTTCTTTTATTAGGTCGGGTATGTTTGAGATGCAGTTGTTTTGGTATTGGGGGTAGATAAAGTGGTGTTTGTTATTGTTTTCTTTTTTTGTAGTTGGGTGTGTTTGTTGGGGTTGTAGCACTGTTTTTGGTCCTGTTGTTTATGTATTGTGTGGGTTAGTTTATGATTATAAACTTTTGCTTAATTTAAGTTAATCTTTGGTTGATTTATTTTTTGTTGTTGTGCCGTTAACTCCTTTTTTTTTATTCAACCTATAGTTAACTCACGTTAAGCGCAAATTTAAATAGAATGATTGGTTAACCCAACAAATACAGAATTCAAAAAGAAAATACCTTCTCTAAAGGAGGTGGAAAAATGACTAAAAAAACTATAATAATCATAGCTCTTATCACTTTAATTGCCTCCATATCTGCTTATGCCATATACGAATTCTACGCACCTCCATCCGCACCCAAATTATTTAGCCAATCAAGCGTAACAGTTGTTGACGGCGTAGGCAACACTGTCACCGTACAACTCCCCATAAACCGAATTGTTGTCTTAGACGGCAACCTCGCAGAATTCCTATGCCTTATGGATCTACAAGACTCCATCATAGGAAGAACAGATGCTCAATGTCCTCCCCAACTCTTAAACGTGCCAAGCGTAGGCGAAGCTGCCTATGCCCTAAATGTAGAAACAATACTTGAACTACAACCTGACCTTATAATCGCCGACTCACTACTAACCTATGACATGAACGGAGCCTACAAAAAACTCAAAGATGCCAACATGCCCATTTACATCTCTCAAGCAACTCCACCACCACAAAATCCCCTACACATGACTGCTGAAGAATTATACAACGCACCAACAGGCATAGATGTAACCTGCTCAGTAATGTACGACTTAGCCGCCGTAGTGGGCAACAAAGACCGCGTAGACACATTTGTTACTTGGGCACAGGGTTACAACAAACTTGTTAAAGACCGCATAGCCACATTACCTCGCGAACAACAAACCCTATCCTTCATTGACTGGTATGACTATCCCTATAGCACATGGGTTTACTTAGACGTCTATCAAGCAGGCGGAATTAACATTGCAGAAAACAGCACAACCTACAACCCTGTATTAAGCCGTGAAATTGTGGTCGAGACAAACCCTTCAGTAATTATTGAGATAATTTCTAGCCCAACTCATGATGTCAAAGATTTTATTGCTGCCCGAAATGATGTTCTTGGTCGTCCAGCACTTAAAAATGTTGATGCAGTAAAAAATGGGCATGTCTACATCTGTGATTTTAGCTCCCGAAACGGACTACGTTCAATAATTGGGTATCTATATTGGGCTAAATGGCTTCAACCTGACCTCTTCTCAGATATAAATCCCGAACATGTCAGTGAAGAACTGTATCAGCAATTTGGCGTATCTATGAATGGAACTTACTGTTATCCATAACTGCATATTAAATTCGCGCAAACCTTTTTTCTCCATACTTCTTTACGTTTCAACAAAAAATTATCAACCTAACTTTAACTTAACTTGAACTAAGGTTTATATGTGTAGTTGATTATTGACTAATGAATAGATAAACCCGAGTTCCTTCCACCCATGACTCGGACGAAGTCTATCATAGATAGCCGTGGAGAAGCTGAGTCTATCGTGGGTTCCGGCCTTCCCAACCGGACAAAAGCCCACGATAGATATTCATAACCAATTAACCAAAGATCCCAAAACACAAAACATTACTTATATTTGACCCTACAAACAACCCATACAAGTTAACACGATTCATCCCTTGAAACATTTTTTAATCTTTCCAGTTACCGTGTGGAAGTGTTTTTGGGTTATAGAAAGGTTATAGTGTATGTTTTGGCAGAATACTGTGAGATCGTTATCATGTCTACCGTTGAGCCTACATTACCTCCAAGTCAAACAAATGCTTTTTTTGGGGTGCCTATGCAAATTATTTCACTGCTATTAATTGTGGTTGTAGCAGTTGTTGTAGAGCGTTGCATAACAGTATATTTATCTAGATTCTCTAAAAGAGCAAAACTGGACCCAAATACTGCAAACAAGTTAGTGTTAACTTTTAGAATCCTAATTCTAGTTGGCGCATTAGTCGCAGTAAGTAGAGTTGGCGGCTTACCTTCTGAACTTCTTATATCTTTCTCGGCCGTAAGTGGTGCAGCATTAGGATTTGCATCTCAAAAAACCATAGGCAACTTTATTGCAGGACTCTATCTTTTAACGGCTCGACCATTCAAAGTGGGGGATTATGTTAGAATTGGAACAGTTGAAGGCATAGCCCAAGAAGTCACTTTAAACTATGCCAAAGTACGAACCGTCGGCAATAACACTGTTGCAATAAGCAATTTACAAATTCTAGAACGCGACATAACAAACTATCTCTATGAAATTACCCCAAACGGCAACATTTACTGCTACACATTTGAAATAGGCTTTGACCACCTAGTTCCCTCAGACAAACTCTTAGAAATCTTTGGCACAACCTTTAACCTCTACAAAAACCGCTTCCCCAAAAAACCCTTCTGCACCCTAACACGCTCAACAGCCGTTGAAAGAGTTTACACAGTCTACTTTTACACAACCGATACAAGTGAAATCTTTAAAACAAGATCACAAATAGCCGACCAAGTTTTCAGACTCTGGGACGAAGAAAGAACAAAAATAAAAAATCAACAAAAATAGTAACCCAACTTTATTTATATCTGGTGCAAGGGGTGGGTTGACCTGTTTGCGTCTGGAGCCTTCCTTAAAATCTTGGTTTAGACTTGAGATTTCATATTTAACACTAAAAGGCGTATGTTGTTTATCTCTAATGAGCTTTCTATGATGTTTTTAGTGTTATGGAAAAACGCAACTATCTATTCACAAAAAAAGAATAATTTAAGATTAATTTGCTATGTGTTATGCTTTGTTATGCTTAACAGTAAGAAATACGCCTATACAAACCATTATTACCTCAAGGAGGACTACGCCTATGATGGCCAAATGCGGTATGTCTGAATTCGTATAGAAGTTAAAAACAACACCCATAACGGCAATTAACATCACTAAGGTAAATAGGAAACGGGCAACTAACGGTATAGTTTTTTTCATAGTAAACCTTTTTCGTAATGGACCGCATTTCTTATTAATATTTTGTTGCTATTCGACGTTTACCCAATAAAAGAATGTTCCAGTGACAACCCTTATCAATACATCACCGAATAGTTAACGTCTTGAAAAACATTTTCATACTCGCAGGAATGTACCAAACACAACTCCTTAAAGCGTATAAATTAGCCCTATTTTTTTGATAACACAAAAACTTGGGTATAATCACAACTATGTTTTTCAAGAACACTTAAACCAAACGTATGAAAATATGCACTCAAATCTGTATGTAAAAAATTTTTGAACCCTCTTGGCTCTAACATTTTAATAAGTGAAAACATTACTCGTTGAAAACGCCCTTTTGGCTGTTCCCATTCAACAACAATAATCTGCCCATTATCACTCAATACTCGTTTTGCTTCAGTGAGAATCGCTTTTTGCATATCTTTTTCAATCTCATGCAGAACTAGCGCAATTAGCACTACATCAAATGAATTATCCGGAAGACTTGTATTGCAGGCATCTGCAATCAAGGTTTCGATATTTTCAACCCGAGCTTTTCGATATTTCTTATTAGCAATTTTGAGCATATTTGAGGACAGATCAAGAGCGATTACTCTTGCATCTGGCTTATTCTTTGCAATGATAAGGCTGTTTGCGCCTGTCCCAGCACAGATATCCAACACCCGAGTTGACATGTTAGAAATGAGCTCCAATACCGCTGTGCGAGGACTATATTTTTTACGATTGAAATAAAGAGTGTCTATTAAATCATAGAAAAAGGAAAAAAAGTTATATTTTGTTTTCATGGTTACGTTTCAACCTAGGTAGGGTTATGTATCGGTTTACGTTGTTTTTGTATTCAAGGTATTGTTGTCCAAATTTTTTGAACAGAAACTCTTCTTCCCCCAAAATCTGAATATGAAACAACACAACCACCAAAAATGCAAAGATAATATTTAGAATGTTTGGAAAAGCCAGAGCACATCCGATATATATCAAATCAAATCCAACAAACGCCGGATTACGACTAAACTTGTAAACCCCCTTCGTTACAAGTTGAGTATTTTGCTCATAGCTATAACCTGCACGCCAATTATCCTTCATTACAATAACTGCTAACAGGAACACAACTACGCCAAATAGCATTAATATTAAACCATTTTCACGAATTATTGAAAGTGTGGGCAGGCTCCATAATAGGTTGGCCCATATTACGCTGGCAAATTTTATAGGCACTCCTACAATGGTGGCAGTTCGTAAAATCGTCTCGAAGTGGGCTTTTGCTTTTGGTTTTTGTCCTTTTCCTAGAATATTGCCTGTAATGTTTTGCCTTTTTAGTAAGCGCATCTTTATGAAATATGTAATGTAAAACGCAGATAACAGAATAAGGGCAGATATCTTGATAATGTCCATGGTATACACCGTTAGGTCAGTTTATGCTTTATTTAGTTACAGTTCATGAAGTTAAATATAGTCTGTATTAGTGTTTTGGTGATGAGTTGACGGTTTTATTAGTTGTATTGTGTAGTAGTTGTTTTTTGATTATTTAGTGTTACATATGCTATACGTAGGGGTACAAAAATAGTTTTTACATACAAATATTTCTGTCAGTTTTTAGAGTTCACTTATATGCAATTATTGTTACGATGGTTTCTACGAATCTGTGAAATGATGAAAATTCGAATAAAATATGAGACATCTATCAGAAAAAAGTATTAAAGTTCGCAAAGTTGTGAAAATGTTTTTATCATCTGAATCTGGCATCGTTGCCTTATTTTTCACTACTTTTACGATATACAACTAGTGTAATTGCGTTAAGTGCAATTGTAACTACAATAAGCACCAAAGATAAATTTGCAGCATTAGGGGTAAAGTCTTCAAGTGAGGCCCATCTCTTCACAGTTACCAAATAAGCACTAAAATAAAGTTGCATACACACGGCAATAGCACAAGCGCTTACACTTGCTATGGAAAATATAGTCCAGTTTTTGTTCTTAGCTTTATTTTCTACTGCGAGACTTATGATGGGCAGTAACCATGCAACCAGTCCAAGTAAAAGACTGCCCCAATTCAACCAAAAAGCCATAAATCACAACTCCTTCAAATTGTAACTGGATAATTTTCTTGTAACGACGCGGGTTATTTATTTCTATTTGTAATTTCAGTAGGTTCCAAAAGTAGGATTCGAACCTCACACAATTTGGACATTTGTAACTATAATATTGACCACCAGATTAGTGATTTGTGTCAAAAAACTAAATTGGTTTGTTCCAACGGTTTTGGAAACAAAACTCTTCAAAGGTTTTTCTCTGTTTTACAATTGGTTTTTCATTAGAGTAGCCCATTAAAATTATCGCCTGAGGTTCCACATTCTCAGGAACACCCAAAACTTGTCTAACAACATCCTTGCAAAACATTGGCGCAGAAAACCAACAGGCTCCTAAACCATTTCCACTGGCTGAAAGCAACAAATTTTGCACGGAGGCTCCTAAACTTTGAACTGCTAAATCTCGCTCCAACAGTCGCCGTTTGTCATCAACGTATTGTTTCACATCCTCAAAACTTAGACATGCAACAATAACCACAGGTGCCGTACTGAAACGTCTAACAGAAAAATCTTCCTCACCTTGCTTAACCCTTACACTGTCTTTAGTTTGATCTTTTATCCATGCTTCTGCCATTGTCTTAGCTAAACTCTGTTTTACCTCTATGTCTGAAACCAATATGAAACGCCATGGTTGTGCATTGTGAGCTGAGGGTGCCCAACTTGCAGCTTCTAGTGCTTCTAAAATAAGCCTGTCTGGTACGGGTTGGATAGTGTATTTGCGAATGCTTCGTCTTTGTTTTAGCTGATCTTTGATTGTTGACATAAAGAAAAGAGTGTGGGTTTGAGTTTTTATTTCTTATAGGTTTGAATTGTTTGGTTCAAGAATTATTTTTAGGGATTCGCCGTTATTTGTCATCAGTTGAAAGCCTTCTTGTGTTTCGCGTAGGGGTAGTTTATGTGTTATCATGTCTTTGACGTTTAGTTTTTTTGTTGCAAGGATTGATAGGGCTTCTTCTAGGTCGTTGGGTGCTGCGCCGTAGCTGGTTTGGATGGTGATTTCGTTTCTCCAGAATTGGTTAATTGGTAGGGGCATTTTTATTGTTGGTTCTGGGACTGCAAAGAATAGTATGGTGCCGCCTTTTTCTATGCAGTTGGTTGCTAATGTTACTGCGGGGGGTGCTCCGGTGCAAACGATGACTTTGTCAGCTAAGCGTCCGTTGTTTAGGGCTTTAATTTTTTGGGGTAAGCTCTCATCTGCGTTAAATGCATAGTCGGCTCCAAATTGTACGGCAAGGTTCATACGGTACGGGTTAATGTCTGCAACTATAATTTTTTTTATATCTTTAAATTTGGCAAGTTGTGTGTGTAGAATGCCTGAAATTCCGCTGCCTATTATTAGCACTGTGTCGTCTTTTTGTATGTTGGCTAATCTTTGTCCTCGGGTGACGCATGCTAAGGGTTCAATGAAGGTGCCTTCTTCAAAGGTTAGGTTATCAGGTAATTTGTATATGCCTGTTTGTACGTTGATTTTTGGAACTTTGATGTATTGTGCAAAGCCCCCGGGGAAATAGTTGGTGTTTTGTAAAGTTTCGCATGCGGTGTGGTGTCCTTTTTGACAGTGTATACAAGTGTTGCAGGGAACATGATGAGAGACAAAGACGGGATCGCCTATTTTTAAGTTAGCAGTGACTTTTTTGCCTATTTGCTCAATTACACCTGTAACTTCATGACCCAATACGCGAGGTGCCTTTGGAAGACGATACCATTCAAGAACATCACTTCCACAGATGCCACTTGCCATAACTTTTAATAAAATTTCCTCTTCCCCTATCTCTGGCATAGGAAATTCTTCAACAGGAATTTGCTTATTATTATAATAGACTGCAACAAGCATTAAACTCACCTAAAGTTACGTTTTTTCTGCTATAATTTGATTGTAGAGTTCTTCTGCTTCCTTAGCCGTGAAATCTTCATGTATTATAGCACGGATAGCTCTTATTGACGCCACTGGATACTCAGTTTGCCAAATATTTCTACCCAAATTAACGCCTATGGCTCCTTTTTGCATGCCATCATATACAAAATCAAAAACTTCTCTCTGAGTTTCTGCTTTTGGTCCTCCTGCAATTACAACAGGCACCGGGCAACCATCAACAACCTTTTCAAAATGTTCAGCACAATAATAGGTTTTTACTACACGCGCCCCAAGTTCTGCAGCTATACGCGCTGCAAGAGCTAAATATCTTGCTTCTCTTTTCTCAAGCTCTTTCCCCACCGCACAAACTGCCATAACAGGTACTCCATAATTTTCACATTGATCAACAAGTTTAGACAAATTGGTTAAACTTTTATTCTCATATTTTGTACCTACAAAAACAGACATAGAAACCGCTGAAGCATTTAGTCTAATGATTTCTTCAATAGAAGTTACAAGACTCTCATTTGCCAAATCTTCACCTACTACTGAAACCGCGCCTGAAACTCTCATAACAACGGGCTTATCAATTGCCGGGTCAACACAGTTACGTAAAACTCCACGTGTAAGCATTAAAGCATCTGCATACTGAACAATCGGCTTTATTGTTTTAGCAGGTTTTTCCAAACAACGTGTTGGACCCTGAAAATATCCGTGATCAATTGGTAAAAAGAAGGCTTTTCCATCTTTTTGAATGAGCTTACTTAATCTATTTTGCATACCCCATTCCATAATAATTTCTCCGTTAAGAGACCTTCCTGTTTTCTGCATAATAAATTTAGTGATAACAACCTATTAAAAACAACAACCCCACTCAACCAAGCCTAACACACAACAAACCCAAAACATCTGACAATTTTATTTAAACAACCTCAAGAAACCTAGTTAACGCATGAACCGGGACTCCCAATATGTTGGATAGTAAAGTCAAATGCGCCTTAAACATTGTTTCTTTTTTCTTGTTTTTACCCATTTTTAAGAGAGTTATTTTTATAATTGAATACGTATACTTCAATAAAATTTGAGGGACTATTAAATGACAGTCATAGTTGACGACGCTGGTAGCGGTGACTTGCTCTTTGGCGTTGTGATTGGCGTCTATCGGCCGGAAACTGGCGACTTCAAATACGATCTTATAGATGTACGCTTCTATCAGGACATCTTTAGAGAAAAAACGTATCTGCAAGAATCTTCACGCATCGTTTCTAAACTTGTTGCTACGTTTAACCCTAAAGCAGACGAGGAAATTCACATCTGTCAAGGGTGCATCTTTGATGTTGCAGCTGAGGACTTGTGTAAAATTTATGGCGAAGACCGTGTTAAACGTGTTCACGTAACAGGAGAAGCTCAACGCTTAATCGAAATTGCTTATCTTGATGAAATCCGTAATTTAGGCTATGAACCCTTAACCGAACGTGAAGAAAAACGTGGCAAAAACTTTTTCCACATGATGCGCTGGCTAAAAAACAATCCTGAAATGCTCAAATACGCAAAAACAGGTTGGCCTAAACTCAAAAACTATCAGCTATTCAAAAAATTCCACGACTCAACAACAACGATAGGATCATCACAACAGCATTCTGAATACAATACACAAGCAACATATAAGGCAGTCTGTGTTGACTGTGGCAGCAACTGTGAAGTGCATTTCCAACCCGAAACAACAAAACCTGCATACTGCAAAAAATGCTGGAAAAAACACAAACCACACAAACATCACAAACCCATTAAACGACCTAGAAAAATCAAAAAGAGAAAGTAGAGTGGTAGTAATGAAAAAACAAAAATGTAACTGCAAGATATTCTTGTTGTGTGTTAACTTTGGATAAGGCTGATTATCTGCTTTGGAGTCGTAAATATGATAAAGCGTATGGTTTTTTGGCGCAGCGTGAACGTGAGTTAGGTTCTAAATTTCGTAAAAAGAAAGTTATGTCTAAGGCGGATTTAGTTGCAGTTGTTGAATGGGTTTTTCGAGTTGAGTCCGATAAGAAAGCTCGTACTGTAGCGTTGGTTAACCGTAATAGTGATGAGACGGTGGGGCGTATTTCTAGCCAAGTTTTTAACTTGCCTGAGGGCAATGATCTTTATCGTATGAATTGTTTAACTACTCTTGAGGGTGTTAATCCGGTTCTTGCTAGTGTTATTTTGATGTTCTTTGATCCGAAAAATTATGGCTTTTTTGATGTACGTGTTTGGAAACCGTTTCTTGGTAATGCACCGGCAAACTTGTTAACGGCTGTGAATTATCAAACGTTATTGTTGTCTCTTAGAAAGGCTGCTAATAAACACAATTTAGATGTTAGGGTAATTGATAAGGCCATATACAAGAGAAGCATTGATGAGTCTTAATTAAAAGAGAAAATTTAATTTAAAAAAGTTTGTTGATGTTAAATTAGTTCTATGGTTACGTGTACTTCTTCGGGTACGCGTATACGCATGATACGTCTCATGACACGCTCTTCAGAGTCAATGTCAATTAATCGTTTATGAATACGCATTTCCCATCTATCCCACGTGGCGGTACCTTCTCCACAGGGTGTTTTAAGAACTGGAACACGTAGGCGCTTTGTTGGTAGTGGTACTGGACCGTTGATTTTTACACCTGTCTTTGTTGCTATGTTTTTAAGTTCCTCACATACTTCTTCAAGTTTACCATAATCGGTACTTGTGAGGCGTATTCGTGCTTTTCTTACCATTTTTGGACGTCAATCCCGCTTTGTTGCAATCCTTAGAGTCAATAACGCACTTTAAAAAGCTATCGTAACACAAACCCAATTAGGGCTTAAATAAGCGCAAACACGCTCTTACTGATAGATTTCAAGTACCGCTCTAATTTATCTTTACATGTAGTAAAAACACTAACTAAAAAATACTCTGCTCTCCTAACAGCGATATCTCTTAACCTGCAACTTGATATTTCAAACACCAAATGTTGCTGACGTTTGATAATTGCAATTATTTTTAGCTTTCACGTCATTGGCATTTTGAATATTAGGCTCTTTTTCAGGAAAGGTTAATTAGTCTAATTATGTGTATTGTTTCGGCGTTTAAGAGCTCGGGTAGTATAGTTCGGTCTAGTATATGCGGCTGTCGCCCGCAGGACCCGGGTCCGAATCCCGGCCCGAGCGCCAACCTTCTGTTTCTGGTGCTCTTCCTCAGGTTTTTAAATTTCCAAAAAATAATGAGAGTGTTTATTTATAGATAGCTGTAATGATATAATGGACTCTGTGAACCAGTAAAGGATAGAAATCAGGGTAAAAATGTGAGATTTGTCCATCAGAAAGAACTGTTAAACGTGCAAAAACACAAAAATGGCTTCATATATCTAAAGATGTACACTCTCCTTGTTTTTATGTATGTTGCATTTTTTAGGGGTTGTTTGCAGAAGGCATATCAGCCTCTACTCCTTGTTAGTGTTGATGTCTTTCTCTGTTAAGTCCTCACAAAATGTGCGCCCAACTGATGATTGGTTAAAAGATCTTCTTAAACACCAAAGTGAAAGTGACAGTCAAATAATTACTAGGGTAAGTCAAGACAGTCTCTGTGTTATGTGTAAGGGTGCGCGAAATCTCTGTGGTAAAACTCGTTGTCCTATAATGGTTAAAATGCATTATTTTAACAAGAGCATTCCTTTGATGACAAATCAAGATATCGCAGGTATGTCCCCGCCAAGTGTGTTCATCGGCAGAGTGGGTTATCCAAATGTGTATGCTGGTCCTCTTGTGCCCCCTGTAAATGAGGATACAAGCATTTATGATCTGCCTGAACAATGGTTTGGTAAATCGATTGATGAAATTGTGGGTTTTCGTTCCATGTTGGTGCGGGGAAAGCATCGGGTTAATGTAACTAATGTTCTTTCAGCGGGAAAAATTCTCGAGGCTACCCGCGAATTAGCCTTAGTGGATCACAGCGTGGACATGGAGTTAAATCTTACAAAAAAACCTATGGGCTCTCTTTTTTTAGATGATGATGTACAACCCTTTGGCCCATCTGCTCCTATCCGAGATATGCGTGTTGGCAATGCCCGCTATGAACAACACATTGAGAAAGCTTACTACGATACCGATCTTAAATCAACCAATGCTGTACTGGAACTTTATAATCATGGAGTTATAGTTACTAAAATTCAAAAAGCCTTCAGTGTGGGAGCGTTTGGTATTGAAAAACGTCGTCGTTTGGTGCCTACCCGTTGGAGCATAACCGCCGTTGATGACATAATCTCAAAAAACCTCCGTGAACAAGTAAAAACCTTCCCTGAAATAAACGAGTACCGCGTTTATGAATCCATCTATCTCGATAACGTGTTTGAAATTCTAATGATACCCGGACAATACAGTTATGAATCGATGGAGGCATGGTATCCGGGAACCGTTTGGAATCCCGCCGGCAAAAACGTTGCCATATTCTCCGACTGGGAAGGAAACAATGGACGCACAACTTATGCATCAATAGGCGGCTGTTACTACTCTGCACGACTAGCAACTTGCGAATTACTACTAAAAGAGCAACGACAAGCAACAGTTATTGTACTTCGCGAAGCACGACCAGGTTACATTATGCCAATTGGCGTTTGGCAAGTCCGAGAAAACGTACGAAACGCCATGAAACAAAAACCCTTCCACTTCAAAACCCTCCCCGAAGCACTTCAACACATCAACACACGCTTCGAAATTCCCATAGGACGATGGATAAGACAAAGCGAACTTTTAAAACGAGCCCTCTATCAGAAAAAAATGTCTGACTTTTTTACCTAAACATAAACTTGAAGTATGTATTGGTGCCAAATGTTGTGTGTTTTATATTTTTAAAAATTGGAGGGCAAGTGGAAAACTTGCGTGGTGTTTTTTTATTCTTTTGGTGGTTTGCCGTTTTCAGGGGGGACAAAGACTGCTGCTGAAACTGTTGTTGTCCAAAGTCCGTTTTTGTCGCCTTGTGCTGATTGAGTACAGTTTGATGTTTTGATGATTAGTCCTGTGGTTTTAAAGATGTTTTTGCGTTCATCCCAAGCGGTTGCGGGATCAAACTGGATGCCCATGGTTGTTGCAAGCATGGTAGCTGCTAGGTCTTCTGCGTAGTCGCCTGCAACTTCATCGGTTTGACCGAAACTGTGGTGTTCACTTAGATATCCGTATTGGTCTTTACCTGAGGGGATGGCAACACCAACTGATGATGCAACTTGACGATGAGGTTCATCAGTTGCGTTACGGGCGATGACTACAAAGGTAATCTCTCCTGGATGAATCATTTTTAAGCCCTTTTCTTTAGATAATAATTCACATCCTGGTGGAACAATGCTAGATACTGCTACTAGGTTACACATTTCAATGCCTGCATCTCGCAGAGCTAGCTCAAATGATTGGAGTTTTTCCCTATGTCTGCCAACGCCTTTTGTTAGAAAGAAATATTTTGGTATCATGTAACGTCGAGTGTAGTCATTGCAGTTTTAATTTAAAAACTTTTTTATATCAAAAACAAAGGCAGAATCATATTCTTCCTAAAAACAGCTAATTAAGGTTTAATAAAAATCAGCATAACGTTAACTGTTCATTTTGGTGGCGAATGGTTTTAGTTTATCCAAAACAATAGCTTAATAGTGAATATAGGTGTCTTTAATTTCAAGGTTTGACCCCTGGCAAAGTGGTTTATGTACTTGTCCGCAGAAACTAACTTTTAACCCTTATACAGGGTGTGATCACAAATGTCTTTACTGCTATGCCTCAAGCTACATAGCAGGATTTAATGAATGTAAACCCAAAAAAGACTTAATTGAACGTCTAAAGCGTGAAGCCCCAAAACTTAGTGGCGAAATAATCTCCCTATCTAACAGTTCTGATCCTTACCCAAAAACCGAACGATCCACAGGTTTAACCCGTCAGTGCCTTGACATACTTACAAAAAATAATTGCCGTATACAAATAATCACTAAAAGTAATCTTGTCATTCGAGACGATGACCTGCTAAAACAAGTTCCCTCCACCGTAACTTTCACTATAACAACTGATGATGATCAACTTGCCCAAACACTTGAACCCAATGCGCCCTCCCCAAGCCAACGCCTAAGCGCAGCCGAAGACCTAATCAGCCAAGACATACCTGTCTCCGTACGCATAGATCCCATAATACCCTTCATTAATGATCAACCAAAAAAACTAGTAAAAACCCTTGCAGCCATAGGCGTTAAACACATAACCAGCTCAACTTATAAAGTAAAACCTGACAACTGGAAACGACTCGCAACAGCCTTGAAGCCTGTGGCAGAAAAACTTGAACCCCTATACTTTAAAGAAGGCGAACGCGTAGGCGGAAACATTTTATTACATAAAGATTTGCGGATGAAAATTTTAAAAAACGTGCGCGATCTTGCTGACGCCGAAGGCATAAAATTTGGTTGTTGCCGCGAAGGTTTAGAACGCTTAAACACCGCTCCATGCGATAGCTCATGGCTACTACCTAAAACTAACAATCATAATAATGGGGATACGGTTGTGTAGTGTGTATGGTTCAGGGTCGTGTGGTTATGCTTGCTGATTTTGACTATTTTTTTGCGCAATGTGAAGAACTACGAAACCCCTCTATTAAAGACAAACCCGTAGTAGTCTGCGTCTATTCCGGTCGCACTGAAGACAGCGGTGCCGTATCCACCAGCAACTATATTGCCCGACGATATGACGTAAAATCAGGCATACCAATATTTTTAGCCAAACGCAACCTAGAAGACACCAACGCCATATTTTTTCCCGTAGACCATGAATATTATACGCAAATTAGCAACCGTATTATGCAAATTCTCAACACCTACGCAGGAAGCCTCGAACAAGTTAGCATAGATGAAGCCTACCTAGATGTCACCCTACAAGTGGACGGCAGCTTTGAAAAAGCCTACCTTTACGCCCAAAAAATCAAACAAGACATAAAAACACAAATTGGCCTTTCCCTCTCCATAGGAATTGGACCCAACAAACTTGTTGCCAAAATCGCCTGCGACAACCAAAAACCCAACGGATTAACCCTTGTTAAACCTTTGGAGGCTGCAAATTTTCTTGCACCCTTGCCTGTAAACCGACTACTAGGTGTAGGCAAAAAAACCTCTACCCGACTAGAACAAATGGGTATAAAAACAATTGCAGACCTTGCAAAATACGATGTACAACGCTTAATTGCAATGTTTGGCAAAACCTTAGGCTTATATTTTCACAACGCCGCAAACGCCATTGATAATGAACCTGTTGTTTTCGCAGGTGAAGCTGAATCCATAAGCAAAATCGGCACCCTAAAACAAGACACACACGATTTAGACTGTATTTTACATAAAACCGACGAATTAATAGAAACCGTCTACAAGGAAGTAACCGAAAAAAACTATAACTTCAAAACAATCTCTCTATATGTAGTAAATGTTGACTTATTAACCAAAAGCCGCTCAATAACCCTTGAACAACCCGCAAAAGACAAAGAAACCCTCAAACGAAACATTCGCCTACTGCTCGAAAAATACCTAACAGAATCCCCCATAGACATTCGACGCATAGGCGTAAAAGTTTCAGGCTTTAGCAAAAAACAACCCCAGCAGAAACAGTTAAGTTCCTTCTTTAGCTAATAAACAAATACAAATACAAAATAAACATGCGGAAGTAAAGTGTTTGGATTACTCACAAGCTACTCTTGAGCGAATATTTATCCTACGACTGTATAGCGGCGAAGTGGTGCATGAAACTTTGGAAGCCTTTGCTGAAAAAAACAACATAAAAAGCGCTATCTGTCTATTTTTAGGCGGTGCAGAAGATGAAAGTAAACTTGTAGTCGGACCAAAAGAAGGTAATGCTCTGCCAATTGAGCCCATGACTACCATACTTAAAGGCGTACATGAAGGATGTGGTGTAGGCACAATTTTCTGCAACTCTGAAGGCAAACCTAAACTCCACATGCACGGAAGCTTTGGAAGAAACAACAACACAATAACAGGCTGCATGCGAGCAGGCGTTAAAATCTGGTCCATAGGCGAAATAATAATGCTTGAACTATCCAGCTCTGCAAAACGCGAAAAAGACCCAAAAACCGGATTCGAACTCTTAAAAACCCAATAACCCAAATTTACTTTTACCCTATACGCTCTAAATATCAAATGTACAATATTTTCACTTATGAACTATTTTGAAGCATGATCCAAAAGTTCAGGTATTTAATGGTAAATTGGCGCCGGGAGGGGGATTTGAACCCCCGTGGCCCCGAAAGACCACAAGCTTACAGGTACACCGCCTTTGGGTGGTGGATCTCCAGGCTTGCTCCCTGCCTGGCTAGGAGACCCCGGCTTTAGTGTCAACTTTTTTGTTGTTGACTTACCTTTTCTCTGCCTTCTGCAACATTTAAAGGTTTATGATAAATTGTGTTTTGTTTGTATAGTTTGTTATTTTTGTTTTTGCTGTCTGTAGGTTGTTTTGTATTTGTTTTAAGCGTGTGTTTATGGTGAAATTATGGTGCCGGTGGTTTTTTGTTTGTTTAGTGTTGTTTCAATTCGGTTTGGGTAAAGGCCGTTTATTATGTGGCAGTTGATTTTAAGGGTTTTAAGGATGTTTGGTAGGTGTGTGTCTGTGCAGGTGTTGTTTTTCTTTTCAAAGAGTTCTTTTGTGGTTAGGTGTTCTATTAGTTTGGGTTGTTTTTCTTTTTTTGGGTTATCGGTAAAGATGCCATCTACGTTTTTTATTAGTACTAGTTTTTTGGCGTCAAGTTTTTTTGCAATATAGGCTGCTATTGTGTCTGAGGTTACTTCCCAAGAATTTGGCAGCTCTCCTTCTTTGTTGTCTTTTTTGTTTTTGGTGTTGTTTTGGGTTAAGAGTTTTGAGGGTAAAAATATTGTGATTAGGTCTGTGTGGGTTTTTGTTTTTGCTGTTTTTAGGTTGTCTGTTGTTTGGCTGTTGGGTTTCATTAGGTCGGCTAGTAGTAATCCGTATTGGTTCATGGCTAGAATTGCCATGTGGTGTGATGTTGTTTTTGATAGGGTGAATTGTTTGTCTGCTTCTCGGACGCAGTCAGCAAATTTTCCTCCGCCTGGAACTATTACAATTTGATGTTTATTTGATAGGGTGTTTAGTTTTTGGCACAGGGCTTGTAGGGTTTGGGGGTTTTGGGCGAGGCTGCCGCCGATTTTTATAACGTTAAGCATCTTTTGTTTTTGTCTCCGCTTGTTTTGCTGTCATTAATGCAACTCCTACGGCGGGAACTGCTAACGATACTTTGCTTGGCAACATTTTTCCTAGATCCATTATCATACTTTCTGTTATTTTTTCTTCTTTTTCTTTTTCTTTTATTATTGTTGTTATGGTTTGTTTTGCTGCTTTGTGGGCTAAAAAGTCTTTTCCTAAGCCTGCGGTTAGGATGGGTATTTTTGTTGTGGCGGTTTTTTTGGCGTGTTTGTATACTTGGTTTAAGCCTTTGGTGATTTGTTGGATTTGTTTTTCATAGATGTGTTGGGCTATTTGGGTGAGTTCTTTTTCAGTTAACATTTCTGTGTCTGCACATATGAGTCGGGCAAGACGTGTTAACGCTTCTTTATACGTGGTGCCTTTGCCGTCTGCGGTTTCACTTATGTATTGTTCACGTGTTATGTGGCCTAAAATAAGGTGGACATCGCCGCTTAGGGCAAATAGTTCGGAGGAAACTGTGGCCCATGCATTTTTAACTGGAACTGTTTGAACTATGGCAGCTAAGTTTGTACGCAAACTGCCCGTGTAGACTAGTTCTCCGCAGATGAGTTTGTCAAGATCCGCTTTACCCTGTGCAGCTATTTTGCCGTTAATTATAGGTATGATACTAGTGCTAGTGCTGCCTACATCAACGACTATACAGTTTTCAAAATACTGCGCTACAAGCCAACCTGTTGCCGCCCAATTCGCCGCAGCAACCCCAACCGGTTCTGCTAACGCCGCCTCCAACGATTCTAAAGAGGCCTCTGTGTTTAAAACGTAAATCGGCACATCCAAAAAAACTTTTTTAACACAACCTAAAATGTGCTCTACCCCTTCACGTTTAGTCTGATACACATCAGCAAGCTCAGCTGTCATAGTTACCCCAACAACATCCAAACTGCCCCCTATATTGTCTCGTAGTTTCTGTAAAACCTGCTCCAAATCTTTTGAATTCTTCCAAACAGGAAAATACTCCACAAAAACTTGAACATCCTCAATAACACCTCTTTGATTTCGAACATAAGCCGCTTTAGTGTTAGCTCCCCCTATATCTAACCCCAACACATTAACCAAACTCTATCCTCCCTTCCTTCTTCTTCTACTACTACTGCTATTATCTACCTGTCTCTTATTGTTACTAATACTATTACTACTACATCATTATGTTTAAGAGGTGTTTTTTAGCTTCTTCTAATAAATGGTGTGCTCGCTCTAAAGAGTTCCCTTCTATAGACGAAATTAATGCACACCCCCTTTGACTGTCTTGAACAGGAAACGGCGGCGAAACTAACTCTGGAATCCCATACAAAATATCTAAAAGCTCTATGTCCACTTTTGGAGTTTCCATTTTAGAAAAACACACACAACGACCCGAAAAAAACACTTTAGAGGGCAAATTGTTCTTAAGTGCAGCATTAACAATTGCATCAGCAAAATTACAACCTCCAACACAACTAAGACCAATAAAAGAAGTCGTTAACCGAGGATTAACATCTACCACAACAGGACCCATATCTGTTAAAATTAAATCAACCCCCACATAACCTCTCAACCCTGAAAAACAATTAACCACCGCCTCCGCAGCTTTAAACGCTTCCTGCTGCATCTCATGATCAAACGGCACAACACCCCCCATGTAACCTGAAACCCCCTTAGGCGTTGAAAGAATAACATTTTGTTTATTAAGACTAACAGGCAAACTCTGCATCCCAGTGCAAAGCAGACTAACACTTACCGCTTCACCTTTTAAAAATTCCTGCACCACAAACGTTTCACTGGCAAACTCTGTAGCAATTCTCTCAACCGCCCCCTCCATTTGTGAAACCTCTTCTACAAAACTCAACCCCCCACAACCCACCCCATCAACAGGTTTTACAACAACCGGCAAACCCAACCCATCTATAACACACTCCCTAACACCTTGAACTGCATTATCAACTTGGATAGTTTTAGGCACTTTCACCTTATCACCTACCTTCGTTTCTAAAATCCTGTAAAGGTTAAACTTGTTTGAAACCGCCTGTATGGCACTTGAATGACTATTAAGCGTAGGCACACCATTTTGCTCCAAAAGCTTGACCAACGCATGTAAAACTCCCCCCGTTTCAGGCGCAATTATGTAGGCAGCATCTATGTTTACACAAGTTTTAAGAATCGCTTGTTGAGCCTCTTTAAAACTAAAAACCGGAATAATATCCGCCTCAATCGGCGGGTTAAACCGTGCTAACTCTGCATCCAAAATAACCAACACCTCATGACCTGCCGCCTTCAAATCAGCCACACATAAACGCAACATACCAAACCCTTCTGACAAAATCCCAGGCGAAACCACACCCTCAGCTAACCCTCCACCACAAGCATGCTCATAAATTAAAATCTTCAACACATCAACCTCAATTTTCAAATCAAACAACAATAGTCGTATTATTATTAGCAGTAGTCTGTTTAATATTTTCTACAAGCGCTCTTACACGTTCTCTAGTGATACTTCCAGTGTCACGATTATTATTCTCACACGCAGCACCACGCAACCCCACAAAATCTACCCCTAAACCTTTAACAACCCCCAAATCCTGCCCTTGAAGCGAACCCGCCAACGCCACACCTAACCCCTGTTTATGCGCAAAACCAATAAATGCCTCAAGCTGCTGACACGACTGAAAAGCAAAAAGATTTTTCCCATCCTTTACAGCAGTATCCAGCATAACTACATCTGCCTTTGCAACAAACGCTGCCTGCACAACAAACTGAGGCTCAATTGAATTAACTCTAAAATAATCACCATAACCAGCCACAACCACTTTAATTTTAGAATCACACATCCTCACAGCACGAACAACACCCTCAAGCAAACCAACCGCATTTTGAACCGTATGTACATTACTAAGCCCAACTTTAACATAATCAACCTTTAATGATGCTGCACCAAAAGCTGCCAACGCCATTGAACCCGGTAAATTCGGAGCTTCACCTAAAGTACAACTTAACTCAACACCCCCAGAAATAAACTGTTTAATTTCTCTAATAACCCATGGAAAATTGGCACCTAACGGACCTTCTTTAGGATTTTTCACATCTATAATGTCGGCACCACCTGCAACAGCTTCTATAGCTTCTTCTACATTTTGGGGACTGATTAATAACTTCACTTTAAGTCTACAGACAACACGTTCTCTACGGCTTAAGTTTTGCGTTAACACCTACAACTTTTTTATATACTGACATTTACTATACATTATAGACTGTGATTCTATGGGTATGCCTGATGAATTTCGTGTTTCTCGTAGAACTTTATTATTAGTTTCTTTGCTAATTGTAGTGTTGATTTCTTCTTTCTTTGTATACATATCTTTGAATGGTTCTAGTGGGGCTTCTTTAGAGAATGCTGTGCACGTTAAAAATGAAGAGGAACTCAAAAAAGCCATCGATAACGCTTTTTCAAAAGGAACAGTTATTGCTCTTGATAACGACATAGCAATTTCAAACGAACTTGTTATTCCCTCTAACAAAGATGTAACCCTGACAAGTAATAGGGTAACTGGTTTTTACAAGTTGATTGGTGCTGAGAGTGTGAGCACTGTTTTTGTTGATAGATATGGCGTGTTTAAACTTGATGGTGTAATTGTGACTCATGCTAATCATCGTGGGCCTGAATTGGGTGGGGGTGTGTATGTTGCAGAGGGTGGTCAGCTTATCATGTATAGTGGTGAGATTTCTGGTAACGCTGCTGTGGATGTCGGGGCTCCTTATAGACCTGCATCTGCTGGTGGTGGGGTGTACAATTTGGGTGTTTTTGAAATGACGGGTGGTAAAATTTCGGATAATCGTGTGTCTACTACTGGGTCTAGTGGAGGTGGTTACGGTGCTGGCGTGTACAATAGAGGTAGGTTTACTATGTCTGGTGGGGAAATTTCCAATAATGCTGCTCACGTGTCTGGTGGTGGCGTATATAACAGTGGCACTTTTACTATGTCTGGTGGTGTGATTACTAGTAATACTGCTGTAGATTGGGGTGGTGGGGTGTCCAACGATAGTAATTCTTTTTTTGAGCGGCTTGATGGAACGATTTCTGATAACACCATTAATGGAAGAAGTGATAATGTATACCCAGACGACAGGAGTAATAGTGAGTCACCTGGTGGTAATGGTGGTGGGTCGTCTAATGGTTCTGCGTCTGGTGATGGTGGCGGTTTCTCCGATGGTGGTGGTTCTGGTGGTAGTGGCGGGTCTTCTATTGGGGATGGTTTTAGTTTGAGGGATGTGGTGTTTTTGTGTGTGGGTGTTGCGATTGTGGTTGTGGGTGTTGTTGTGGTTGTTTTGTTTTTTTCTTTTCAAAAGAGGATAGAGCAGGTGGAGGAAAAAATGGGTGTGGGTTCTGTTTATTTGTTGTTTTGAGGTGTAGTGTGTGAAGGTTATTCCTGTTATTGATGTTTTAGATAATGTTGTGGTGCATGCTGTTAGGGGTAATCGAAAAGAGTATCAACCCTTATCAAGTGTTTTTGTTGCGTCTGTTAATCCTCTTGAAGTAGCTACAGTATTTAAATCGCAGGGGTTTTCTTCTCTTTATTTGGCTGATCTTGATGCAATTTTGAAAAATAAACCTCATTTTGGTCTTTATGCTTGTCTTGTGCAGATGGGGTTTGATCTTATGGTTGATGCTGGTGTAGCTGACTTAGAAACGGTAATGCAGCTTCGAAGGTGTGGTGTTTCAAAAATTATCATAGGAACTGAAACTCTGCATAGTACATGTTTTGTTAAAGAGGTGATTCAGCAAATAGGTGCTGAGCACGTAATTGTTAGTCTTGACCTGAAAGCTGGTAAAGTTTTAGTGCATCCACGTTTTAATGGTTCAACAGACGTGTTTGAGTTGCTTAAAGAGTTTCAAGATATGGGAGTGTCTGAGTTTATTTTGCTGGATTTATCCCGCGTTGGCAGCAATGAGGGTGTAAACCTAGAATTGTTAAAACAAGTCTTGACAATATTAACTGCTGATGATGTTTGTTGTGGTGGTGGGGTTTATGTTGGTGGGGGTGTTAGGGGGGTTGATGATTTGTTAAGCCTTAACAAGTGTGGGGTTTTAGGTGTTTTGCTTGCTACGTCGTTGCATTTAGGGGAAATAACTTGTAGTACTTTGACACAAATGGGTTTATTATTTTAGTAGGCAAACTATGCCGCCGAGTTGGTTTAGTCGGGTTCCTGCGGGAGATTCTTTGTTTATGATGCGGGTTTTTATTTTTTTGTTTTGAGCAATCTGCATAAGTCTATTTAGACGTTTTTTTCGTTTTTCATCTGCAAGATAATTGTTTGTTAACAATAAATATTCAGGTTTAGGTTTTCCGGGAATTTCTTGATTATTATATATTATAGCGTTTTCTACTTCTTCAAGTGAAAACAACACAAAATTATCAGCCGATGTGACATTAAGACGTTTTTCAAGGAGTTCTCGAAGATTTTCCGTTTCCTCAAGGGCACTATCATTTATAGACTGTTTAAACTCATTTAAACTTGTTATGTTACTCACTTGAGCATGAGTTACAGCTGAACCTACAATTTGTTTAAACGATGCTCTATTTACGCCTTGAAACAACCATTGATGATGCTCCTTTACATGATTTAGAAAATCTTGACTGTAACTAGTCTTTTGAGGAGACGCTACTATAATGCTCTTTACCCCCTCCTTTAAACTTGGACGAAGGGCATTAATTATGGCTTCATGAAAACTGTAAAGTGCCTTAACGTTGGATCGTGTGCCTTCTAACGAGACATTGCCCTCCAGTTTGGCAACATGACTATAAATTCTCCATATTGCCACCTGAGACTGCTCCACTCCGGCAAGCACTGCAACAGGATAACCGCGTCTGTAAGGTTTAGAAACCATACTAAACTTTACAAACCTAACATATTTAGCCTATCGGTACTCTAACTACTATACATGAAGCATTTTTACTAACTTTTCTTACTCCACTACAACATAGCTCCTTCCTACATTCAAAAATATGTTTATCTTACGATTTCCGTGTTTCTAGAAACAAACAAGCAAGATGCGCACGGCCAGATTGTTTTTGTGGAAAAGCGGTAACTATTAAAAGACTTTTTTTATTTATGTACTATGTTGATGATTTATGTTAGAGGTAACTTGTAAAGCTGAGTTAGATAAACAAGTCTGTCAGTATGGGCGTGTTTTAGCCTTGTTTGCTGCTTCTAAATGTCCTTTCTGCAAGAGATTTATCCCAATTTTTGATACTCATATTACCCTTTGCAATGTTGATTTGGTGCTACGTGTTAACATGGATGATTTCCATGGCCCTCTTTGGGATGAATACAATATTGATGCAGTGCCCACTTTGATATTTTTCGAAAACGGCACAATTAAAAATCGACTTGACGCCGGCTCAGGTGTAGGTTTAACTGAAAAACAGTTCACCGAATGGATAAAAACCCTATAAATCTAGCTCCACTATGTAACCTTTTTCTAATAAATTCTTCTGGATAAAAATGTGTGGTATGTTCATAGAGTGAAGAGTTAAAACGGTCAAATCGTGAAAAAATAGTGTTGCCTCATAAACGTGGATACTCTTCGAAAAAAATTATGTGATTCTGTTAGGATACTGCCTTCAAAGTGTCTTTATCTCCCTTTTTATCCTAAAGGTCATATAAAAGCTAAAAATGTGTATGGAACAAAAATATGTGAAAAAGAATATGTAGATTATAACTTGTTTATTGCATTGAATGTTTTTGTGTTAACTGTTTTCTAAGTATAAGCAAAGTTGTTACAACGGCTATTATGACTGCTACAGCGGTAATCACAATAAGTTCTATCCAGCTAAAGCTTGTTTGCTGAATTGGATCCGAAGATATATCCGAGTTATCAGGCGGTTGATTTGATATTTCGTTGCCATTTTTATTGATAGTTAAGGTTTGTGTTTTGCTCCAGCCACTTGTAACACCATCAAAAAACCATCTCTTTCCATCACCGCCAGGCACCCCAAAAGTCGTGCCATCTGGTTCCCATGAAATTGTGCCGCTCATTGCTTCTACTTGAATATCAACTTTTGCTCCATCAGGATAATTCTCAGTGTGAAGCGTTATTACAGTATATTGACCCTTTGATTGTTCTGGATATCCATAATCACTATTAGTTGTTGCATAGAATCTGTTTTGCCATTCCTGTGCAAAATGGCCTTTGGTGCGGATGTTGTACATTATTGTGGTTGGGTAGTTTTGGTTTTTTATTGTTATTTCTATTTCTATTTTTTTGATGTGTTCACCTGGTTTGGTTATTGTTCCTGTGTAGGGGTCGGTGGTTTGGGTGGGTGGTATGTTGTAAGAGTTGTCTACAAGTTTTACTGTGAATGTGGGTATTGCTGGTTTGGATTGGGCTTGTGCTACACCAAAAACTGATACGAGCCCGCAACTAAGCATTAATACAATTAATAACAGACTCAACCTTTTCATAAGTGCCATAAAATGAAATATTGTTAACGTATTATTTAATCTTTGCACATGTTGGGTTTGTTGTCTTTTCTGGTTAAATGCGTTTTTAGGTGACTATTTTTTTGTTTTTAATTGTTGTTGTAGAACAAAAATGATTAGCAAAAATAGTAGTATAAATTGTTGTTAGGTTGTTTCGTGGGTTGTGTGAAATAAACTTTAAATTTGTTATCCTCACATGTATTTTAGTTGTGATTAACATGAAGTCTTTTGCTCGTGTAGAATTGCGTACTGTTTTTGCTTGGGTTCTTGGCGGGGTTGTTTTTTATGTTGTATTTTCAATTGCATATTTTATTATGGCTCAACAACAAATACTTGATTTAATCCTTACACCTGCTGCCATAGTTGCTACACAAACGCTTCGTGTTTTAATACTGCGCCTTCTGCTATCTGCAATTTTTGCTTCCTGGCCCGCTCATACCATAATAAAACTAACTTTGCCAAAAAGAAACCCAAAAACCACCCATTAGAGAAAACCTGTAAAACTAGATTTTGCTGTAACGTCTCAATTTTTAACGGGTATCATACTGTTGTTGTTGATGATAGATCTGTTTGTTGTAATTGTGTTTTAATTTTTTCAGGTAAAAAATCTAACAGTTTTAGCACGAGTTCTTCGCGTTGTTCTATAATGTTTGACTTTTTTTTAGTTTTAATCTTTTCTTCTTGGAAGAAATTGTACATTAAATCTGCCAGTTTGTTTTGTGTTTGTTTTTGGGATAGTCTAAAAACCGTTTCTTCAACGGCTTGCTCTAAGGCTCTAACACAATTAGCTCGCCCCAGTTTTCGTCCCATTACCATAAAAGTAACAACTGATGTTACATACTCATCTGATAGGATGTCTTCAAAAAGTGTTTGCACATGGTTACGAAAACGATATTCATATTGTTGCCCTATAAACGAGCGCACTAACAAACGAATCAAAACTTCTTTTGCAATGTTCGCATTGTCTGCTTTTGACAAATAAAGACTTATCTCTAAAGGATTACCCTCTTTTAAATATCCATACCGACTACTTTGAGGTGTTTTTTTGTAAAGCCATACCTGTATGCCTTTTTCTTTAGAAATATCCGGAAAGGTGTCACCGCAGAAATCTTCAATTCTTTGCAAAATTTTCAAACCACTAACTTTCCAGCTTTTTTCATAGTTTTCTTTTTTCTTTGCAAGCCACAGCCTGTCACTTTTCGTTTGTCCTGTTCCAATCTTAAATGTTAAAGACGGAAAATCGTTTATTGCGCTACACCTTATAGAGTATTAGCCACAATGTAATTTATTTCTTATTCTCCCTTAACAGGTAACAATTTTTCCTTTCAAACACACCAAAATCAATTCAAGCTTTTTGATGTATATATCTACATATTAGCAAGCATTAAGTACCTCCCTTGATGCATTAACCTTTTAGAGGCAGTTATCAATGTCTGAAAATTTCACAAAAAAATGGGAACAAAACAGAGATGAAAACTCTATCCTAACTTCAATTAACCAAACAATTAAACCCCAACAACCCCTAAAACCACGATTAGATGTGGCAACCCGAAAACTTGATGTTCAAATCCAACGCTTAGAACAAACAAGCGAACGATTCACACAAAAAGATAAAGCCCTATTTACAAAACTTGTAGACTCCTACCAACACCACGACATGCCCCACGCAAACATTTACGCAACCGAACTAGCTGAAATCCGCAAAATGAACAAAATCGTCATGAACGCACGCCTTGCCCTAGACCAAATAAACCTTAGAATAAAAACCGTAACCGAACTAGGCGATGTAGTATCCATGCTAGGTCCATGCATCGGCGTACTTCGCAGCGTAAACTCTGGAATGGGCGGAATCCTGCCAGCCGCAGAAAACGAGCTAAGCGAAATCGGCGACATGCTAAGCGGCGTAATGCTAGAAGCCGGACAAGGAAGCGGAATGTCCCTTAACTTCAACTCAGTTAGCGAAGACGCATCAAAAATCCTATCCGAAGCCGCCATAGTCGCAGAACAAAAAATCGGCGCAAACTTTCCCGACCTACCCCCAGGAATGCCAACAAACGAAACAACCAACAAAACACAAACCTAAACACCACACCTACACACCTTTTTTATCTAATAACCTAACTACTGAGAAGTCAAAAACATTGACAAACACCTTTTAACTATGCAACATAGAAACACGGTTTAACCGATAAGTGTCACAGTTTACCTTCTTCATCCTTTGTGTTGCAGGTGTTTTTGCCTAGCAATATTCTAAATCCGCTTTCTCTTGCTGTAACCGTACAGTTACCAAATGTTTCAGTAAACAACGTGGGGAACAGTTTTGCGCCAATTTTGGAGCGGATGACCATTTCAAAATTTGCCTCTGGATGCATAATTTTTGGGGCTTCGGTAATGATTGCTTTTACTGTTTCCATACCCGCACTTACCGGTGGATTTGATAGTATACAATCAAACTTTAAGTCTTCTACAGGTTCATACAGGCAGCCACATCGTACTTGCGCATTAAAAACTCTGTTGCGTTCAACATTTTTTTTTGCTAAACGCACTGCTCGTGTGTTAACATCTGACATGTAAATTTGCAGCTTAGAGTTAAGAGTTGCTGCCGTGATGCCCACTGCTCCATATCCACAGCCAATGTCTAACACTGAACCGGTTTTAGGAAGAATCATGTTTTCAATAAGAAGTTGCGTGCCTGTATCAATGCGACGTTTAGAAAAAACACTAGCCGCTGTTATGAACTCAAAATTTTTACCAAAAAACCTAGCTCGCACTAAACCATAATTAGCTTCTGATTGAGGAGAAGAAGAAAAATAATGGTCACCACTGCTAAACGGCTCTTTTTTATTTTTGGTCATTGTGGTCGTTACCGGTTTTCCAAACCTTTGGGTAAGTGCCTCTTGGCATTAACACACGCTCTGGAGCTGCAACGATGCCATGTTCAAGTTCTAAAATCTGCTCTGTCGTCTCAACAGCTTTTGAAAGCGTGACAACTTCCCCTTTAAGAGTCATAACCGCAACTAGAGCATCTTTCTGAATCCCCGAGTCAACCGACACAACCCCTGGAGCTGTAAGACTAGCCCCATGACACAACGCATCAACAGCAGAATCACGTACAACAATTTTTGGAACCAACCCCAAGGCTGACTCCATAGGATCAATAAACTTGCGCAAAATTGCCGGATCCCTCTTTGTTTGATACTCTCCAAACCAGTAAGCAATATCATGCAAAGTTATATGCATTGAACTATCCTCCGTAAACGGTCCTGCACGCGAACGTCTAAGCTCCTGCATATGAGCCCCAACTCCCAAAATCTCTCCTATGTCATAACAAAGCTTACGAATGTACGTTCCACCCTCACAACCCACCTTAAAAAGCACATTCCGACCATCCATTTCAATAAACTCATTATAGTAAATACGCCTGGTACGAACTTGACGCTTAACTGATGAACGCAAAGGTGGACGTTGATAAATCAAATCTTCAAACTCAGCCAAAACACAACGAACCTGACTTTCCTGCACATCCCCGTGAAGTTTCATAACACAAATATACTCTTTACCCGCATAAAGAAGAGCCTGCACAATCTTTGTAGACTCCTCTAAAGTAACAGGCAACACACCAGTCACCTGAGGATCCAACGTTCCCCCGTGACCTATAGCTGTTAATTTTAAGATTTTTTTAGTCCATGCAGCAACTTCGTGACTAGTCGGCCCAGCTGGCTTATCAAGATTTATAACACCATATTTAATGTACTCTTCCGCTGGACGCTCAGAGGGTTTATGCCCAAACTTTGGATTCGTTCTATCCTCTGACTTTATCATGACTTCACGTCTATTTTCCCATGGAGGACTAGTTCTTGGCAACAGTAAATGCTCCCTTAATGAAAGAAAAAGATGTAGTTGAGGTAATTAAAGTTTGAATTAAAAATCTAAGCTTTCATTAACTCTGCTTTACCAGCAGCATCTAAGGCTTGAGATACTTCCTCATCTGAAGCCCCACGCTTGACTTCAACTTTATCTCCAATAACTGCAACATGTTCCAAGTTTACTCTTCGCCTTTTAACTCCAGTGAGATTTTTTGGGCCTGTCACAAGGATGAAACTTTTATCCATCACATCAACAATGACACACTTTTTACCTTGTTCCCGACCAGCTTCTTTAACACATATTCTTCCAATTTCTATAGCAGGCACTCTTATTTAGCCTCCAATTTATGAATAATAATGCAGGCTATTTAAGTTTGACATAAAAATGTAGCCAAACAAATTACAAACTATGCCCTTTCTTCTAAACAACTTCTTTTCTTCTTATCTTGTAGTGTTATCTGGTATGTGGAAACTTGTTTCGTTGAGGTTTTGGTGTTGTAGTGGTGATGAGGTGTGTGTTTATCTGAAGTTTCTTGTTGTTTTACAGATGGCTTTTTATCTGCCGGTATATATTGCATGCAAATTAAGGATTATTCCTCTTAAAAATACGTTTAAAACGAGTTATGACGACGACGGTAGTTAGTATGTTAAATGATGAGCTCCCCTCTGGTGGTTTAACTGTTGCTGAAGTTAAAGCTCTCCAGTTGAAGTATGGCAGAAATGAGTTTTCTCCTAAAAAAAAGGCTGGTTTTGTAAAGAAGATACTGCATGTTCTCTGTGAGCCAATGTTTTTGTTGCTTTTTATTGCTGCTACTATATATTTTGTTCTCGGTGAACCCCGTGATGGGTTGATAATGCTGCTTTCTGTCCTATGTATTCTTTGCATTGCCATTGTTCAAGAATGGAAAACTGACAAAACCTTAGCTGCTCTAAAGGATTTGTCTGCTCCTCATATCAAAGTGGTGCGTGATGGAAAAGAAGTCCAAATTGCAAGTGTTGATCTTGTTCCCGGCGATATTATGATGATTTATGAGGGTGCAAAAATTCCTGCTGATGGTTTTATAATTCGTTGCAATGACTTATGTGTTGATGAATCCTCTTTAACAGGTGAGGCTGAAGGGGTTTGGAAGGTTTCTACAGAAAATTCCGTTAAATCCGCCCTTACTACGGCTACTGTTGGTGGTGTTGTTGGTGATTATTGGCGTAAGGATTACTGTTATGCTGGAACGCTTGTAACCCAAGGTTCTGCTATTGTGCGTGTTGATAAAATTGGTCAGGCTACTGAATATGGTAAAATTGGTGTTAATGTGGCTGAAGTTTCTGAAGAACGTACTCCTCTTCAAAAACAAACAGGTAGCCTTGTTATGTTGTGTGCTGGCATTGCTGCGGTGTTATTTGCCCTAGTAAGTACCGTAACTTGGTTTAACATTCCTCATGTTCTTTTTCAAGATAGATTGATTGAAAGTATACTGTCTGGTATTACAATTGCTATGGCTATGATACCTGAAGAATTTCCTGTTATTTTGACAGTATTTCTATCTATGGGTGCTTGGCGTTTGGCAAAGAAAAAATCTCTGGTGCGTAGACTGCCCTCTGTTGAAACCCTTGGTGCAGTGTCAGTGTTATGTGTGGATAAAACTGGAACTATTACTTTGAATCAAATGACGGTGCAAGAAACTTGGACTCTTGATGGTAACAAAGAAAAACTCTCTGAAATCATGGGTCTTGCATGTGAAACTAACACTTATGACCCTATGGAAAAAGCTATGCTTGCTCATTGCGAGAAAATTGGTATTCATAAATCTCACTTGTTTAGTGGTAAACTAGTTAGTGAGTACGCGTTTACTAATGAATTAAAAATGATGGGTCACATTTGGCATCATGATGGCGAACTTGTGATAGCTGCTAAAGGTTCTCCTGAACATATTCTTACAATTTGTCAATTAACTGACGATGAATGTTTGTCAATTGAAAATAAAGTCCAAGACTTAAGCAAGCAAGGTTTGCGAGTAATAGCTGTTGCCTCTGCCCAGCTAAATAGTCAGTCTGATATACCTAAAAACATTACAGACTGTTCTTTAATGTTCTGTGGATTAATTGGACTTGCTGACCCGCCTAGAGAATCTGTTAAAAATGATATAGCCATATGCAACAGAGCCGGCATACGTGTTGTTATGATTACAGGCGATAACGGGTTGACGGCTGTTGCCATTGCAAAGAAAATTGGTATGAAAAATTATGCTGACATAATTACTGGCGATATGCTTGAAAAAATGTCTGATGCTGAACTATGTGAAAAAGTAAAATATGTTAACATATTTTCCCGTGTTATACCTGAACATAAAATGCGTATTGTTAAGGCGTTTAAAGACAACGGTGAAACAGTTGCCATGACAGGTGATGGTGTTAATGATGCTCCCGCGTTAAAATATGCTGACATAGGCATAGCCATGGGGAAGCGTGGAAGTGAGGTATCTCGTGAAGCAGCTGACCTAATTCTTATGGATGACAACTTTTCTACGATTGTGGATACAGTAAAAGATGGACGACGAATTTATGACAATATTCGCAAAGCCGTGGGCTATGTTTTTACTATTCATATTCCTATTGCCCTAACTGCTCTGCTTGCTCCCCTGTTAGGCATATATACTGCAAGTTTAATGTTGCTTCCAATGCATATCGTTATGCTTGAGTTAATTATTGATCCAACATGCTCTGTTGTGTTAGAGCGTCAACCTGCTGAACTAAACATTTTAGAACGTAAACCGCGTAATCCAAAAGAAAAACTTTTAGACACAAAAACATTAGCAAAAAGCATCATACAGGGATTAGTTATATTTGCAGCATCTTTTGGTCTTTATTACTTTACATTTCTACAAAATCCTAATGATGCATCTGTGGCACGATCTATGGGTCTTGCCGTTATAATGGTTGCCAATTTATTTTTAGTTCAAGTTAACAGTTCTAACACCGATAATATTGTTACGTCAATCAAACGTTTAGCTAAAGATAAAGTCATGTGGTTCGTAAATATTTTTACAGTGCTAAGTTTGCTCGCTATTTTATACACACCTTTGAATGGTTTTCTAAAACTTGCACCTCTTTCAGCGGAACAATTTTTAATGGTTCTAAGTTTGGGTGCATTATCGGTGTTGTGGTATGAAATAGTAAAATTAATACAAAAAAAGTTTCGTCAACAAAAATCTGTTGCGTAAAGTGATGTGTTTTTAGGTTCTTTTGTTGCTGCTTTGATGTGTGAAACACTACGTATGTGTTTAGCTCTCAGTGAAAATGTAGCCCTAGTTTGCACTTTTTTCTTTTGGGTCTAACTTTTTCATGTTGTTTTTACTTGGCAAACATTATTACATGCACAAAAATACGTCAGTACTTGGGTATAAAGCCTATCAAAACCCCTTGAACTAAACACATACAACCTTTGTCAAAATTTAATATAGTTGTTTAAATATTTAATTAATACAATTAAGCTCAGCTTTATGGAAAAGTGGCGATATGGCAAAGTTCACATCAATTGACCTATTTGCAGGTATTGGTGGTATTCGCTTGGGGTTTGGTTATGCGTTCGGTGATAATATTAAAACTGTTTTTGCAAGCGAGATAGATGAACACGCCGTAAAAACATACAAAGCCAATTTTAATGATAATATAAGTATTTTTGGCGATATAACAAAAATAAGTGAAAAGGACATACCCCATTTTGATATTTGCCTAGCAGGTTTTCCCTGTCAGGCATTCAGTTTGGCAGGGAAACGCAAAGGATTTGCCGATGATTATAAAGGCTTGGCAAGAGGGACGCTTTTCTTTGATCTTGCTCGAATATGCGCTTATCATAAGCCCAAAGTTATATTTTGTGAAAATGTGAAGGGCTTAACGATTCATGACAAAGGTAAAACCTTTGACATCATCAAAGGAACTCTTGAAGAAATTGGTTACACGGTATATGAAAAAGTATTGAACAGCAGAGATTTTGGCGTTCCGCAAAACAGAGAACGTATTTACATCGTTGCATTTAGGAAAGGCATTGATTCTTCCAGATTCAAGTTCCCAAAGCCAACGGACACAAGTAAGCGGTTAAATGATATTATCGAAAAAACGCCCGTATCGGTTAAATATTATCTAAGCACGGTATATCTTGATACTCTAAGAAAACACAAAGAACGCCACGCTGCAAAGGGTAACGGTTTCGGATATGAAATTCGTGCAAATGATTGTGTCGCAGGAGCTATTGTTTGCGGTGGTATGGGTAGAGAACGCAATTTGATTATCGACAAACGGCTTACGGATTTTACCCCTAAAACACATATTAAAGGTGAGGTTAACCGCGAAGGCGTTCGCAAAATGACCCCGCGAGAATGGGCGAGATTGCAAGGATTTCCTGAAAATTTCAAATTTCCGTTGGCAGACGTACATTCCTACAAACAGTTGGGTAACAGTGTAACCGTTCCAGTTGTTGAAACCATTGCCAAAGAAATCAAAAACGTTCTTATGGAGCAGAAACGGGAAGTCGCGATAGTAACATGATTACGGGAAATATAGCAACTTAACTTTTTATTGTTTATATCCACAGTGTTTAACCCACGCTGCAATTAACTCTGGTGAAACATTTGATAAAATAGAATGTATTGCAGTAATTAAAGTTTCCACAGTTCGAGCT
>WQYG01000010.1 GCA_009781395.1 Candidatus Bathycorpusculum sp. | reverse complement strand
TTATCTTGTCGTAATGAATTATGTCCACTAGCAAAGAAACAAGTAACTTCATTACAACCACAACACTAAACAATCAATAAAAGACAAACCATAAAAATTAAATACAAAATTAAAAAAAACATTGCAAAAAAACGATAACACAAAACAAAACCCCCCCCCCCCCCCCAACAAACGTGCAAAACAAAAACAGCACCAGAACAACAAAAAACATACACCAAAACACCAACCACCACATTTAACTGACACATGTTTAAATCACCTCAAAAAAAGACAACAACACAACAACCAAGACACCTCAAACACACCCTTTACGGTAACAAGTTACCTTAACATTTAGAAAAACTTTTTTAACCAAATCAACAATAAATAACAAGGTGAACTATTTGGATAAAAAATGCCCAGTATGCAAACAAAAATTTATGACCTTTGACGCTAAAAAGAAATACTGCAGCGATGCCTGCACCAAAAAAGCTAACAAAGCAGCAACAAAATAAAAACTCTTTTTTTAGCACATCATCTACGTATAACGTTTTTTTGAATTTTTACCTAAAAAAGTTAAAAAAACATACACCACTAACAAACCAAACAATGCACCATAATACACCAAGCTGTTAATAACCCCAATTAAATTTAGATAAAGACAGACAACTGCAGCAGTCAAAAAAACTATCAAAGTTATATACGAAAATTTTGACTTGCGAATAGTTAAACCAGCAGAACCATCACCATGACTGTAAGACATAAATTTCCCATCAACAACCACCATTATACTGAAGTTCTATTTTAATAGATATACTGTTTTTTGAACTTCAACAAGAACACAATTACCCAAAAGATTCAAACAACAATAGAAGCCTTAGATATATTCTGCAAAGTCATCGTTTTAAAAAAATAAGAGGGATGTTAGAAGTAAATTTGAGTGATAGAGTTAAAGTCGTTTAAACTACTTAGTTTGAGGCTGTCGTTTGAGATAGTGTATAGTGTGTCGTCGATGTATAGGGAACGAAGTACACGGTGACGCCAATCTTGGTCATTGTTGTAGTGTCGTTGAAGTATGTCTTTTTGTAGTGTAAAGCCGTTTTCTGGAGATACTTGGAAGACATATACACCTTCCCAGTTAGGAGTGTTCCTCTGCATAATTGTTGTAGGTATGACTAAGAGTTGTTTTTGTAGGTCAAAGAGGAAAGCTTTAGGTGTGCGTCTTATCATAGAATCGGAGACTGTGTCGTTTTCGCCGATGAGGTATTTTGCGATTTCTGTGGGATTGTGCATGTCAGTGACATCAAAGAAGGATAATTTGACGTGCGGACCTTCTCTACCTATACCTATGACATAGTTTTCGTTGTAGGGGTGTAGGTAACTTGAGTAGCCTGGAATTTTGAGTTCTCCTGTAACTTTGGGTGAGGTTGGGTCTTTAAGGTCCAATACAAAGAAGGGGTCTACCTGTCTGAAGGTAACAAGATAGGCTTTATCACCCATAAATCGTGCAGAATATATGCGTTCGCCTTGAGCCAAGTTTTCAACTTTACCAACCACTGCAAGTTTTAGGTTTAAGACATATAGGTTGTTGTGGTCGCTTCCTCTGTTAAACCAGAACTCTGGGGATACTGTGGTTGCAATACGGAAGTAATCGTTGTATTCATCCATGCTGTACTGGTTTAGCACATATCCAGGTACGATGCCCTGTGCTTTAAAGGACAGGTTTGCACCATTGATTGCTACACGGTAAATTTCTGTGTCTCCTGCAGTTGAAAATGTTACATACATATTATTTGTTGAAACGTACATACAACTTGAAGTGCCCATAAGAATAGTCATAGTCGTTGGTTGCTCAGTATCATCCATTATGTTAATACCAACAAAGGTATTATATGAAGAATAATTGTCTTGCATTTTGGTATAATAAATGTTTGATGGAAAGACCTCTCTATTTATTTCGCCTGTGCTAATTTGGGGGAGAACTACAGATGAGTCATCTACAATTACGGGTTGACTAATCACAGCATAAAGATAGTTACCTATCATACGCGAATTAGGATCCGTAGAATCACTACTTAAGGTCACATTTCTAGTTAATTTTGGTTCGACCTTATTGGAAACATCATAAACATAAATGAATGATACATAGCTCCGCTCAGCCGATTGCATAATAACGTCATTATTAAGAATAGAGCGGTAATAATTTCTGCCTAAAACGGCGAGTTTATCACCATTTTCACTAAGATACATACCAAAAAAGTCAGTGACACAAGTTGTGAGAACCTCTGAAGCAGAGTCAGGTTCAACAGATGTAAAATCAATTTTGCCGACAATCGAAGGTTTTTTGGAATCAGCTTTGACAATTTGAATACTGCTTGAAATTTGATTACCGTTTAAATCATAATCACTGTTACCATAGTGTTTTCGCATAATGTAAATATACTCACCATCAGTTTTTACGATATCTGCTTCATCAACACCAGTAACCTGAATGTTAGTTGTTGAATAACCTAAAGCCACTACATCCGAAGGCCTTGTCCAATATTGAATCGAAGAGGCCTCAGAAGAGCTACCTGAAGAAACCTCTGAAAGCCTATTGGCGGTGAAATCTTGTTGGGCGTTAACTAACAGATAGTTTTTTAGTTCGTTTGTGGAGGTAAAGGTTTTCATTGGTGAAACGCCAGTTAAGCTGTACATTACTGTTGGTGTTGTAACGGCGTAAATTGAGCTGACAAGTATTGCTGCTAAGAGCACTGCAACTATTGTGTAGAGTCTAGTTTTGTGTTTTATTTCTTTTTGAACCATGTTTGTTTTCTCCTAAGAGAGGTTAATGCAGGTTTTATTTTATTATCCTAAGCTTCAGAACGTGTTGTTCTAACTGTTAGAAGGGTCGCATGTTCCAAATTCTGTAGGCTTCATGCCAAAAGATTCCACATACAATGGCGCCAAATATTATGATAAAGAGGTTGTCGCGGTTGAATTGGGTTACTAGTAGTGTTATGTAGGATAGGTAGAATATTGTGGTGAAGAGGGCGTAGAAGAAGAATCTGGGGAATAAGAGTTTTCCGAGTTTTATGTAGTGTTTTAGTACGCCTATTTTGACTTCGCCTGTTAGGACGTATTGGTTGCCGACTTCTTGTTTGATGACTAAGCCAAGTGTGCAGAGTTGTTCGAGATGGTGGTTGGCAACGCTAGGGCTGCTAAAGTGTAGAGCGCGTTGGACTTCGCGTACTCCTACGGGTTCGCCTTTTTTTAGTAGAAACCAATAGACTTTCCATGCTTTGCCGCGTAGGGCGTATTCTAACTCGTTTGGGTCAACAGCCATATAGTTACCAACTACCTGTAGGTATCTACGGGTTTGATAGATATAATTCCAACTATTAGAACAGGCTAACTATTGTTAGAAAACATGACAAAACAAACTGTTGCATATGTCTTAAGTGATAATACATGTTTTGTGTTGTGTGAATGCCAAAAAATAATAGCGGAAAAAATAACGGGTGTTAAAAGTTAAGAGGAGGGTCATTTTGTTTGGGAGCATAATGAATGGAAAATCGCAGTAGGGCAACTATACCGCCCAAGGACAAAAGTTTTGACCCTGCCTCATGCTCAGTGCTTATTACGGTGACTTTGGCGTTTTGTCTTTCAACATCTCGCATGAGGGTTTCAAGTTTAAGGCGTTGGTCTTCTTCAGCATCCCGTAGAGCAGTGTCGGCGACAACTAGTTTTTCAACAGCACCCATTTGCACTGCCTCTTCAACACCCACTAACCCATAAGTTATAGTGCCTTCACCTTTGCCTAGACGTTTCATGACTTCTTCCATGGCACCAGTTTCCTCTACCACACGCAGTTGATTAGTAGTCTTTAACAATACCCCTGAGCGGAGCGCTTCATAAATACCAGAAGTTCCCCCGTTATTGACACTTTTTATGTCCGCTACACACTTGTTGATGTCCTTAGCTTCCTCAGCTAAGTAACGTGCGAAGTCAGTTTTAACAAATCCAGCACCAATTACTACAATAGGATTATGATTTTGAATCCAAAATTGATTAAGACTAGTTAAAACTTTACGAAAATAAGCCTTTGTTCCCTCAACACGTTTATCCGCTTCATGCTTCCCAGGCAAACGGATACGTTCTTCAACTTTTATTTCCACACCATACTGTTTGGTTTCTGCAATAGCAAACCCTTCATCATCTATGGAAAGAATAAGCAAAGGTTTTTCGCTTTCACTTGCCTGTGTTAACCGGTCAAGGAGATGTTTTGGCCACTGTTTTTTAACAATAGTAAATTGTTGATTTAAGCCAAGAGCAATAGTATGATGCGCGCCAGTAGGTATAATGTCAGGAGCGTGACAGATTAAACCGTGAACACGTAGTTTTCCTAAAAACTTGTCCCAACCCACAGATTCTACAGTTACACCCATAAAAGCAGAAACACGTTCAGCACTTTTAGGACGTGACGCTTCAGAATCAGTTTTTATAGCTCTTGAAGAGTAGGCATAAACCTCATCTCCTCTATAGACAACATTGTATAAATGCCAAAGATCATCAGGGGTATCAGGCACGACTTTAACAAAGCCCTGATGTAAATTTTTTTCTACAATTTTCAAAGCTAAATTTCATCTCTTAACAGACCAATACAAATTGTGGAGGAGGTAAAAATACAATGTGGCACAAATAGATAAAAATTCATATAAAGTTTGAAAAATAGAAAAATTTTTGCCCTAAGAAAGTAGGGGTGCTTAATTTTAAATTAAGCCAAGTAGGTTAAAGAATATGGGGATGAACACTATTGATAGGGTGCTTAACAGTTTTATGAGTACGTGTAAGCTGGGTCCTGCGGTGTCTTTTAGGGGGTCACCGACTGTGTCGCCGACGACTGCTGCTTGGTGTGCGGGGCTGTTTTTGCCGCCAAGGTTGCCTGCTTCAATGTGTTTCTTTGCATTGTCCCATGCGCCTCCGCCAGTGTTCATGAATAGGGCTAAGGGAACAGCGGTTAAGGTGCATCCGATGACAAGGGCGCCAACTGCAACAGGACCCATAAGGATACCTATGACTATGGGTACAATTACAACGATGACACCCGGTATGATCATTCCTGAGAGGGCGGCTTTAGTGCTGATGTCTACGGCTTTGTCGTATTCAGGTTTTGCTGTGCCATCAAGTATACCGGGGATTTCTCTGAATTGCCGTCTTACTTCATCAACCATTTTTGTTGCTGCTTTGCCAACTGCGTCAATTGCTTGAGCGGAGAACAGGAAAGGCATCATTGCACCAATGAAACCTGCAACTAGCACTACAGGGTTTGAGATGTCAATACTAATTATTTGACCGGTTTGTATCTTTACTTCCTCTATGTATGTGTGGAACAGCAAGAGAGCGGCAAGTAGCGCTGAGCCAAGTGCAAACCCTTTAGTTAGGGCTTTTGTTGTGTTACCTACGGCATCAAGAGCTTCCATGGTTTCTGCAGAGCCACGATCACCTGCCATTTCTGCAATACCTGCAGCATTGTCAGCAATGGGTCCAAATCCATCAAGAGCTAAAACTATACCCATTACGGCAAGCATACCCATAGTTGCCAAAGTTGTACCATAAATCCCACCTTCAAGCACAGTAATACCGTTCAATATGGCATATTGTTGACCAAACACAAATGAGGTAATCAAGGCTACGACAAGGGTAATTATAGGAAGGGCAGTTGTTTCTAAGCCGACAGCAATGCCGGTTATGATGTTTGTTGCACTACCGGTTTGGCTTGCTTGAGAAATTTTTTTAACAGGTGTTCGGTCGCGTCCCGTGTAGTAGTCCGTTATGTAGTCAATTAAGACGCTTGCAACAAGACCAGTCATTAAACTGCCAAAGATGTAGAACCATCCAACGGGGAAGAAGATAAGAGAAACAATAAAGAACATTATAGCACATACAATAGTTGTAACAGTAACTCCTTTACGAAGAGCCTTCATTGGATTTTTCATTTCAGAAGGCTTTAGTTTTACAAAAGGCATACCGATTAAAGTTGCAAATATGCCTAAGGCGCGAATAATTAAGGGGAAAATTAGAAACATCAAATTGCCAGTGGTAAAACTAAGAATACCACCAATAACCATACCGCCAATGTTTTCACCCACAGCAGATTCAAAAAGATCTGCGCCTCTACCGGCAGAATCTCCAACATTATCTCCAACATTATCAGCTATACAGGCAGGATTACGTGGGTCATCTTCAGGTATACCCGCCTCAACTTTACCGACAATGTCAGCACCAATGTCAGCTGCTTTAGTAAAAATTCCGCCTCCAAGTTGAGCAAACAGGGCAATTAAAGAAGCACCAAAACCCATGCCTACGATGCCGCTTGCAGCTTTCAAGCCTATTTCAGCAGGGTTTACAGTTGTTGGATCAAAAATTGCAGTATATCCGCCGTAAAGTAAGAACAGTACAGTTACTCCTAAAAGGGAGAGCCCGACAACGGCAAACCCCATTGTTGCTCCACCGTAAAAGGCAGTTTTTAGGGCTTTGTCAGCGCTTATTTTGGCTGCAGCAACTGAACGGACGTTGGCTTTTGTAGCATTATCCATAGCAATATAGCCTGCTGCTAAGGATGCTACTGCACCGATTAGGAAGGCCATAGCTGTTCCCAGACCAAGGGCAGCTGCAATTAGTACAAAGATTATAGCGGTAATAATTGAGATTGTTTTGTACTGCCGTTTTAAAAAGGCATACGCTCCAACACGTATGGCCTGTGCTACTTCTTGGGCTTTAGGGGATCCGGGATCCATTTTACCAATTTTTCGCATAAGTAATAAAGATGTAAGTATAGCTATGATGCCTGCAATTGGGGCAAGTAAAAATGCAAGTTGAGTTAATTGCATATTAGTTAGAGATAGTATTTGTAACGGTATGATCATATGAACTAGCCAAGTCTCATCCCGATGTTTTAAAGGCTTATATATTTTTCTTACTAAATGATGTATAAAGGCTAATGTTTATTGTGTAAATGCATGAATTTTAGTAAGGCCTTCTATTGCTTGTCGGTTGCATTAGTGTATTTTTAAGTAAGACAACTATTCATATAATAGGGCACATAACAAAAATAATAGCAGAGTAACAGTTAGTTAGTGAGAGATATGCCGTCAAGATTAATAGTTGTTAAAGTTGGCACAAGTGGCATAACCACCGATAAAGGTGAGTTAGATGAGCAAGAGATGCAAAATCTTGCTTGTCAGATAGCGCAAGCAACATCGCAGGGTGATAAAATTGTGTTGGTAACTTCGGGGGCAGTTGCAGCAGGGGTTGCTGAGCTTGGAATTATGCTTAAGCCTAATGATGTTGTTTTTCAGCAAGTTGCAGCTGCTACGGGTCAAAGTGTGTTAATGGCAAAATATCGCAAGCTGTTTGCAATGTATGGTTTAAAGGTTGCACAGATTTTACTTACTGCAGAAGATTTGTCCAATAGGGAGTCTTATGTGCACATTTGTGATGTGTTAACGTTGTTGCTTAAAATTGGTGTAGTGCCTATCATTAATGAAAATGATGTGACCAGTGTTGCTGAGCTTAGGCGTGCGGAGGGGTATAAAGTGAATTTTAGTGATAATGATATTCTCTCGGTGCTTGTTGCAGGAGCTATTGGTGCGGATTTAGTTATTATTCTCTCAGATGTTGATGGTTTGTACACTGTTAATCCTTCAGAGCCTGGTGCTGAGCTTATAAGAACTGTTGAGAGCATTTCAGATGAGTTGAAGAGTTCGCTTAAAGGTAAGAGTAAACGGGGTAGAGGGGGTATTCAAAGTAAAGTTAAAGCAGCTGAAATTGCCACCCATTGCGGGATTCCTGTGGTAATTTCGAACAGTAGAAAAGAAAATGTGATAATAGATATTTTGTCTGGTATGGAGGTAGGTACTTATTTTAAGCCTCAAGAGCGCCTGTCGGCTGTAAAGCGTTGGATTGCTTATGGAGCTGCTGTTAAAGGTTCAATTCAAGTTAATCAAGGTGCGAAAGAGGCAATACTTCAAGGTTCAAGTTTGCTTGCGGTTGGTGTAATTGGGGTTGTGGGTGTTTTTGATGTTGGAGAGGTGGTTAGTCTTAAAGATGAGAGTAATCAAGAGTTTGCTAGGGGTAATCCGAATTTTAATAGTAGTCAGCTTAATCAGATAAAGGGATTGCAAATTGTTGAGGTTTTGGAGCGGTTAGGAGCCGATAAACCTAAAGAGGTAATTGAGCATAGAAATATTCATCTTGTAGAAGAAGAAGGAGAATAAAAAAAGATGTCTATGATTGTGGAGATTTGTCAGAGAGCCAAATTGGCTTCTGTTCAGATGGCAAAGTTGTCAGCTGATCAGAAAAATGCGGCGCTACATCAAATGGCAAATGCGTTAGAGGCTAATGTGGAAGAGATTCTTGCTGCCAACTGTCTTGATGTTAATGCTGCAAAAGTTAAGAATCTAAAAGCCTCTCTTCTGGATCGTTTAGCTTTAGATCAGAAAAAAATTCAGACTATGGCAAAGGAGCTAAGAGAAGTCTGCACTTTATCAGATCCCATAGGTACCATATTGTCTAGTTGGACTCGTCCTAACGGTTTAATTATAAGTCAAATACGTGTTCCTCTAGGAGTGGTAGGGGTAATTTATGAATCACGGCCTAATGTTACCTCAGATGCTGCAGGCCTTTGCATAAAGGCAGGCAACGCAGTTATCCTACGCGGAGGCTCAGATGCGTTACAGTCAAATCTTATCATAGGAAAAGTTTTACAAGAGGCCTTATCAAACACTGATGTTCCCAAAGAGGCCATTCAAGTAGTTAACTCTTCTGAGCGTAAAGATGTTGAAGAATTAATGAGCATGCGTCAATACATTGATGTACTTGTTCCCCGAGGCGGTGCAGACTTAATTAAAACAGTAATTGAAAAAGCAAAAATTCCAGTTATAGAAACCGGCACAGGCAACTGCCACATCTACATAGACGAAGAAGCCGACTTAGAAATGGCAACCCCTATAATAATTAGTGCCAAAATTCAACGGCCAGGAGTCTGCAACGCTGTTGAAAAACTATTAATTCACAACAAAATAGCCCAAACATACATACCTAAAATAGTTGCAGAACTCCAAAAAAACAAAGTAGAAATAAGAGGAGACCAGAAAACCTGCCAAATCATGATGCCAGAAAAAATTAAAACTGCAACAGAACAAGACTGGCACACCGAATACTTAGACCTAATAATAGGCATAAAAGTTGTTGAAAACCTAACAGAAGCTATCACTCACATAAACAAGTACGGCACAAAACACAGCGAAGCCATCATAACCAAAAATTTTACAAAAGCCACCCAATTCCTACAAGAAATAGACGCAGCAGCAGTCTACTGGAACGCCAGCACACGCTTCACAGACGGCAACCAATTCGGACTAGGAGCAGAAATAGGCATAAGCACCCAAAAACTACACACAAGAGGACCCATGAGCATACAAAACCTAACAACCACAAAATACACCATACTAGGCAACGGACAAAACCGCAACTAACCACCACCCTTGTGTAACACAAAAAAACAAGCCAAATACACTCTAAAAAATAGAGTAGATCAATAGGAAACAGTGGAAAACCTATACTGCACAGTAGAATCAACTATACTTTTTGTTGTTAACTGATTTAATTTCTTTGAGCGATAAAAAAACAAACCAACCACAATAACAATAAGGCTAACAACAGTTACTACGATAGGTAAAAACAGATTGTTTTTTATTTTCCCTAACCAAACCCCACTGTCCATAAAAAAACCATCCCTACTTGGAGGTATAGTATCAATACAAAACTCGGCCCTACTTACATCATTATTTTTAAAGCTTGCAGTATTACCCGAAATCCTTCCATCCGACCATTTAAAAGAACCCTTCATATAGACCAAACCACCTCCACGATCTTTAGCTACATTACCCGTAATTTTACCGCCAGTCATAGTAAAAGTAACACCCCTCTCATACCCCCCACTGTTGTCCACTCCACCCCCAAAATCAGCGGTGTTATTGGCAATTATTCCACCCGACATCACAAAAACGCCATAAAACTGGTTGTACACTCCACCCCCACGATAAGCGTTATTGCCGGAAATCTCTCCACCCGACATACTAAAAGACCCTGCATTATATACACCTCCACCCATTCTATTAGCTTTATTGTTAACAATCTCGCCGCCCGACATAACAAAAACACCCCCACTACCAACATACACACCCCCACCACAAGCAACACCATAAACATCATCCGTGTCTGTGTTACCATAAATTTTCCCACTCAAAAAAGTAAGTACACCACCCTCATCAACATACACTCCTCCACCCACATCACCTTCCACATGAGTTACACCTACACCATCAAGAGTTAGCAAGCCATTAACGTTGATGGTGTTTTGTTTGTTTGGACCCACAAGTTTCCAAACACCATCACCCACACTTACCAACACAATGTTTTTGTCAGCAGGAATTTCAAGCGACTTTTTAAGAACAATGTCAGCACTAAGGCCAATAACATATACCGTTTTATCTGAAGGCGCAACACTGAGGGCGTTTATAAGTTCAGATTCGTTTTTAACTAATTTGTCAGGTGTTTTGGTTCCTTGTACAAAAAAAGAACTCTCGCTAAACACTAAAGCAAACGTAGAAAAAAATAGTACTATCATAAGAAGTAAAGAAATAAACAGTGAAGTCTTTTTTATTAAAAGGCAACGCAACTTAAACTTTAACCTCCCCGACAGAATCGCCCAACCCCTTCACCACAGATCGCTTTTGTCTCTTTGAACGATAAAAAAACAAACCACACACAACAACAGCAATAGCAACCGCTCCTACAATAGGCAAAAGATAAGACTGCCCACCACCATCCATAGGTTCAACAAACACGTCTTCTTCCCCGACAAATACGTCATGACCCTCACCACTTAAAGCAACATTCGAAGAAATCCCCACACGCACCTCATCATAATCAAAAGTGCCCACATTATACACCCCACCACCCTTAACAGCAATATTGGCGTCAATACAACCCGCCTCCATAATGAAAGTACCCACATTATACACACCCCCACCAACACCCGCAACTATTCCTGTATCTACACAACTATTCCTACGAATCCAACCACCATACATCGTAAAATTACCCACATTATACACCCCACCACCCAAAGTAGCAACATTATTCAAAACGTTACCATCTTCAGCATTCAGCTGCCACCATAACGTAAAAACACCCTCATTATACACCCCTCCACCCTTAACAGCACTATTGCCCGAAATTACACCCCCATATAAATGAAATTCACCACCACGCTCAACATACACCCCCCTGCCACTAGCACCCTCTGCATGAGTCACAATAAAACTACCACCCCGAAGCCCCAACCTTCCACCACTCTTAACAATAATAGTATCCACCCCATCACCTCCAACCAAACTATAACCAGACCACAACTCAATGTTTTTATTATCTGAAATTTCAAGAGGTTTTTTCAACACTATATCCTCCAAAATAACAATACGATACACTTTGTTATTTGGAGCCACATTAATGGCATCTCTAAGCTCAGCCTCACTATACACATAAATATCAATATCTGCCACCACCCCATTGGTTGGGGGAATTGTAAAAAAGACGAATATTGTTGTCATAAAGAGTAAAGAAATTAACAACAAAGACTTTTTGCTAAAAAAACAAACCAAACTAAACTTAGATCCCCTCATTAGAACCACCCAAACTCTTCACTACAAAACGTTTCCGCATTTTTAAAAAATAAAAAAACAAACCACCAAAAACAGCCACAACAGCAACCACCCCAATAATGACTAAAAGATAAAACTGTCCTCTACCACTTACAACCTCTTCGTTAAACACATTATTACCCTCACCACTTAACGCAGTATTTCCAGAAATCTGCCCACCAGACATCTCAATAGTGCCCGTGTTATACACACCCCCACCCAAAGTAGCCACATTAAAACAAATAGTATCCCCCCAAGTATAGCTATTTGAGTTTGAGATGAGTGTGCCCTTGTTATACACCCCACCACCCATACCAACAGACGTTTCCGAGTCTGTAGCATTATTATACTCAACCTTACCCCAACTCATACTAAAAGTACCCTCATTATACACCCCCCCACCTAAATTAGCAGTATTATTACCAACTAAACCACCCCGATCCGAATCACCCATCAAGTTAAAAGTACCCTCATTATACACACCCCCACCCCTATCAGCACTATTACCCGAAATTATAGCACCAGATATATTAAATTCGCCATCACGCTCAACATACACCCCCCTGCCACTATCGCCCTCTGCATGAGTTACAACAAGAGTCCCTGCAAGCGTCAACATGCCACCACTTTTAACAATTATGGTATCCATGCCATTAGCTCCAATCAAATAAAAATCACGGCTACCATACCATATCATAAGAATGTCCTTACCTTCAGGGATTTCAAGGGTTTTTTCCAATACAATATCTTTTGAAATAGCAATTGTATGTCTTTCATTAACTGGAGCTGCATTAACAGCCTCTACAAGTTCAACCCCCGTTCCAACAGTAACACTTGATGTTACATTCATCCACATGCCACTGACCTCCATAATATGTGGAGTGAAAAGTATTGTTGACATAAAGAGTAAAGAAATAAACAACAAAGACTTTTTGCTAAAAAAACAAACCAAACTAAATTTCTACCCCCTCATTAGAATCACTCAAACTCTTCACGATTGATCGCTTTCGCATTTTTGAACGATAAAAAAGCAAAACAATCACAACCACAACTATGACAGCAACTATGCCAAACAAAAAATAAGGCGACTCATCAACCTCATCAGAACGATGGAGATCAGAAGGACGTTTACCAACTTCTACTTGGGCTACATCATTATAAGAGCTGGTGGCTCTTGTTGCGTTGTTGCCCCAAATCGTTCCGCCACGCCGCTCTATAGAACTATTTGTGCTGTACATGCCACCACCAGTTGTAGCGGTGTTACCTGTAATCTCACCACCAAGCATAACAAAAACACTCTCATTAATACACACACCACCACCCGCATCATCAATATTGTTGCCGGAAATCACACCACCCAACATAGTAAAAGTACCGCCATTCCCAACATACACCCCCCGACCACTATCACCTTCCACATGAGTTACACATATACCATCAATTGTCAACAAACCAAAAACACTAATTGTATTTTGATTATTTGCACCCACAAGCCTCCAAACAACATCCCCCACACCCACCAACACAATACTCTTACCAACAGGTATATCAAGGGACTTTTCAAGAGTAATGTCCTTACTAAGACCAATTACATATTCCGTGTTATCTAGAGCTACACTAATAGCCTCTCTAAGTTCAGCCTCATTTTTAACCTCAACATCCCAACCTATCCACTCATTAACCTCAGAGATGAAAGGAACGAAAAGTAGGGTTATTATAAAAAGTAAAGAAACAATAAATGGTAAAGTCTTTTTGCTAAAAAAATAAAGCAAACTAAACTTAAACCCCCTCATCAACACCACCCAAACTTTTCGCTATCAACGGTTTGCGAGTTTTTGAACGATAAAAAAACAAACTTGCGCCAATAAGACTAACAACTGCAACTGTTCCAGCTATAGGCAGAAGATAAAATGACCTACCGCTCGTAGGTTTGATAAACACATCAGCGCTCTCACCACTTGTGACTGCGGTTGAGTAAATTAGCGTTCTATCAGATCTGTCAAAAGTGCCAATGTTGTATACAGCTTGGCCCTCAATAGCAGTATTGTTGGAAATTTCACCGCTATATGTAATGAAACTGCCGACGTTGTACACTCCTCCACCATAATCAGCTTTGTTATCTGAAATTATGCAATCTCCAAAGCAAGCTATGGACTCTTTACCATATAGCGTGAAAGTGCCCTCATTGTATACCCCTCCACCCTTTGTAGCACTGTTGCCATAAATTTCGCCAAAAAATAGTGTAAATATACCACCGCTCTCAACATATACTCCACGACCGCTAGTACCCTTTGCATGAGTTACAACAACACCCCAAAGATGCAACTCACCCCCACTCTTAACGATAATAGTATCCACCCCATTACCCCCAACCAAACGTCCATCTAACAATCCAATTTGTTTACCCTTAGGGATTTCAAGGGGCGTTTTTAATGTAAGCTCGTTTTTCAAAACAATCTCATAATACTTGTTATCTGGTGCAGCATTAATAGCCTCTCTAAGTTCGACCTCGCTATAAACATCAATATCTCTTTGTGAAATATAAAATCCAGAGACAAGTGACGATGAAAATAGGGTTATTATAAAGAGTAAAGAAATAACAAAGGGTAAAGTCTTCCTGCTAAAAAAATAAAGCAAACTAAACTTAAACCCCCTCATCAACACCACCCAAACCATTCTTTACTATTAACTGCTTTTGTCTTTTTGAGCGGTAAAAGAACAAACCGGCAACAATACCAACAAGAGCAACAGTAATAACTAAAAGATAAAGTTGCCATTCACCTAAAGTCTCATTAACTACATTAACACTCTCGCCACTTAGGGCGGTATTGCTATAAATAGGCGCACCCTCAGGCATGTCAAAAGTGCCAGCATTATACACGCCACCAGCCAAAGTAGCCGTATTAAAACCAATAGAGCATCCTCTTGGCATCATGCGATCATAAAGACCATAACTCTTAGCCATATTAAATGTACCCAAGTTATACACTCCACCACCCTTATCAGCAGAATTGCGGTCGATACAACCACTCTTCATATCCAATACACCCAAGTTATACACTCCACCACCCTTATCAGTGGCTTTGTTAAAAGTAATCTCACTACGGGTCATATCAAAAAGACTGCGTTTAGCGTTGTATACGCCGCCTCCTAAAGTAGCAACATTATCTTTGATACAGCCCCCAAACACCCTAAATGTACCCTTATTGTATACGCCTCCACCCAAAGTAGCAACATTGTTAGCAATCAAACCTAGAGAATCGTCAGCCTGTCGTAATTCAAAAGTGCCCTCATTATACACTCCACCACCATTATCAGCACGGTTACCTGAAACTGTAGTGCTCTGTAGAATACAGGTGCCGCCACGCTCAACATATATCCCCCTGCCTGTATCACCCTTGGCATGAGTAACAACAATATAACCTACCATACGCAAATATCCCCCAGACTTTACAATAATAGTATCAAAACCATCAGTCCCAACCAAACAAATATCCGAAACATTTCCTATCAAGATAATTCGTTTACCATCAGGAATTTCAAGGGATTTTTCCAACATAATATCTTTTGAAATAACAATGGTATATTCCTCATCTGGAGACGTATTAATAGCAGTTACAAGTTCAGCCTCAGTTTCAACCACAACAGGAGGCTCATCAGTAAAAAAATAACCATTAACCCCAGAAACAACTAGGGAAGAAAAAAGGGTTAACATAAATAGTAAAGAAACAATCATCAAAAATTTTTTACCAAAAAAACAACCTATACCGTGTTTAGAGAGAGATTTAACATTTACATTCATATACATACACTCCGCTTGATTTTTCCATTTACGTTACATACATTGTTTACAGAATTTTTAGACCCCTGTAAACTAGAAACCCCCAAGATTACACAGCTCCATCATCATTAGAATCAACCAAATCCTTTGTCATTAACTGTTTTTGACGCTTTGAACGATAGATAAGCAAACCAATAACCATTACAATAGCAGCAATCACAACGATAATGATTATTGTTAAAAGATAAAAAAACTCAATACCGTTGTCACTGTTTTCGTTAAATACTTCATCGATACCGGTAAACACGTTATCACCATCACCACTTGCAGCTACATTCATTTCAATAAATGCAGTGCGTGTATTGGTTATATCAAAAGTGCCAACATTATCCACAGTATACACACCGCCACCTCTCTTCATAGCAATATTTTCGCAGATGGTACCAGCTGTAGAGAAAGTACCAACATTATACACACCTCCGCCATTAGTGGCTGCATTGTAACGAATATTGTCCGCTTTCATATTGAAATTACCACTATTATATACACCCCCACCCACACCAAGAGAGTTTTTTGTGTCTACACATTTATTTGCGCGAATCCAACCACCATCATTCATGTTGAAATTGCCAACATTATACACACCTCCACCCTTAACAGCTGTATTATCACCAATAGAATTGGTGTAACCAAAATTGTTTATGTTGAAATCGCCATTATTGTACACTCCCCCGCCCTCTGTAGCAGTATTGTAGATGATCTCTCCATGGTTCATGTTGAAATTGCCAACATTATACACGCCACCACCAGTTGTAGCCATATTGTAAGAGATGCCACTTGACGCCACGTTGTAGTAGGAAACACCCGCATCATTTTTTGGGAGCGTATAGAAGTAGGAGTTGCCTACATCATTTTTCATAGTGAAATTGCCTGTATTGTACACACCTCCACCCTCACCCATAGAGGTTTTTGTGTCTACACATTTATTTTCACGAATTACACCCTTATTGTACAACGCAAAATAACCCACATTATACACCCCTCCACCTTGTGTAGCGGTATTACCACAAATTACCCCAACATCAGCCATTCTATCCTCAATCCGCCCATCTGACCCTATGTTAAAAACACCGGCATTATATACGCCCCCACCCTCCGTAGCCGTGTTGCCAGAAATTTCACAATTATATAATGTAAGTGTGCCACCATTTTCAACATACACTCCACGTCCACTAGCACCTTTTGCATGAGTTACAACAACACCATACTGAAGGGTTAACTCCCCACCAGACTTTACAATAATTGTATCCAAACCTTTAGCCCCAATTAAACGCTGGTAACCTCCTCCCGATCCTGCCAACGCAATGCGTTTACCATCCGAAATTTCAAGGGATTCTTTCAATACAATATCATTTCCCAGACCAATCCACCCATTTGACGTGTTGATGGCGTCTCTAAGTTCAGCCTCATTTTTAACAATAACCGATGGAGGTGCCAACCATCCGTTAGCGTCAGGGATAAGGGAGGAGGAAAATAGTGCGGCAATAAAGAATAAAGAAATAATGCACAGGGCCTTTTTACTAACAAGATGATCTAAATCAGACTTTGATTTAACTGCTATAGTCATACAAATGTGTCTTGTTTTATTTAACAAATTATTGGTTGTATTGTTAGATATCATTTTTCATGTACCTCATACATTTTGTTTAAACATTTCATTGTTACCATTTTTTTCAAAAACAATTTTTGAGTTAATGTAGAAAAGAGCGGGTAATGTTGTGCCCTCTTGTTGTAGTCTAGTTTTTTAGGTCGTTTAGAAGTTAGTGAAAAACCGCTAACCACTTTAGAATCAACTACACCCTTTGCTGACAACTGCTTCTGTCTTCTTAAACGATAAAAAAACAAACCACCAACAACAAACAATACCACAAAAATAATAGTTAAAAGATAAAATTGCCAGACATTTTTATCAATAAACACATCACGATCACTATCACTGCCTGCAGCCTCATTTGAATTAATAGCCCAATCACCATACACATCAAACAGCCTATTACCATACACGCCACCACCCTCAGTACCAACTACATTGTAACTGATAGACCCATACACAGCAAAAGTGGCATCACCGTAGCGGACATCACCCTTCACATCAAAAGAACCCTCATTATACACACCCCCACCCTTAGAAGTGGCCACATTACCGTGAATTCTACCTGACATAGCAAAAGTCCCCTTGTTATACACACCCCCACCCTTAGAGGCCACATTACTACTGATATAACCATCGTTCATAGTGAAAGTGCCCTTATTATACACACCCCCACCCAGACCCACAGAGTTTCCTGCATCCATGCACCTATTATCATAAATCCCACCGTTATTATTCATAATAAAAGTGCCCTCATTATACACACCCCCACCCTGCGTAGCAGTATTACCCGAAATTACACAGTGCGTATCAACTATACCACCCCACATGGTAAAAGATCCTTTATTATACACACCCCCACCCTTATCAGCACTATTACCCGAAATTGTACCACTACATAGAGAAAATATGCCACCACGCTCAACATACACCCCACGACCACCACCACCCTCTACATGAGTTACAACAACACCCCAAAGCTGCAACTCACCCCCACGTTTAACAATAATAGTATCCACCCCATCACCCCCAACCAAACGACCATCACCCACCAATCCAATCATTTTACCCTTGGGAATTACAAGCGACTCTTTCAATACAATATCCTGCCCAACACCAATCATATGCCACGCATTACCCGGAGCAGTACTAATAGCCTCTCTAAGCTCAACTTCATCGCAAACATCAACATTAATCACTATCCAGTCATTAGTCCCAAAGACAAAAGGGGAAGAAACAAGAACCAGCATAAACAGCAATGAAACAAAAACTAGAGTTTTTTTACCAAAAAGGCAGTTTAGAGCAGGTTTAGATTTAACATTTACAGCCATATAGACACATCATCCTTAATTGACAGATATATCACTGGTTCAATATAGTGACGGTGTAATAAAAAAGTATTGTTTGTAATTTTATGACTGGCAAATGTTTCATTATTTTAGTTTGAATGATTTTGTTTTTTTTTTTTCAAGGTGTTACCCACAATAACATTGTGTGACCTATAACAAATTATACAAGTTATTTTCTAAAATCCCGATAAAATTATACACAAACTTGCATTACTCTTTGCAATATAGCGAATTTTGAAATCGTTAAATCTGTCTGATTGGTAAATAATATCCACACATAACTGTTTGAATTACACATAAATTTAATTTGTTTTTTATAAAAATCATTTGGACAGTTTTTCCAAAATTTCACATTATTCAAATATTTTCACCACCTAACATATTTTTCTGAGAAATTAGGCTACTAAAGATCAGGTTATTTTGTGTCACACCCACTATTAGTATCATCATCATTATTGTTAAGTGATGTTTTTTTGGTGATATAGTTATCAATGGTTTCGGCAATTTTGCGGGAGGCAACAACTGCTTCAACCACTGTTCTAGCGCCTGTCACAACATCTCCACCAGCAAAAACTCCCTCACGGCTTGTATGACCAAACCCGTCAACTACTACTAAACCGTTCCCACCCATGTTAATTCCTGTAGTGGATGAAATAACAATCGTGCGAGGTCCTTGGCTTACTGCAATAATAACTGAATCGGATTGATAGAGTTTTTCTGTGCCAAGAATAGGCCTTACCCTCTTACGTTCATTTTCATCGACATAAACTTCAGAATCAGCAAACACTACACCTTCATCCACAATCTCTACAGCTAACTTGTTTAATTCAAGCCGTACCCCATCAATTTCAGCATATTGAAGCTCATGTGCAGACACGTTCATAGCATCTCGATCTTTATAATAAACAATCAGCACCTCTTCACAACCATGTCTAAAAGCGGTGCGTGCAACATCCAAAGCAACATTACCCGCGCCAATAATTATTAGTGATTTTCCCAACCGATAGACAGAGGGATTTTTTAGATACTCAATAGCAAAATGGACGTGCCCCAAACTTTCACCTTTAATGTTCAACTTACGAGGTTGCCACACACCGGTACCCATAAAAATGGCAAGAAACCCATCACGAAATAGATCATCCACAGTCAAATTTGATCCAATAGAAGTGTTGGGACGAATCTTTACACCATTTTCAATTAGAGAGTTCATCAACTGATCTACAATTCTTTTTGGCAAGCGAAACTCAGGTATACCATAACGCAAAATCCCGCCAACTTGATCATGCCTCTCAAAAATTGTTACATCATAATTCTTTTTTGCAAGCAAAAACGCAATAGTCATACCAGCCGGTCCTGACCCAAGAATCGCCACTTTCCCACGGTCTCGAAGGGAACGCACAGGCTTGTAATTGTACAGATAGTAATCCGAGATGTATTGCTCAATGGCACTTATTACAACAGGAGTACCTCTTTTTCCCATTATACAGTGTTTTTCACATTTGTTTTCCTGAGGACAAACATAACTGCACACTAAAGAAAGAGGATTATTCTCAAAGAGCAACTTGCCTGCTTCCAACAAGTTACTTTCAAGAAACAATGCAATAGCTTCTTTTATAGGAGTATGAATAGGACACCCCTTACTGCATAAAGGAGTTTCACATTGCAAACATCTCTTTGCATCTTCAATTACATATTTTTTCATAACCATACCGCCTCACACCATAATAAAATGCGCCGCATCACGAAAGTCCTCACAGCCTACTTTCAAAGTTTCAATAAGTATAGTTACAGAATTAAACCTTCCGTTTTTAGGTCTATAACTACTACTTCACTAAGCCTCATCGCTACATATAACTAAAGCAACTAAAATAAAAATAAAAGTAAAAATTGGGTTAAATGGGGTGTTTATCGGAGGGTTTCTTGGAAGGTTATGAGTTCGACGTTTGTTGCGGGTTTGACTGCTTCAGAGATTCTGGAGGCAACAATTTGTTTTATGGTTTTGTTGGCAGCGATGTCAACGATGCGTTGTGTGATGATGCCGTCAAAGATTACGGTGTTAACGGTTTCGATTTGTTGGAGTTTTTCTGCTAGTTGGCTTACAGGTAGGCGTTCTATTTGTTCAAGTTTATCGTTTAGTAGCACTGCTTCGAGGGTGCCTTGTAGAGATTTGACAGTTTCTTTGATTTGTTCTGGAATTTGGGGTTTAGGTGGTCGTTGGGGTGTGCGTTCGGGTGGTGGAGGGGTTCGTTCTAGTTGGGTTTGTTGTTGGGTTGGTTGTTTTCTGTGTGGTGGTTGTTGTTGTTGAGATTGTGATGGTTGGGGTTGTTGGGTTGTTGTGTTTTGTTGCTGTTGTTGTTTGGCGATTTCGGATACGGGTATGCGGTTTTCTATAGCTTCGGTGATTTCTTTGCAGTTGCATTCTTCGATTTCTTTGCCTCTTGGGGCGCGGCCGATGTATTTGACGTTGGTTACTTGTAGGAGTTCTTTTAGGATTAAGTCGCCGCCTCTGTCGCCATCTAGAAGGGCGGTTGCTTCGCGTTCTTTGGTTAAGCGTTTTATGGTGTCGGGGACTTTTGCGCCTTCTAGGGCTACAGTGTTGGTTAAGCCGCAGCGCATTAGGTTTATGATGTCTGCGCGTCCTTCGACTATGATGATTTCGCGGGCGTTTTCAAGGGTTGGTCCTGCGGGGAGGTCTTCGGGGCCGTATTTTTCGACTTTGCCGACTTTTATGGTGTCGCTGATTTCTTTGTAGACTTCATCGACACTTGGCATGGATTCTATGTTCCATTTGTGGAGGATTTCTTTGGCGCGGTCGATTATGACTTTTCGTCTTGCTTCACGAATGTCTTCAATTTTGTCAAGTATTACTTTAGCACTGCAGGGGCCTATGCGATTTATGCTCTCAACACTTGCGGTGATGAGGGCGGTAGAAACACGATCTAAGCTGGTAGGTATGGTAATTGAACCTGTTGTTCGGTCGTTTTTAGAGTGAAGATCAATTTCAATTCTGCCAATACGTCCAGTTTTTTGCAATTCACGAAGATCAAGTTCTGAACCAAAAAGACCTTCAGTTTGACCAAAAACTGCACCTATTACATCAGGTTTCTCGACGACACCGTCAATTTCGAATCTAGCATGTATGACATACTTTATCGTAAATGTTTGGGAAGCACCCATAAATATGCACTTTTCCTTGTTTAAGATATTTGTAAGTTTTATTTTGATGAGTTAGTTAGTAATCAAATAAACTATCTCACAAGAGACGTTACTCAATTATTATTAACACCAAACTAATAGTACGGCTACGTTATAACACTTTTGGTACAAAACAACAACACCCCCTCAACAAAAAAAGAGAAAAGAAAACATCAAACCAACTAGCCTACAACAAATAGACCGGTATCACAAAACATGACACGTAGTACAAATGTTAGATTGTGGAAAATTATTGCTAAACTCAAAAGTTTTTAAATGCCGTCTAAGAAACACCAACACCAAAGCCACAACTATACCTACAAAAAGAAACCCAACCATCAACAAAAAGAGGGGATTGATCATAAAAATAGGCAATTGTAACGGCTCTTGTTGTGATTGGTTATCACCATTATTATCAGACGTAATAGATTGTGTGGATGGGGTTGTTGTTTGTGAAGGGGGTAACGTTGAAGACCCACCTGGCATAGTGAATACTTGAACACCGCTCAAGTTACGGGACACCTCACTTTCTATATAAGGCGAGGTTACCCCCCAAAGATGGTATGCTAGGCTACCAGTGTCACGTATTGCATCACCCAATATACAAATGACTGCTATAACTCTAAAATCCAATTGAGACCCAGCAGCATACGTTACACCTTGCAACACAACAGTATACTCAGAACTTGACTGAGCAATATACGCTGAACCAAAAGCCCACCAGTCTTCACCAAAATGACCCTTAACTTCAACTCTGTAATACAAATAATTCTTATTACCGTTTTCATCAGTGTAAGGTGTAAAGGGCTGATTTTTTATCGTAACCGCTATTGACCGATTATCTACGCGGTAACCGCGTTGGGTTGCTGTGGATTCTTTTCCAGTGTATGGATCAATAATAGTTGTAGTAGAGGCCGGCACATCATACGAGTTATCAATGAATTTTATGCTGAACTGTGGCACAGAGGGTTTAGGTGCTGCCTGTACAGTTGCAGGTGTAACTGACAATACAAATACACTTGTTGTCAGTAACAAAAAGACAAATACTAATGTCAAAAATTTGTCTGCAGAGTTCATAATTATTGTTTTGTTGGAGGTAAATAAAAATCTTCTTTATTTGTTAAAATTTAGTAGAGTTTTCATAAATAGCAGTTTTTAGCATTGTAGCTTTGGAATAAAAAGTTTTAAGCTTTAAGGGGTTGAGGTGTTGATAAAAGAGTTTGTTAGGTTTCTGTTTGGGTTATTTTTGGGTTTTTTGTTACGGTTACTTGTCCTTGGCCTTTGGTAGTGTAGCCTATTTCGCAGTAGGGTACTTTTTGTTTGTCAAGTTCGTTTTGCAGGTCATCAGTGTTTTCTTTGGAGACAGCCATTAAGATGCCGCCTGCGGTTTCTTTTGCTTCTCCTGTTAGGAGGGGGTAGCCGAAGAGTTCAGATAATTCAGGGGTGCCGGGGATTACGTATAGGTTGTTGATTACTATGTCAACGTTGCCTAGTTTTGCCATGTTTGTTAGGTGCCCTTTTAGTCCAAAGCCTGTGATGTCGGTTGCGGCGTGTATGGGTATTTTTTGCATAACTTTTGCAGCGGATTTGTTTGAGGTTATCATACCGTTTATGGCGAGTGTTATTGCTTTTTCAACTATGGGGGAGGGGATGTTGGAGAGTAGTTCTTGGCCTTCCTCTTCTTTTTGTAGGCGGTAGGCGGCCATGGCTGCAGCTACTCCTAAGGGTTTTGTTAGAAACAGGCGGTCGTCTGGTTGTGCGCCTCGGGTGTAGATTATTTGGTCCATGTTTCCTATACCTGTTGCTGCGCCGCCAATTATTGGCCAGGGGTTGCGTATGGTGTGACCCCCTACTAGGGGTATGTTCATTTCACGGCAAAAATCGCTTAAGCCTTTAAGCATACCAACGGCAAGTTCGTCAGGCATGTTTTCAGGGTAAGCCATGATAGTAAGTAAACTGGTAATGTTTGTTATGCCTAAAGCGTAAATGTCACTTGTAACGTTACTGCCGGCAATTCTGCCTTGTATCTCAGGCTCATCAACTAGGGGTGTAAAGAAGTCAAGAGTGTTTAGAACTGCCAAGTTGTCAGCAATTTTAACTACACTGCTGTTCTCCCAGGCACCTGCTAACACGTCTTTACTGTAATTTTGAGTAAACCCAGCTTTATCTATCAAAGTTTCTAATTGATATTGAGGAAGCTTGCAACTGCAACCATGCACAGGAACAACCTTAGTTAACCTATAACTCAATGGCTCACCTAAAAAAGAGGATAAAAAAGAAAAATAAAAAGGTACTTACATACAGACAAAACATTAACCAACACTCTTCTTCCATTTAAAATAGACTATTACAAAAACCCAACAACAAACCAACCAACCAATCGATTAGTGTGTTGTTGCTGTTACTAATATTTTAAATTCGTTATTGTTTTTTGATGTTTCAACAATTTCATAGTTATTGTTTTTTAGCCATCGTTGGAGGTTGTCAAATTCTAACTCGCCCTCACCTACAATTTCTAATAATTGGCTAGGTTGCATTTGGGCAAGTTTACGCTTAGTTAATGCCACAGGCAGGGGACACATTTTACCTTTAACATCTAATTTTTCAACACTCAAAGCCAAACCAACCTTAAAAAGTAATTACTTTAGCGCTGTTGGCGGTCCACTCTATTAGTTCGTGAATTGTTGCAAGCTTTACACCATCAAGTAACTCTGCAGAAGTCACTCCACGCGCTTGAGCGCAGACAACACAGGCTTTTACTTCAACACCTGTTTTTATTAAATCTTCAAGCATTTGACCATGATTGGTTAAACCTTGAGGAGGGTTTTGATTTTTCTTTGCCAAGTATACACCATTTTCAAATAGCCAAATTTGAATTTTGTGTCCTTCAAGGTCAGCAGTCCAAGCAAACCTTAAAGCGGTTAATGCTCGTTCTTTTGCCATGGGAGCATCATAAATTATTAAAGTGAAAGTGGTCATGTAGAATCACTTACAGTTTTCATAGATAAGCCAAGTTGGTTTAAAATAGTTTCTGCTGGGTGGTGTCACGTTCGCTTAGGGCTTTTTTGGCTGGTTTCCAAGATTTTCGAACACATGGGGGGTAGTCTTTGTTGTTTTTTAACCATTCAGTAAGAAAGGTTTGGGTTTTTTTGTCATGTAGGTAGCCGCTGCCAAAATCGCCAAATTCAGTTTTTAAATTTTCAATTTCTTGGTCGCGTTCTACTTTCGCAATTATAGATGCAGCAGAAACAATTGGGTAGAGTTGGTCAGCTTTGTGTCGGGAAATAATTTTTGGTTTAAAAGTGAGGTGTTCGGTTATGTGTGTTGCGAAGCGTTCTTCTAGGATGTCGGCGGCGTCAACATATACTTCGTCTGGATGGAGGTGTTCTATTACTTGAGCCATGGTTTTGGCTTCTAAACGGTTGAGTTTGTGGAGGGGTATTTGGCAGTTAACAGCTTTATCTATTTCAAAGGGAGGTATCTTTGTTATTTTGAAGGTTTGGGTTATGTTAGTGATTTCTGTGAAAAGTTTGTTTCGTTTTTTTTGGGTTAAAAGTTTTGAGTCTTTAACATTAAGAGCAACAAGGTCAGGTAACGTTTCTTTTAATACCACAACACCTGCAACCACTAACGGACCAATAATACAGCCCCGTCCGGCCTCATCAACACCTGCAACTAACACCATAATAACTCCATCCTAATCATAATGATAACAATAACAATAAAAATCAGCGACATATTCAAACAAACAAACAAATTAAATAATGTTTTAGTTTTGTCATAGGTAAAATAAAAAATTTAGCCCACAAAAAATGTGGGTGATATGCACAGGTTAGACAACTGTGAAATCGTTTAGGTTTTCTTCGATTTGTTTTGCCTCTCTTCTTGGAAGGTAGAAGACCAAGACCGCAACAATAACAATCACGATTAAAGCTAACACAACAACAATGCGCCAGTCAAACCCTTCCTTCTCAGTGGGTGGTACTGTAGGGGTAGGGGGGCGAGGAGTTGTTGTTGGGTCAGGAGTTGCAGTTGGAGTGGGGCTGGGAGTAGGCGTTGGTTCGCCTACAGTAATTTCTGGGCCCCAAATGTAGTAAATGTCAAAGTTGTTGTAGCCTTGGGTGAAAGGACGGGTCCAAGTAACTCTGCTGGCGATATATTTGTTGTATAGGTCATTATGGTCAGAGGATCTATTAAATGCTCTAGAGGCAAGGTTGTTTACAAATTTGCCGTTAGAAATATCAACTCTTTCAAGACCAGCAAGATTAGAAACTCCGATGGCACCGCCATTTCGGGCTGCTGTGTTGTTAGCTATTTCGCCATTTGCCATAGTAAAGTTACCAGAGGCAACGTATATGCCACCGCCGTCTGTTGTAGCTGTGTTGTTAGAAACTATACTGTCTCCAGACATAGCAAAGATGTCATTGCGGTTGTATACCCCACCACCATAAGAGGCTGTGTTGTTAAAGATTTTGCCTTTATCAGATAAAGTGAGATTGCCATCACTGTACACACCACCACCATCGGTAGCTGTGTTGCGATAGATATCACCGCCAGATAATTTAAATTCGCTTGTGTAAACGTACAAACCACCACCACGGCTAGCTGCGTTACGATAGATTCTGCCACCTGACATAAAAGTCTCTTTCTTGCTGTATACACCACCACCCTCATCGGAAGCGATGTTTAGATAAATTTCACCGCCAGTAATTCTGAAACCATCACCATCATTGAATATGCCAGCACCTACTCTAGCACGGTTTCCATGAATCTCACCGCCAGTTACATTAAAGTTGCCATCATTGTACACACCGCCACCATTGCGATCAGCTGTGTTGTTATAAATTGCGCCACCAGACAATACGAAATCACCCCAGTTACGTACACCACCACCATTTTCGGTTGCTGTGTTGTTAAAAATTTCACCGCCAGTCATGGTAAGTTTGCCGCTAACATCTACGCCAGTGCCTTTAGCATCATTTGCATGAGTTACAACAATACCAGCAATCACCAACTCTGCATCACTTTTAACATCAATAGTACTTTTACCATCTGCACCAATTAACCAATAAAACCCACTTGTTTTAATGCTTACCAACGTAATGTTCTTGTTAGCAGGAATTACAAGCGTGTCGGTAAGGACAATATCTTTACCTATAGCAATAACAAAAGACGCCCCAGCTGGAGCAGCAGCAACAGCAGCAACAAGTTCAGATTCGTCCTCAGCCTTTTCATCATAATCAGCTCCTAATGCAAAAGGAGAAACTCCGCTATATACGGATATAAGGGGAGAAGAAATTAACGCTATCATAAATAGTAAAGAAACAATTGCTAACGTTTTTTTACTATCAAGATGTCGTGAATTAAGTTTGGATTTAATATTTATATTCATGTAGGTACCTCGATAATCATATTACAATACATTTTTTTTATAACCTTATGGGAATTATTACTTATATACGTTGTTACATGGCACAGTAAAACACAGTAACAAAAACAGCCTTAAAAAAGGCTAAATGACAACAAAGTGTCATTTTCCCATGTTTTTAAGCTCTACACTGCCCACATAGAAATATCCTTTTAGTTCCTTTGGATTTGGCACCTCAAAAAACTTGAAACACTCATTATTAGCAACATATAGATGTGCCAAAGCAATTCCAACATCAATTTCACGCATTTCCGCAAAACGTTTTATGGTCAACACCCCGGCTTTTGCACAATAAACATGAATCGTGTTCCCTTCCGTTACAAAATAATAATTTTGCAAATTCATAGCAGAAGGAGCAAGCCGCGCAACCTCAAGACGACTATCAGAGATATCAGAAAGTTCACCTAAAGACTTACGTTTAAAATCAGCAATTTCACGATAAAGACTTCCAGCAGGTTTTCCAAACCCCAAAGCAATAACAAACTTTAGATTATCATCAGCACCGGTTAATCTTTCCTTAGGACGCACTATTCCAAGCCAGCACCCGCCCAAACCAATACTTGACAAATACAAATCCACCTGTTGCAACATAAATCCAACATTAACCAAGTAGCCTTTTTTGTTTTCACTTAGAGCAAGAATATAGTGAGGAGAAAAAAGCGAAGCTATCCCTTTCACACTTGCCTTATCAACAATGTTAAAATTTACTACAACATCACAATAAAGCGGTTTGATTTTTGCAAAAAAGTTTTGAACATCCTGCAAAATTGCTTCATCTAAAACATCAGATTGATACTTTCGAACAGACTTTCTTTTATAAATCACTTCACTTAAAGACATACCAATCGCCTCAAAGACATTTACTTGCCTCTCTTATGGAAAGCAAAGCCAACCTACTCTTATACTTTACCAAAAAATTACGCACCCACTCAGGCCCGTTTTACTAAACACACATAAACTCCAACCAATCGATCACTTTATTTACAAAAAACTCGCTCCACCCCAAACTATTAACAATTATCGGCTCCAACAACACCACACCAACCTACCTTTACGAAGCAACTGAAGATCAATAGCAATACGACGCAAACAAAAATTCTCACGTACACTCACTCAAACAAAACCGCATCAACTTTAAAAAAATTCAAAGCAACCCCACCCACAATTTCATCTAAACAATCAATCACACCCCACCACGATTATGTAACAGAAGATGCTTTAAACGCAAAACATCATCAGACGTTAACAACTTTGCAAACACCATCAAATAATCTACGCCAAATATTGAAACTCACACTCTTTTTCCCAACACATATTTACAAAATTCCAATTTATCACACGTTGCTTCCTTGCAAGACACAAAAATTCTTTTGAAAGCCCTCTACGCCTTGAGGCGGGCAGGCCTAAAAATGGAAACAAATTACGCACATACGCACTCATTTTAACAGCCCGCTCAGGATCAGCAACAACACCACATTTTTCAAATACAACAGAATAATCCAAGTTTTCACCACACCAGCAGAAATAACACTACAAATAAATTAATTTTTTCATATAACCCCAGTATTTTTTGTAAATATATTGAAGAACGTAGAGAAGGAAAAGAGAAACAGTGTAAAAGTGGAGAGTTTGTTTATGGTGTGTTGTTGCTGTTGTTTGTTAGGTATTGGTGGATGTTTTGTGCGGCGATTTTGCCTGATGCCATGGCGCTGATGACTGTGGCTTCGCCTGTTGCTATGTCGCCGCCTGCGTAGACAGCATTTAGGCTGGTTTGGCCGGTTTTTTTGTCAATTACGATGATGCCGCCTGTAGTTGTTTCAAGGCCTTTTGTGGTGCTTTGTATGATTGGGTTAGGGGTACGTCCGATTGCAATTATTACGGTGTCAACATCCATTGTTGTTTCAGAGTTTTTTATGGGTATGGGTTTGCGGCGGCCAGAGGTGTCGGGTTGGCTAAGTTCCATGTTTATGTATTCTAAGGCTTTTACGTGACCTTGTTCGTCGCCTATGATTTTTGTTGGGGCTGCTAGGAATTTGAATTCTATGTCTTCTTCTTCGGCATTTAGAATTTCTTCTTCGCGTGCAGGCATTTCGTTTTTATCTCTACGGTAGAGTATGTATACTTTTTCTGTGCCTAAGCGTTTGGCTGATCGGGCAGAGTCTAAAGCTACGTTGCCTCCGCCTATGACTACGACTTTTTTGCCTATACCTAGGGGTGTTTTGTATTTTGGGAAATTGTAGGCTTTCATAAGGTTAACGCGGATGAGAAATTCGTTTGCGCTATAGACTCCGTTAAGGTTTTCGCCTGGTATGTTTAGGAATTTTGGAAGTCCTGCGCCTGTGCCTATGAAAACTGCTTCAAATCCTTTTTTGGATAATAGTTCGTCAATTGTAAAGAGTCTGCCGATTAGTGTGTTAGGGGTGAGTTTTACGCCGAGTTTTTCAATGTAGTCTACTTCGGCTTTTACGATGCTTTTTGGTAATCTGAATTCTGGAATTCCATACACTAGAACGCCGCCTTCAGTGTGTAGGGCTTCAAAAAGTTCAACAAAATAGCCAAGTTTTGCAAGGTCTGCTGCAACTGTTAATCCGGCTGGTCCGGCGCCAATCACGGCAACTTTTTTGCCGTTAGGGGGGGCTATTTGAGGTATTTTTATGCCTTTTTCTTGTTCAATATCTGCCACGTAGCGTTCAAGTCGTCCAATAGATACAGGGGCATCTTTCTGGCCAAGAATGCAGAATTTTTGGCATTGTTCTTCTTGGGGACAAACGCGTCCACAAATAGCAGGTAAACTGTTTTTCTCTTTAATTATTGCAATGGCAGCATCATAGTCTTTGTGATAGAGGTGTTTAATGAATTCAGGAATGTCAATACCAACGGGGCAGCCTTTGACACATTGAGCATTTAAGCAATGTAAACATTTTGAGGCTTCAACAAGGGCATGTTCCTCAGTGTAACCTAACACTACTTCTTTAAAATTATTAATCCGAACATGAGGTTCTTGTTTGGGTGCGTCAACAACTTTGAAAAAAGTTTTATCCTGATGGTTTTTGTTCACTGATTGTGACATTGACAATTTCCTCCTTCGCCGTGAAGAGCTTGTTGTTCTTCTGAAATATAGCTTTTTAAACGTTGCATTAACTCTTTAAAATCTGCTTTATGAGCATCAAACTCTGGACCATCAACACAGGCAAACTTTGTTTGCCCATCAACAGTTACTCGGCAGGCACCACACATACCCATACCATCAACCATAATAGCGTTTAAACTAGATATTGTTTTAATACCAAAGGGTCGGGTAACCTCTGAGGTAACCATCATCATAACAGATGGACCAATTACAAACACAATATCAATTTGTTCTTTTTTATCAACAATTAACTCTTTTAAAAGTTCAGTTACATTACCTTTTTTACCCTTTGACCCATCATCTGTTGAATACAGAACTTCAGTTGAAACAGTTGCCATTTCTTTTTCAAGAATAAAAAAAGTTTCATCTCTTGCACCTAAAAGAGTAATTACTTTATTACCAGCCTCTTTTAAGGCTCTAGCTATAGGATAAGCCGCAGCAGTACCTAAACCACCACAAACCATAACAGCTGTACCATACTTGTGAATTTCACTTGGATTACCTAAGGGACCAGCTATATTTTGAATTTTATCCCCCACCTCTAGTTGACCAAGGTCAATTGTTGAAAAACCAGTTTCTCGAAAGAAAATAGTTATTGTACCATCTTTTTTATTCCAGTCAGAAAAGGTTAAGGGGAATCTTTCACTGGTTTCATGGTTTTTAATTATTAAAAATTGTCCTGCTTGGACTTTTGCTGCAATATCAGGGGCATAAATGACAAGTTTAGTTGTTGTAGCGTTTAACTTTTCTTTTTGAACAATCGTAAAAAGTTCCAAAGGAGGTTGTTCTTTGTTCTCAAACATCATCATCGGTATCAGCTCCACGTCAAATATCACTATGAGTGATGAATTAAGTGTATATAGGTTACTGCTCAACAGGCACATAGTGTTAAGTTCTCTTGTGAGCCGCCGTGTGCAGGGCTTGTCTGGGAAAATGTGATAGTGGAGCAAGAAAAAGAAAAAATAAACGCATATACGCGATTATCGCATTATGAAAACGCAGGTATATGGGAAGTCCTGCTGAGTAGTACGTATAGTTCTTGTCTAACACTAAAGTTATGCAACTATTTAGAGTATGATAAAGCTTAAGTTTGAACACTACAATAATAGAGAAGGTGTTTAGATGGATTCTTTAAGTTACCGTGTTAAGCTTTGGATGGTAAATGGTAAAGGTGAGTCAGTGTTTGGGGATGGTCTTGCAGAGTTAATTGAGAGTATTGATAAGTATCATTCAATTTTGGAAGCGGCAAAACATCTCAACATGTCTTATCGGTATGCGTTGCATCGAATTACCCTTGCAGAGAAACGTTTAGGTGAACCACTAACTATACGGGTTCGGGGTGGTGCAAAAGGGGGAGGGTTCTCAGAAGTAACCCCTTATGGCAAAAACTTGGCAGCACAATACAGAAAAGCTCAAACAGAACTTGGAACATTCTTAGAAAACATACCCTCTAACCCAAAAAAAAATAGCATATCAAAGTAGCATAGAGTAAAATTCTGTAAAATGTGTAGAATTTGTTGTTTGGTTTGGTTTAGTTATGCATGTTATGGATAAAAGTAATGAATTAAAATATGGTATAAAATAGAAATAGAGACGTGTAGAGGTCATTGTGAGTTATTATTGCGTAATGAAAAAGGTGCAATTTCTGTGCTGCGTGCTTTTCTTCTTTTTGGAATAGAGAAATAACTGTAGATCAAGTTTTTCTTTTTGTTTTAGTTTTTAACACCAGTGCAATGCCTATTGTCGCCCCGGCGGTTAGGATAGCAACAACTGTTAGGGTAACTAAAATATTGCTCATTTGCCAAGAGTTAGGCTCAGGCATCGATGGAGAATTAGACGGCAAATTAGACGGCAAATCACGGTTTTGTTCAGAGTCTGCACTGTCGGTGTGTGGCGGAGAATTAACTGGTGAACTAGACGGCAAATCTGCTGCTTTATACCCCAATGGAAAATATGCCTCATTATTGGCAGCAGCGCCTGAACCGCCAAAAGCATATAAAACATCATCGCTAACAGCAACGCTTAACGCATAGCGTCCTGTGGGCATTAAAGCACTCCATGTCCAAGCATCAACTTTTGGATCATAAACTTGAACCCTATCAAATGTGGGATTACCCCCTATAACATAAAGTCTAACAGGCGCCCTCACCCCTGTAGTTACACCAATTCCCGCACTAAACATTGGAAAAGGACAGGGTGCACCATAACTCCACAAATCAGCCTCAGTATCATAAATCAAAGTTAACATACTATTTTGACTAACTTGAGATATCACATATATTTTGTTATCCACCACAGCTGATATACAACTACCCACTGCAACTGGAGGCGGAGTTTTACTACTCCAAGTATCAGACGCAATATCATAAACCTCATTAACATTAGAAATCGGAGTTAAATCAAGCCAATTTACAGGTTTACTTCCACCTATCAAATATATTTTACCGTTAACCAAATTAGCACACAAATATCCCCTACCAGTAGGCATAGACGTTTTTGTCTCCCAACGATCTGTTTCTACATCATAAACCTCATTTACACCCGTAACCATGCCATCTTCAAATGATCCACCATCACCACCTATACAGTAAATTTTACCTTGATAAGCAACAATACCAAAGCTTCCCCTAGGAGTTGGCATCGACGACTTTGTAGTCCATGTGTCTGTAGTAGGATTATACATCTCATTATCCTTTCCACCACTAAGACCAGCAGCATAGCCACCAATCACATATATCATTCCATTTGAAGCCGCTACACTTCCACAACCCATACGTCCCGTAGGCATGGACTTCTTGATTACCCAAGAATCTTCAGTTAGACCCACAGTAGCAGAAACCAAAAAAACCTGCAACAACAAGACAACAATAACAAATACAGCAACAAAAGATTTAACGACTCTAACAACACCAACATTATTCATATTTACTCACTGCACTCCACATTAACTAACCGATTATTTTTACCTCTTTGTTCTTTCTTTTTAAAACACAAAAATAGACCTGTGACAACAATAGCCACAGTTACAACAACAGCAACAATACACATACAAATAAGCACATCACCCACATCATCAGAAATTTCGCCATCAACTTGCTCAAAAACACCATTTCCAACATACACATCATCATCACTTGGAAATGTATTACCCGAAATTTTACCACCAGTCAACTTAAAAACGCCATTGCCAACATACACATCATTACCAACTTGAGCAGTATTACCCGAAATTTCTCCACCTGACATAGTGAAATCATGATCCATACATACGCCACCACCCAATTCAGCGGTATTACCCGAAATCACCCCACTACCCATCAGACTAACGGTACTGTTAAAAAAATTATACACACCCCCACCCTTCTCAGCAGTATTACCAAAAATTTCACCCCCAAACATTTCAAAATTACCAATAGCATACCTACCACCATTGTTTACACCACCACCAACACCCATACCAATACCACCACCCCTAACTATAACATTGTTGTCTGAAATCAGACCCTCCCTCATGATAAAAACACCAAGATTATACACACCCCCACCCCCTTGATAGGCCATATTACCAGAAATTATACCACCAGATAAAGTAAAACTACCGGCATTGCGTACTCCACCACCACAAAATGTTGCTATATTGTAGGAAATTTCACCTCCAAACATTTCAAAAGTGCCTTCATTGGACACACCACTACCACCAGACATGTCAGCTATTTTATTGTCGATAATTTTACCCCCAAACAGTCTAAACACACCACTGTTAACCACACCACCCATATTACCGGAAATCTCTCCACCATACATCAAAAAAACACCCATGTTATCTACACCTGCAAAATGGTTTGAAATTAAACCTTTATGCATGATAAATTGACCATTCTTATTAACAGTTATGGCATAGTCAGAAGAACCTTTACAAGTTACACCTATGCCATCAAGCGTCAATAGGCCCTTGTCATTAACAGTAATAGTGTTCACACGTACTATATGCGACCAATCCAAAGGATGACCTGATTCAACATGTATATCACCTATTAGTTTGTAGTAGTCTTCTGCTTTGTTGCTTGTAAGTATGATGTCTTTATTGGTAGGAATGATAAGAGAAGAATCTGTTAGGATAATATCATTATTCAAAGCTATGGTGTATGTTTTTTTAGTTGGTGCGTTGTTAATTGCCTCTCTAAGCTCCGTTTCAGTACTAACAATTTTATCAGAATTCCCAGACACAAAAGGCGAAACACTACTAAACGTAGTAAAAGTAAAACAAGAAAAAACTAGAGTTACTACAAATAGCAAAACAACAAACAACAAACCTCGTCTACCACAAAAACGGCGCAAAGCAAACTGAGACTTAACAGACACACACATACAAATAACCATCAGCAAATTCTACAAGCTTAAACAAACACTACCTAATATATATTAGCAAATACACCCTGTTTGAAACAAAAAATAAACAAAAGCAGAAAAAATAAATCACCCACCTTCTCAAAGAATAAACCAAAAAAAACAGACATTATAAACAATTGCGTTCACATCAACCACCACCCTCAATACTTAACACCCCACCCTGACGGACCAAATTCAACTATCTGCACCTTCATTTACCCCATTAACCAACTATTTTTGCGCTTTATAAAAGCGACTGTATTGACAACGTCGCCCCTGCGATACGTTTAGGAATGTGTGTATAAAGGTGATTTTTCAAGCGGTAGTTTTTGTTTTCAAAAACAAAAATGCTTTCGCAAAAAAAACTCTCTTGACAAAGTATAATAAAATCGATAATATATTCTCAATAACCAAAGGTATAGTCGCGCGAGTGAGCTTGTAGATAAATCACGAACGGAGATAAATTATGAAATTTGAACCCGAAAACGATAGAATCGAATACAAAAGCGTGCTGGACGAGAATAAAGGCGATAACAAATTCAAGTTCGAGCGTGAAATTGTAGCTTTTTTAAACGCCAACGGCGGTCAAATTTTCATCGGCGTGAACAAATCACAAGAAATAATAGGCGTTAGCGAGATTGACCAAACACAGCTTAAAATTAAAGACCCACGTCAAACGCATGAAAATTTAGTTGGTATTTTGTGTAGTGTTTAACTACTCAGGCCTGTTCTTTAAACAAAAAAGACAAATATATATGTATTGAAATCTAGTATCTTACTAGACAATATA
>WQYG01000009.1 GCA_009781395.1 Candidatus Bathycorpusculum sp. | reverse complement strand
CCGTCGTGAGACAGGTCGGACTTTATCTGCTGGGAGTGTTGGCTGCCTGAGGGGAAAGGGTCCCTAGTACGAGAGGAACGGGACGCTGTAGCCTCTAGTTAACCGGTTGTCTGATAAGGCAGTCGCCGGGCAGCCACGCTGTTGTGGATAAGAGCTGAAAGCATCTAAGCTCGAAGCCTCTCCCGAAAAGAGGCAGCCATTCCAGTTTCACTGGACGAAGGCACCCATAAAAGATGGGTTTGATGGAACCGGGGTGTACGCTAGAAGACTTCGGTCGACTAGCTTAGCCCGCGGTCACCAATCGCCTAAGTTGTCAATCAATGGTAGTGTTTGAGCGATATTTGCGTGAAATCTAAAATGCTCTCCAAAATACTGTAAGCGTCATAATGTTGATCTATGCATGGTTTTACTGTCACAAACTTTTTTAAATAAAAATGATAAAAATAGTATTTAGAAATATTTCTGTTTTGTTAATGTTTTTCTTAGAGTTCTATTATTTGTGCTTTGTTTTTTACGGTGTCCAGCAGGGCAAAAGTGGCTGTACCTGTTACATAACCACACAGTTCTCCGGGATTAATAATTAGAGTATTTTCGCGTTGTTCAATACTTTTGTTATGTGTGTGACCATGTATGACGGCGTTGAATTTTTGACTGTAAATTAATGCAAACAACAACTCTGGCTCATCACCATGTAGTAGAGCAATTTTGTAACCCTCTACCTCTATTTGAGCAAATCTACCATGTATTTCACAGTTTTGAGTTTCGCTAAACCGTTTCTTTAGCAATTCCTGATCACTATCGTTGTTGCCAAATACGCCCACGACTCTGCAATTTAATGCTTTAAACTTGGTAATAGTAAACGGAGCACAATAATCGCCTGCATGTAAAACTAGCTGCACACCTGCGTTGTTGAGATAGGTTATCGCTTTTTCTATCTGTGGTAAATTGTCATGTGTATCTGAAATTAAACCGATAAGCATATGTTTTATCAGTTACTACGAGGCTTTGGGAGAATTAAAATTTTTGTTTTGAAGGGTATCTCTTATAGATAGAAATGTTGGAATTCTGCTTTTTGTTTTTTTAAAATATGTTATTGACTAAAAAAGAAGTGTGTGTGGTTTGTGGTGTGTTGTTTTGTTTTTGGTGTATACTAAAGGTGGTGTTTGGTGAGGGTAAAGATTATATCTGTAAAGTAACCCTATTATTTTTTTATTATCAGGGTGTAAAAGGCGCAAACTATGGATTTAACGCAGAAAATCCTTGACCTAAAGAAAGAGAAGAAGGCAATAATTCTTGCACATAATTATGAGCGTTCAGAGGTGCAGGATGTAGCTGATTATGTTGGTGATAGCATAGAGCTTAGTCGGAAAGTTATGGATGAAAAAGATGCTGAGTTGATTGTTTTTTCTGCTGTAGATTTTATGGCTGAGTCGGCTGCGATTTTAAATCCTCAAAAAAAGGTTCTTTTGCCTTGTACTGGTGCGCGTTGTCCTATGGCTCAGATGTTAACGGTTGATGAAATTAAGCGTGCTAAAGGTCTTTATCCAAAGGCTCCTGTGGTGGTTTATGTTAACACTTTGGCTGTCGCAAAAGCGTACAGTGATATATGTTGCACTTCTGCTAATGCTGTTCAAGTTGTTCAATCTTTTGATGCAGATACCATACTGTTTGGTCCTGATCGTAATTTGGGTGAGTATGTTGCTGAAAAAACTGGTAAAAAAATAATTCCTATTCCTGAATGGGGTTTTTGTCCAACGCATCTGTTGTTTCAGCCTGAAGATATTGCAGTTTTAAAGTTGCAGCATCCTGATGCAACTGTTATGGTTCATCCTGAATGTACTTCTGAAATACATAAAATAGCTGATTTTATCGGTAGCACTTCTAAAATGTGTAAATACGCTAAAGAGTCAAATTCTAAAAAATTCATCATAGGTACCGAAGAAGGTATTTTGCATCGTCTTAAAAAAGAAAATCCTCAAAAAGAATTCATAATAGCATACGACGGCGCTATATGTCCTAACATGAAAATAACTACTCTTGAGAGAATTTATGCTTCTTTAAATGAAGAGAAACATCATGTAAAAGTTCCCGAATCCGTTGCCAAGAAGGCCCGAGCTTCCTTGGAGCGAATGTTTGAAATAAAAAGTTAACAGGTTAAACGTTTACAATTGTTGCTTTGAGAATTTTTACACCCTTTCTTGTTGCTAACTCATCACTTAAGTGTCTTATCTCAGAACCTTTTCCTTTTACCGCTATAACCTCTAGGCAATCCTTTTCACCTATGTGTATGTGCATTGTTGATGAAATCAAATCTGAATGATGATGCTGCGCCTCTGTTAGACCACTTTCTATGTTGCGCACTTCATGATCATAAACCATCAAAATTACACCTGTTTGGTTGGCTTCTTCCTCTTTTAACCATTTACGTTCCGAAACAAACAACCTAACAGAGTCTTGAATAGCTTTACTTCGACTTTCATAACCCATGGTATTTATGATCTCATCAAAATCCTTAAGCAACTCTGGCGGAAACGTTACGCCTACACGAACAATTTTTGACATTATAGGTCAACTACTATAAAATAGCATAATAGGTTAAAAGCTTTCACTACTTGTGTAGGCCAATAATCGATAAATCGCGACTCTATAAATGTTCGACAGTGCGTATATGTTGAACTTGTGGATTTGAAAGATTTTTTGATCTGCGTCATTAACTGTGTGAATGGATGTTTCTTTGTGTTGTTGTAATTTAGGGTGTAAGTAGTGGTTGTTTTAGTTTTTTAGGGATAATTTTTATTTACTGCGCTTCTTCAAAGTTTACCTAAAATATTAACAACAACGAGGAATTATTAATGGTTGAGTTGGATTTTGGCGGCGTTAAAGAAAATGTTGTCACTCGAAAAGAGTTTACTGTTGAGCAGGCTCAAAAAGCTTTGCAAAGTGAAGTAATTGCAACCCTAGGTTATGGTATTCAGGGGCGATCCCAAGCATTAAACATGCGTGACCAAGGAATTAAAGTAATTGTTGGTCAAAGACAAGGCTCTAAAACATGGGCTCTGGCTGTAGAGGATGGTTGGGTTCCTGGGCAAACACTTTTCACAGTTGAAGAAGCTGCCCAGCGTGGAACAATTAAAATGTTTTTGCTAACCGATGCAGGCCAAAAAGAAGAGTGGCCTCAAGTTAAAAAATCATTAAAAAAAGGTGACGCTCTATACGTGAGTCATGGGTTTGGTGTTGTTTTTAAGGAACAAACTGGCATCATTCCCCCTGAGGACATTGATGTTATCCTAGTTGCCCCAAAAGGTAGCGGTACAAGTGTTCGTCGAAACTTTTTAAACGGCAGCGGCATTAACAGCAGCTTTGCCATATTCCAAAACGCCACCGGCAAGGCAGAGGAACGCGCAAAAGCCATGGGCATCGCCATAGGCAGTGGCTATCTCTTTCCAACAACTTTTGAAAAAGAAACCTACAGCGACCTAACCGGCGAACGCGGAACCCTAATGGGCGCCTTAGCAGGCATAATTGAAGCCCAATACACAACCCTACGCGAACATGGACACAGCCCAAGTGAAGCCTTCAACGAAACCGTCGAAGAACTCACCCAAAGCCTCATCCGCCTAGTCGACGAAAACGGCATGGACTGGATGTACAACAACTGTAGCGAAACCGCACGCATCGGCGCCCTACGATGGAAAGAACGCTTCCGCAGCGCAACAAAACCCGTCTTTGAATCCCTATACGAACTAACCGCCACAGGCGAAGAAGCACGCATAGTCCTAGAACGCAGCAAAGAAACAAACTATAAACAAAAACTAGCCGACGAACTAAACAACATGGGCAACAGCGAACTCTGGCGCACAGGCACAACCGTACGCTCCCTACGCCCAACAAAACAACAAAACAAAGAATAACCCTTCCTCTTTCATTTCTTTTGTACTTTTTTAAAGTTACTTTTTGTATAACATCAGTTGTTAGTTTTTGTATAGTATCTACCAATGAGTTATTTTATGTGTTTAGAATTTTTGGCTGTTTTTATGTTGTTTTTTCTATTGTTAGTTGTTTGTTTTGGATGTTGATTTTTACTTTTACTTTTTCGTTGGCTTTAAATGGGAATGCGCTGTCTCTTGCAACCTCTATTGGGACATAGATGAAAAATTTGTCATACATTTTTCCACCTGTCTGTGTGGGACGATTGATTAACTTACCCTGCGCCTCTAACATTACTGTGAACCTAAATTGGTAGCACCAAAGCAAGCCAAGAGCTTTTTCGAGCACCAATTAAGTATACTCCGTTGGTAGCACAAAACTTATAAGATCAAAATAGTATTACCAAAAGAGACTTGAGTTACAATGAAGAATTCAGATATAATAGGTGTTATAGTTCTTGCTGTAATATGTGTTGCAGTTGGTTTCGTTGTATTTTCGCAGAATACCCCATCATATAGTCAATCTGGTAACAATAACTATAATCCATATACACCACCGCCAACACCTCAACCTAAACCAAATGTTGAACGTGTTGACCTGCGCGGAGAATGGAGTAGCGAAAAAGTATCAACTGGGTTACTCAGCAGTAAAACAATGTATCACTACACCATTCGAGCAACATTTTACAATAAAGGAAATGCGGACGCAACCATGCGACTAACATACAGCTTTATATACACACAAAACGGTTCAGACCGAACAATCGAAGATACGAAAATAGTGCAACTCAGAGCGGGAGAAGCAAAAGAATTCTCATGTACACTATACGACGTACCAAATGCTGGACATAGCTATAACTGCAAATACGAATACTTGTAACATTTTTTATTTTCTCTAGGTATATTTGTCTTGTTTATTACATCGTTGTTATTGTTTTCACTAAGTTTTACGTATTTTTTTGTTCGAAATTAAATTTATCAAGCTGTAAAAATGTATCTATGTTGATAAGTGGCTTATCAGCCTCTTTTGAGATGCTCTGGGATACATCAAATATTTCAACGGATTATTTGTGTTAATACTTGACTTTTTTTACATTGTTATCGTACTTGATGTCTCTGTAGCAAAATCAACCTAATAGTTTGTTTTAGTGTTTTTTGAGTTTTTGTTGTGGCAGGTTGGGCATTGGGTGTTTTTGGTTAGGTTTATGGTGGTGAAGTCCATGTCGGTGAAGTCGCAGATTAATAGTTTGCCTTTCAAGTTTGTTTTGGTGTTTGTTAAGAGTTTGATGGTTTCTATGGCTTGTAGGCTGCCTATTATTCCTGGTGTGGCTCCTATTACGCCGCGTGTGGTGTTTTGTGTTTGTATTTGGGTATCTTCTTCTTTTGCTGTTGTTGTTGGGTGGTTGGGTATTAGGCATTCGAGGCAGCCTGTTTTTGGGGGGGTGAAGACTGTTAGGTTTCCTTCCATGCCTGTGGCTGCTCCAAAAATGTATGGGGTGTTGGTTTTGACGCAGGCACGGTTTATAGTGTAGCGTGTTTGCATGTTGTCTAAACCATCTACCACGCAGTCTACTTCTGTGAGCAATCGTTCTGTGTTGTTTGGTTGTATTTTTTCTGTAACTGCTTCAACTTTGATTAATGGGTTGATTTGTTGTAGTCGGTTTGCTGCTATTTTGGCTTTAGGTTGGTGTAAATTGTCTGGGGTGTAGAGGATTTGGCGGTGTAGGTTGTGTGGTTCGATGGTGTCGTGGTCAATTACTCGTATGTAGCCTACTCCTGCTAGAGTTAGGTATAATGCTGAAACGGTGCCTAATCCTCCTACGCCTACTATGGCAACGCGGGATTTTGATAGTTTTTGTTGTCCTTTGTTGCCTATTTCTTTCATTGTAACTTGGCGTTTATAGTATTCTTCTGCAAAGTTTGTTTTTTCCGTTTCATTCATGTTTATGCCTGCAAATGTGTGGGTATGGCCTGTTTTATATTTGTCCTTCCGTATATTGAAAAACATTAGATGTCAATGACCTGTAAAGTACTGTTATTGCGCTAATTGAGCAGGTGGGTGGTTTTACTTTTACTTTTACTTTTACTTACCTCTCTGCTGTTTGGGTTTGTTGTTTCTCCGATGCTTTAAATAAGCAAAAAAACGGTACAAGTTTTGTGAAGCAACAATGCAAAGATTGGCACTACAAACATTACAAACTATAATTCCGCAAACAAATAATCTGCGATTAACTTTTGATTTACCTACTTTGGATGAGCTTTTTCCAGCTTTCCACGCGGGCGATTTTGCTGTTCTGTATGGTTCTCAAAGTGTTACTTTTTTAATGTCTCAGCTTTGTATTCGAGCACACCTGCCCATAGAGCAAGGCGGTTTAGACAGCAAGACGGTTTTTATTGATGCAGCCAACAGTTCCTCCTTACCCACTATTTTGCAGACTGCTGAACTCCAACAGATAGATCCAAAAAAAGTGTTAGAACAAATTCAGTCTTTTAGAGCTTACACTGCTTATCGACTTCACTCTCTGCTAATAGAGCAGCTAGAACAAATTATAAAAACATCAGATGCAAAACTTGTAGTGATTTCTGATATTATGTGTCCCTTCTTAACTGAAAATATAGATGACCAAGAAGCAAGAACCGCCTATAACCAACTTGTGAATTATCTCTCAAACTTTGCAAAAAAACACGCTATAATCATAGTTGCAACAAACCTTCCACATGAAAACACTCAAAGAAACAAAACCCTACAAGAAATATCTGCTGCAAAAGCTGGTATACTTGTTCGTTTAACAAAAACACCCTACACAAGTGAGATAGAACTAGAAAAACATCCTACCTACATGTTAGGCATTATGGATTTCAGACCAGAAAACAAAACACTAACCACTTTTAATCACTAACTATACCTTTTTAGTTTTCAAAAAGTTTGACTGTTTTAATGTCAAGAATAGTGATGTGTCTGTTGCTGTTTATCTTGCAGTTTTATCTGTTCTTGCTTTACTGTTTATTGATTTAACAGATTTTTTTTAGATAGACTTAAAAAGCAAGATACCTCTAATAGGGAGAGGATTTTAATGTCTTTGATGTATCCAGTTAAGCATGTGTTTCGTAACTGGAAGCTTTTTGCTGCTTTGTTGATTGGTGTAGCTTTAGCGGCAACGTTTTTTGCTGGTATAGGCGTAAAAGTGGATGTTGCAGCTGAGGAGTCAGTTGATAAACAGCTCAATTACATCATAGATGATATGCAGCTTCAGATAGCTCTTAACCAGACAAATTTGCCCTTAGCTTTGGGAAACATTACAAATATTGCCGGTGTCACATCTGTTGATATGGTAGCTCGAACTCATCGGGAAATAATTTTTACAGATGAAGATAACAATGTTACCGCGAGTTTTTGGTCGTCAATCGTAAGTTTTCCGGATGATTCACGGATTTATGATGAATGGGTAAATAAGCCTGTTAACGGTATACCTGAAAATGCTACCTATATTCTTGCCGGTACTGAGTTGGCAAATAGTTTATCTGTTGGTGATAATGTTACTGTTAAAATAGATTTTTTCCAACCAAAATATTGGAATTCAACCTCTTTTGATGTTAATTTTACGATAGCTGGGTTTGCTGTGTTAACTGATGAAGGCTACGTTTACCTTTCTGGCGAGAATTATGTTCTCTATCCTGGTAACTATATCAATTATCGGGGTAACTCGATGATTATTGGCTGGGATAACACGCTTATAAAGTTGTGGAACTCTACATTAGATAGTAGCACTGTTGATTTTGCTCTCTCCATTCAGGTGGATCGTCACAACATCATTAGTCCATATAATGTTGAGACTTCTGTTGCTAAAATAAATCAGATAGCTGATAACATCCAAAATTGTGTCCTTGACCTTTCTCTCTCCCGTCCATGGATTAACAATCATCTTAGTTGGCAGCTCTCAAATTATAATGCTAATTTTCAAAATATGATTCTCAACTTTGTTTTGGTTTCTTTCCCCATATTCTTTGCTGCCTGGTATTTGGGCTATACAGTGTCTGCGGTATCATTTAATATTCGTCGGCGAGAAATTGGTCTTCTCTCAACAAAGGGTCTTTCAAGTGGACAAATTCAGAGAATGTTTTTAGCAGAAGCTTTAGTAATAGGTATAGTTGGTGGATTATTAGGTATAGTTGGTGGGTTAATTTTAAACCAGTATTATGTTGGTACTGTTGATTTGCGTACTCTTTTCAGTTCAGGGGTGTTAAATCCTATAGTTGCTGCGGTTACCATTATTTTTGCTGTTGTATTGTCCGTTACTTCGGTGTATTGGTCCTCTCGTAAAGCTGCACAGATGCCTGCTATTGATGCTCTTCGTGATTATATGCCTCCTGACAAGCAGACGCGAAAAAGGTTTCCTATAATTGCCCTTATCTTGGGTGGCTACAAGATTGTTATATTTCTCTTAGGCATAAATATTGCACAATTGTTCAATCAATGGAATTATTCCTATGGCAACGTGTTCTTATCTGTCGCTTATAGTGGAGTGATTATTTTTGATACTATTATGACCTATATTGGTCCGTTACTGTTCTTCTGGGGCTTTACAGCACTTATCATTCGTGACTCAACTAAATTTCAAGTTGTAGCAACAAAGGTTGCCTCCGTTATGGGTGAGTTAGGTGCTTTAGCGGCAAAAAATGTTAGACGAAACCCTGGACGGTTGGCAGCCATTGCATTTTTGATTGCTCTAATTATTGGTCTTAGTGTTCAAGTTACTGTACAAATGGCAAGTCAAGAAGACTATATTGTGCGCAGTGTTCGCAACGACGTTGGTGCAGATGTATCTGTAAGTGTAGCTAACGCTTCCAGAGGTATGGAAATTCTTTATAATATAACTCAAAGTGTGCCGGGTATTCGTAATGCAAGCGTAGAGGGTATTCTCTCTGCGCCATCTTTAACCGATAGTTGGTCTCGTATGACGGTAAAAACTATAGAGCCCGACGAATGGGTTGTTTCTGCTTACTATGAAGACAACTGGTTTACCGGCGGCCCTAGCGTAGATCAAATGCTTAATGACTTAAAAACAAACAACAATACCATAATCCTTGACAGAAGCATCGCTAAAAGATATGACCTTAACCTCTATGATACCATAATCATAGATTTCGCTTCAGGTGCCCGACAACTAACCATAGTTGGCTTCTTGGGTCCTGAACCCCCTGAAGATAATAGCAACAGCTTTGACGGCTACAGATACTCTATAGGTAGTTCCTTTTACTCATATGTGCCAAGACACCTCTTCAACATGACTGAAGGCAGCGATATCTTTTCCTTAGAGACCTCTTGGAGCACTCGAATTCTCATAAGCATAGACTCAGATGTTAACGGCACAGAGGTTGCAAACCAGATCCGAGACCTTGAATTAGAAGTGTACGGTATTGATTCCTTTGATACCCAATGGCAACGTTCAGTTAACATGGATAACCTAAATACTTACAGCGACCTCAAAAATCTAGAATTACAGAATTTTGGTCTTATATTTGCTGTACTCTCGGCCTCAGTGGGAACCGCTCTGATAGCTATAGTTAGCTTAAAAGAACGTAGTCGTGAAGCAACTTTGATGAGCGTACGAGGTTTATCCTATCGTCAACTCGTGTGGATGTTTCTCATGGAGTCCATAGCCATCATAACATTTGCAGTAATCATAGGTGTAATAGTCGGGTCAATCATAGCCTATGGCAGCATATCCATAGCCAATGCACCCCTTGCCACCTATAGCCTTGTAACTCAACGATTAATCTTCCCACCTAACGCCATAGCCGTTATAGGCACTTATATTGCTCTGATATACGCATCCACGATAGGTGCAATTCTGGTTATGACCAGCCAATATGTTACTAAACTAGAAAAGATGGTTAGAACAAGATGAGCGGACTTAACGTAAAAGTAAGAGACCTAATAAAAATTCACCACACTGGAAAAATCGAAGTACAAGCCCTAAGAGGCTTAAACCTTGAAATATCCGCAGGCGAACTCGTCTCCATCATCGGACCCAGTGGTAGCGGCAAATCCTCCCTTTTAAACATCATAGGCGGACTCGACAAAGCCACCGCCGGCACCGTTACTGTAGGCGACAAAGTTGTAACCAAACTTTCCGTACGACAACTAGTTGACTTCCGCAGAAAAATGGTAGGCCACATATTCCAAAACCTCAATCTAATTCCAACCCTTACTGCACGAGAAAACATTGAATTCTCCATGGTAGCCTCAGGCGTCAAACGAAGTAAACGTAAACAACGCGTACAAGAACTTTTAAACATCGTCGGCTTAGAAGCTCGCGCTCGCCATAAACCCGAAGAATTAAGTGGTGGCGAACAACAACGCATAGCCATAGCCTCAGCCTTAGCAAATGACGCCCCCATACTCTTAGCAGATGAACCCACAGGAGAATTAGACACTGCTAACGCCCGAATAATCGCTGAATACCTATTAAAAATCAATCAAGAACTCGGCAAAACCATAATCATGGTCACCCACGACCCCAACATTGCACGCATATCCAACAGAATCCTACGCATCGAAGACGGCATCATAAAAACAGCCCTTGCCCCCTCCGAAGCAATTGGACAAGAAAAAGCCGTCTCATATGTAGACCAAATTAAAGACCGCATCATGGAAATTAATACACAACTAACCCAAATAGACAGCGACTTCCGCACAGACAAAATCAACGGAGACGAATACGTACACAAACGCCAAAACCTCAAACAAATAAGAGACAGCCTAAAAGAAGAATGCAGCCGCATGGGCGTCATCCCACCATAACACCTTCTTTCTATCTCACATAAATCCAAAAACAAACAATCCCTTACCCGCTTACCCATTATTACATTACCCCCAATTTTCAAAAACCATTTTCAGCAATTACACCTATTAGTGCAATGTTAATGGTTGAATGCTCAACCATTGATGTGTTAAAAATTGTGCGCCTAGCTGTTTGTTGTTTACACTATTAGCATATACCCGTAGAGTGTTAATAGTAAACTTGGAATGAATGCTACTGCCCAGATTTTTTTGTTTACACTAAAGATTTTCCTGCCATCAAAAACGCCAAAGGGAATCAAGTTGAAAACTGCCATAAAAGCGTTAATAAAGCCAATAAATGCAAAAACATAGCTGTACGGTTGAATTGTAGATTGTAAAATGAGTGCTGTTGCAAAAAAGACTCCTGCAAAGATTATGTTTGTTATTGGGCCTGCGATTGAAATTTTTAGTATGCTTTTTTTGTTTGTAGTACCGCTAATCATCATTGCTCCTGGAGCTATCATTTTAAACGGCATAAATACTGAGATGAATGTTAATATTGTGCCCCACAGAACCAAACGGAACTCTGCCCACATCCCGCTCTTTTGTGCTGTAAATTTGTGTGCAAGTTCATGAACCAAAAACGAGGTCATCATGCACACTGAGAAAACAGACATCATGCCTATAGTCCAAATGGTACTACCGTAGCTCATGTTAGTATAGATGCCTATTGAGAAGCCAATGCCTATTACAAGTAAGGCTGCTATTCCAATGTGTTTTAATTCTTTAAGACTGAAAGCTTTGCGACGATGAGTTCTGGCTGGTTGTGGGTTGAAGTTAAAGTTGTAGTTATAGCCGTTACTACCTGTTTGGGTCATTGTTTCTTTTACGGTGTTTTGTCTTTGGATGCGTGCGTTGTTGATTTGTGGGCAGATATGGTTTTCTGGTAAACGGTGTTGACTACAGAATTGTCCTCCGCAGTGAGGGCAACTGTATGGCATGGTGACATCGATTCCGCAAATTTGACACTTCATTATTTTTTACCTTTAACTGAAATGGTGTTCAATGGTTTAATATTTTTCCCCAAAACATGTAGCTTTTTTGATATTTGTATTTTTGTTATGAAGGTTTCTGGTATTGTAGTGAGTGGTTGTATACCAAAGCCTATAAAAATTACAAGGCTACTTTTTACCTACTTTGAGGGTTACATTTGCGAGCTTTCAGTTTTGTTCATGCTTCCGATTTACATTTGGGTTATTCACAATATGGCCTTGAGGCAAGACGTCAAGATTTTGATGATGCTTTTGCTGAGCTTGTGGATCGAACATTGGCACTTAAACCTGATTTTATGATTATTGCAGGCGATTTGTTTCATCAACCCCGACCTTCAAATGTTACCCTTGAGAATACTATACAAAGTTTTAAACGGTTAAAAGATGCTCAAATTCCGGTACTTACTGTTGATGGTTCTCATGACTCTGCCCCTAACACTATAACTGGAACAATACTTTACCCTCTTGATAGTGCTGGTTTAATTTATCATCTTCCCCGTCATGATGGTGCTTGTTGGCATAAACCTGATTGTTGCTATGTTTATGGCATACCTAATTATCATAGTAGTCACAAAACTCGTGAGGGGTTACCCAAATTTATGACGGAAAAACCGCCAAAGCCTATGGCGGGGGTATGTAACATTTTTGTTCTGCATGGTGCTGTGGATTTGCCTGGGGTTAAACCGCCTTATATTGAAGCAGAATTGACACCTGAAATGTTGCCCTCAGGGTTTTGTTATTATGCTGCCGGGCATATACATGAACGTTCCAGTGCCAAATTCAAAGAGGGCTATCTAGTTTACAGTGGTTGCACTGAAACGTCTGGGTATGATGAGGCAAGGTATCCTAAGGGTTTTAATTATGTGCAAGTGGCTGAAAATGGTGAAATGCAAATTGAGCAAATGTCTCTTGAGTTGTCGCGTCAATTTATAGTTTTAGATGAAACCGATTTTTCAGGGTTGACTCCTGTTAAAATAACTGAGTTGGCTTCTCAGTTGGTTAAAGATGTTGATGTAGAGGGTGCTGTTGTGATTCCTGTGTTGAAAGGTACCCTGCCCGCGGAGGCAAGTCGAGCTGAAATTGATATAGCTCAAATTCGTGCGGCAAATAAAAAAGCCTTGTTGGTTCATCCTGTAGTGTTGCTTAAAGAGTCTGCAGTTTTAGATGAGGTTGTCAGAAACATTTTTGAAGATAATTTTAAGGATTTAAAAACTAAATCTTTTGAATATTTTATGCAGATTTTTAATGATCGTTACGATAAGGCAGAGGCTGATCAGATTGCCAAGTTGGCTTTAGCTTTAATTGAGCCTCTTGTTTGTAAGCAGGATGAAAAAGTTAGACAAATTCTTGAGGAGGAGTTGTCAAAATGAAAATTGAAGTTGTTCAATTGGAAAATATTCGTAGTCATGTTAAATCGACGGTGCCTTTTATTTGTGGTTTTAACTGTGTTGTAGGTGGTGTGGGTTGTGGGAAGTCTAGTATTATGTATGCGATTGATTTTGCGTTGTTTGGTGGTTCTGTTGTTCGGGGGTTTGATTATTTGCTTCGGGAAGGGGCGGATCAGGGTAGGGTGTCGGTGCAGTTTTCTCAGAGTGGTAAAACTTATAAAATAACTCGTGGGTTACACCGTAAAGGTAAGGGTATAAGTCAAGATGCTGATCAGCTTTTTTTGTATGAAGAAGATACCTTAATTGCTAGTATTAAAAATGATGCTGTAGCTGAGCAAATTAAGGCTATAACTGGTTTAGATCGTGATCTTTACCGTGAAATTGTTTGGTTTCGACAAGAGCATCTTAAAGAGTTGCTTGATATAGCTCCGCGTGATAGACAAAAACGTCTTGATGAATTATTTGGAATTTCTGATTATGAAGTAGCATGGAGTAACATTGTGCAGTATCAGCGTGATTTTGAGACAGAAAAACGTGTTTACACAAAAGATCCTGATGTTGCCAATATTGAGGTTTTAAGTAATGATTATAATAGTGTAAGTGAAGAATTTACGTTCTTGGAAATGGATATTGAATCTGCCGCGCAGAAAGTGGTAGTTGCAAAGCGTGTTCTTGAAGAAGCTGATCTAAGTCTTAAAGCGATTGAAGAAAAAAAGCTTCAAGTGGAAGAACTTAGACGTAAAGAAATTCAAGTGCGCGCAAGTTTGCAGAATGTAACTAATTTGGTTGCTTCTTTTAACCAAAGAATTGAAGATAAAAAAACCCTTGTTGATAATCTGCATCAACGTCAGGTTTCTATGGATTCTCAAAAAAAAATGTTTTTAACTAAACTGATGCAGGCAGGGTTGCCGATAAATCAGCCTGTTGATCAATTATCATCTTTTTTAGCTTCTTTTGATGATAAAATCAGTAGTCTGCGCGGAGAGCAAGAGGCTGCTTTAAAAGGTATTCAAACAGATCAAAAAAGAACAAGTCAATTATCTCAAGAAGATAAGTGTCCTCTATGTATTCAACAGTTGAGTGGTCAATATAAAACAAATCTTCTTAGCCGTATTGAGCAGGAAAATGTTGAACGCCAAAGAGTTATCAATCATTTACGTCTTGAGATTGCTGATTTGCAAAAGGCAAAAACAATTGCTTCAGAGGCTTATTCTAATTTGCAAACATGTTTAACTCGTGAAACTGATCTTAAGTCCCGTGTTATTGAAGAGGAGAGTAATCTTGTAAAATTGATGGCTGAATTTGAAAGTCATCAAAAGTTGGAATTTGATCAGAAGTCACAGTATGAAAGGCTTCAAGTTGAGCTTGCTCATTTGGATATAGCTGATTTAGATGTTGTTCGTGCTCGTAGAGAACAGACGTTTAAGCAATATTACGTTTTAGACTCTGAGTTTCGCATTAAAGAGAGTCGTAAAAAAGATCTCCTGCGTCGATTAGATGAGATTAAACTGCGTATTGATGGTGCCCAAGAGAAAGTTGAAAAAATTGAAAAGCTTGGGCGTATGCTTGAGCTTCTTGGTGCCATACGGGATGCGTATCGTAGTATTCAACCTAAGCTTCGTATGGAGTTTGTTAAAGTTTTGCGTAATTTCATCCAGCAGATACTTGATAGTCTAGTTGGCGGTGAAACTCTTTTGTTGAACATAGTTATTAATGAAACGTATACGCCTTATGTGAAAAGTGATTTTGGTGTAGATCGTGAAGTTAGTAATCTTTCAGGTGGTGAACGAACTCTTTTAGCGTTTGCTTATCGATTGGGTTTGGGGCAATTAATTATGCAATCTCGAACTGGGCATGGTTTAAGTCTTTTAATGCTTGATGAACCTACTGAAAATCTTGGAAGTGAAGATGGCAGTATTGAACATTTAGCAGAAGCTATCAGTCGGTTCAAGGCTATAGAGCAAATAATTGCGGTAACTCATAGTGAAGTTTTTGCAGACAAAGCTGAGCATGTAATTACCTTGGAAAAAGATGAGGGTGTTAGTAAAATTTCATTGGAGCAATAATTTGGGTGTTTGTTTGATGTTGATTTATTGATGTTGGCTGGTATGTTTTTATTTGTGCATCTATTATTATTGTGTCTATACGTTAGAGAGGATGCAGAGTGTTGAATGGAAAACCCCTTGTTAGTATAGTTAGCGCTGGAATGTCAAAGTTCCAAAAGCATGAAGGTTTACTTGCAAGAGAAATCTTTACCCTAGCGGCTCAGGAGGCATTTAGGCGGTGTCCCAATCTGGAGCCTAAACGTGACATTAAAACAATGTTTATCGGACATATGGGTGAAGCGTATGAGCATCAAGGTCATATGGGTGCAATTATTGCTGATTGGACAGGTTTACTTGGCATCCCGGCAACTAGATGTGAAGCTGCTTGTGGTTCATCAGGTGCAGCTTTAAGAGCAGGCATTTATGCAGTAATGTCTGGTCTTGCAGATGTTGTAATGGTTGGCGGAGTGGAAAAAATGACTAATCGCACAACAGCTGAAGTTACTGAATATCTTGCTATGGCTTCAGATTACCCCTTTGAGCAGTATCATGGTATTACTTTTCCGGGTTTATTTGCCCTAATGGCTGCGCGACACATGCATGATTACGGTACAAAAGAGGAACATTTTGCAATGGCTGCTGTTAAGAATCATTATAATGCAAGTCTTAACCCTAAAGCACATATGCAAAAAGAAATCACCCTTGAAACTGTTATGCAATCTCGCTATGTTGCATGGCCTCTTAAACTCTATGACTGCTCCCTAGTTACTGATGGTGCAAGCTGTATAGTTTTAACTAAACCTGAACTTGCAGCCAAATACACTGACAACCCTGTACATATTGTTGGCAGTGGACAAGCCAGTGACTCCATTGGATTGTATGAACGCAAAACCTTTACCTCCCTTTTATCCACAAAAACTGCTGCAAAAACTGCCTATGAAATGGCCCAGCTTTCACCTCAAGATATAGACCTAGCTGAAGTCCACGATTGCTTCACCAGCGCCGAACTTGTCGCCTATGAAGATTTAGGCTTCTGTAAACCAGGTGAAAGCGGCAAATTATTAGAAAATAACCAAACCCGCATAGACGGATGCATCGCTGTTAACACAAGCGGCGGTTTGAAAGCTAAAGGCCACCCCGTCGGCGCAACAGGCACCGCTCAAGCATATGAAATTTACCTACAACTCACAGGCCAAGCAGAACGCCGCCAAGTTAAAGACGCAAAAATCGGTTTAACCCACAACGTTGGCGGCTCAGGCGCAACAGCAGCCGTCCACATATACAGGAGTGCCCAATAACATGACAATGCCAAATAACCCTCAAGAACCCTTCTCTATAGAGCAATTCTACAAATTCCTCTCCCAAGGCAAACTAATGGCTGGCAAATGCTTAAAATGCGGCAAAATCCACTTACCCCCCCGACCCTTATGCAATAACTGCTATGACACACAATTTGAATGGACCCCCATTACAAACAAAGGCACCCTCTTAACATACACAGTAATCCACATAGCACCAACACAATTCCAAAACTTAACCCCCTACGCAATAGGCATCATTGAATTAGACAACGACTTAAAAATTCCCGGAATAATACAAGACCTACCTATAGAACAACTTCAAATCGGCATGACCTTAACCATAGTAGCTGTTAGTGACTGCAACACCCCACCACCCCAAACTTGGCCGCAATGGTCTAAATACTGCCTAAAACCATAAAGGAAAATCTGATGTGAATAAAAACAAGCAAATATGTCTTGTTTCCTGCAGCGTCCTTGAACCTGAACTTAACTATCTTATCAAGACAGGTAAACTTGACGTTGACCTTGTTTTTATCAACAAAAACTTTCATGTAGACTACTCTCTTATCGAACAGAATATACGCAAAACCCTAAAGTCTACTTTAAAGCGTTATCCAGGAAAAGTGGTGCTTGTTTATGGTGATCTCTGCTTGGGGCCAGATAACGAAATGAACCAACTTGCCAAGGAATATGGCGTAGTTAAAATTGAGGCTCTAAATTGTATTGATTGTCAACTTGGTGGTAAAGGCAAATTTGAAACTGCTGACCCTGAACATAAACTGATGTTTATGAGTGTTGGTATGATTGACTTTTTTAAGGATATAAAGACGCAGTTAGCTATGCAGGGTGTGTTTGATGAGGTGGTTTTTCAAAAAATGTTTAGTAACATTGAAGGCTTTATTATTCTTGACACAGTTAACAACTCTGAAGAATGTTTGTGTGAGCTTGAAAAATTGAACATAGGCGTTAAAGTTATTGAAATACGTAAAATTGGTGTTGAAAATGTGTGTTCCATAGTTTTGGAAGCTATGGAAAACCTCAAAAATCATGATGATATTGTTAAAAAATGATGAAATAATTTCAAGTGGTGTTTTTCTTTTTTGGTGTGTGTTTAGTGTGCGGATTTTGGAAAGTGTTGTTGTGTACTGTGAGGTGACCTGAACACGTGACACTTATGAGTTTATAGAATATGCCTGTTTGAATGTATATCTAAAAACTTTGATATAAGTGTGTTCGTGTATTTGTTGAGGCTTTAAAAATGAAAAAAATTTGTGTAATATGTTCAATGTTTTTAGCGTTACTTTTGCTGGGCACTGCCGTACCCTTAGTTCAAGGATACCCTGTAAGTGTAACGTGGGGGCCTTCTTGGTATCCTCCAGGATACTTACCTGGGTATAACCCAACATGGTTTGAACTCTACGAACAACCCGCGCAATCGCATACAACCTCACACATCACAAATCTTGTTTCACAAGCAGGAACGAATTGGGTGGGAAAAAACAATTATGGACCCACTACAATAGCAACAAACGTGTATGCTAACTCTCAAGCTATACAAAGCAGTTCTGCATACGATTTTCTAGCAACTTTTCATGTCGGCGACTTTTACCCAACAACCATTAATGGAGTGACACACTACGCGTATTACGGACATGGTGGTACAAACACTGGAATTGTAGACAAGGATCTAGCCACTTATATAGGTACAAGACACAAGTTTACTTTCATCTGGACATGTGTCAACGGAGGACTAAACATTAAGCCCAATGGTGGCTATTATTACCTAGATCCGCAACTAAAAGTAGTTGGAATGCCTTACGCCTGGATCCAAAAAAGCAACTTGGCTTGGTTTGGCTATACAAATCCTGACAATAGTGGTTATGCATACATTGGTTTTGAAAACACCTCAAAATACTTAACCGATAACACAGAATTTATAACTTATAACTATGGTGATTTTTGCCGACAATTCTATTATTATTTTCTAGTACAACATTATTCCGTTAAAGATGCACTTGATGCGGCATCAGCTCAAGTAATGGGTGGTTCTGCATATACTTTTGCTAACACAGTACTTTACTTGGGATATCCCGATCCTTCTGGATCGGGGCGTACCTGTTGTATGCGTGTTCTAGGTGATGGAAACATGGTTCTACCCTATTAGGAGATGAAAAATATGAAATTGACTAAAAAAATTTGGACTATATTAACAACCCTGATAATAGTAACAACACTGCTGTTTACTCAAACGCACAATGTTTACGCTGGTCAAAAAACTGTTGAAGAAAAAGTGCTTAACGCATTAAGAGATGTAGTAGGTATTGATGTAGACAAATACGCCATAAACGTAACTAGCTATCGTGCATCACCCATACCTGGATATGAAAAAAGCTACAGAGGCGAAGAAGACATAAGATTAATTTTAGAGTCAAAAGAAAGTAAACTTTCTGTTATCGCCCAATATTTTAACAACCACTTAATTTACTTGTACACCTCAATACTTAGTGGTTCTTCATCTGATGTTCATTACCTTAACAAGCTATCTGAAGATCCACTTATCGCAACACAAGAAACTCTGCATAGGCTAAAAGACTTTACAGGCAACTTGGCTATTTTAGATATGTTAAAAATTCTTGAACCAGCCAAAAATGCTGCAGACATTGATGCTAAAACTGTTGGAAACATTAAATGCAAAGTCTTTACAGATTTACACACATTTGACTCTAAAGGAATGCACCCTGTTAATGGCATTTATTTTATGTATTCTTTTAAGGGGGCTGAATCACCTAAAAGCATAGGTATCCATTTTGAAAATGGTCTTTTCAAAGGATTTAATGATGCTTGGGATGTTTACTCTGTAGGTAGTGAGGTTTTAAAGGTTTCAAAAGAACAGGCTATTGATATGGCGAAAAAACACGCTACAAGTTCAACCTCTGAGAGTTTAAAGTTTCCTTCAGATAGGCCGGTTGTTGCAGAGTTGCATTTAGCTGTTAGAGGGGAGGATTTTGTGTTGTATCCGTTTTGGTTTGTTGAAGTGCCTTTGGTTTATCCTTTGGATTCGTCGATTTATGGATGGCAGGAAGGTATTTGGGCAGATACAGGTGAAATATTGTATGGCCATCCCGTTGGTGGTTATGGAGTTGATATAAACAATAATGCTGATGTTGATGGTTCAGAATTGTCCTCTGGTGCAGGTTTAATTTCATCGCAAAGAACCATAAACCCGACACATATTGTAGCTGTAATCGCCGTTGTGCTATTGGTTGTAATTGGCTTAAGTGTAGTAGTGCTTAAAAAGCGCTAATAGTCTCTTTTTTATTTTTGGATGGTGATTGTTTTTTGTGTTGATGTTTCGAGGTTGATGGTTTCTTGTATTTGTGTTTGATCACATGTCACTTTAATGATATAGTTTCCGTGAAAGGTTTCGCCGTGTTTGGAGATTTCTAGTGTGAGTAGTTCGAATTGTGTGTTTCCGTTTTTTGAAGTAGTTTGTTGTGCTACTAAAGCTCCGTCTGAGGAGTAAATTTGAACATCCACCCCCGACAAAGACACCCCAACATCAGAAACAACCTCAACCCCCAAAAACCAATAAACACAAATCACCCCCTGCCTAAAATACTCAACAGTATAAGCCTCATTAATCGGCATACCATAAGTAGAATTCACCAAATCAACACACACCGGATAATCACTACTAGAAACTGTAAGCCCATTCTCAATACGAGAATTTACAATACGAGCACTACTGCCCTGAAAAGTCAAAGACATAACAGTAGAATTAACCATTAAAAAATCACCTCCAACATCACTACTAGCTGATACAAGATTTGAGTTCACAATATGAGCAGATGTCCCATTACTCCCCAGTATTAGACCGAGTTTTAGTGTAGAGTCTGTAATAAATATCGAAGCATCATCATAAAGTGCTAATCCCCACATAAAGTGGTCAATGGTAGAGTTATTTTGTAGAATAATCTTTGCATTATCCCGTAAACTACTATAACAATTCTGACGCCTGTTGCGATCACTATTATAAATTGCAGCATTATCCAATATCAAAACAGAATTCCCACTCATATCCAAAGCACCAACCCAATACACATCCTCATTCTTAAGATGCAAAACATCATTCCCACTCAAAATTATATCACCAGTATAATGCGTAACTTTTCGTGAAAAATATCCAAAACAAAACAACCCACTAACAACAATAAGAACAATAACGAACAACAAAATAAAACGCCTATTACTCATTGCCATATTCACATATAATCGCTTCCTTAATAAATAATCACAAACACAACAAATAAAGGTTTAGGGATTGTGATTAAATAACTTTTATAGTCAGGCATTATTGGGAACCTTTTTGTAGTCTATTTATTGCGAAAATTTGTGAGTATACACGACGATTGCATGAATGTTTTTGATGTGGATGTTTAGTTGTTATGTTTTTTGAAAGAGCTGGTTTTTTATATTGTTAGGATTTGTTCGAGATATTTTGGCAGATTCCAGCCAATCATATTACGCTTTTTAGCAATACCCACATTCTTCTTACCCACATCAACCAGCCGCAGAATGTTTAACGCCAACTTTCGCAAAATATTCAAATTACAAGCAACCACCTTATCAACCGTACGATCCGCATCCTCATGAAAAGTCACATCCAAATGCCAATGCAAACTCTCAACCAGCCAATGACCCCGAATAGCCCTAGCAACCTCCACCACCCCCAAAGACAAACTACTAATAAAATAACGCGCCTGCACACTAGTTTGCCCATCCTTAACAACAGTGTTACGAACCATAGCCACCGACTTTAAACCCGCCCACTGCTTTCTTTGAGACAAACTCTTAACATCCTCACTATGCCAATACTCCCTTGTCTCCAAAGCACCCCTAGCCCTCTCCAAAGTCTGATAATACTCACATTTATCCAAAAACTCTGAATCTTCAAAACAACAACTAACCTCGGTGCACAAAGTTTTTTGATTAGCTTTCAAAGCTAAAACATAATCAGCTCGTTTCTTGCGAATCTTTGCGGCAATATCATGCTGAGTACCTATAGCATCAATGGTAACTATATGATTCTTTATGTTTAGGCTGTCTAAGAGCTTTGGAATAGCTTTTATTTCGTTGGTTTTGTCTTCGACCTGTTTTTGTCCTATGGAGAAACCGTTTTCATCAATAGCACTTACTATGTGGTTGGGTTTTTGTTGTTTGTTGCCGTTGCCTTTTTGGGTTTTGCCATCGATACTGAGTAGTTTTTTGATTTTTTCTCCTTGGTTATTGTTTAATAGTTGGGTGAAGTGTTGTTGGAGGTTTTGAAACACTTGGGGGTCTATCATCATTAGGGCTCGTCTTATGGTGTCGTGGCTGGCCATGCCGTGTTTTAGTGGGAAATAGGTTTGTAGCTGGGTTGGGTATGTTTCTGCAAAGTTTTCTATGTCTACGCAGTCTTGTGCGTTTGCTATGGTTGCAAAGAGGGCAACTCCTACGATGTCGCCTAGGGTGTGGCGGATTTTTCCTTTTTGGCGGGTGTTTTGGATTTCTATTTGTTTTATGTGGTCAAAGAGAGTCTGCATTTTCTTATATGTAAACTAGGGTATGGCTAGTTATAAATGTATCATAAATATGTCGAAAAAACTATTTTCAAAAAACCTTAGGCAGTGACCTAATTTAAGATACTTAATTTGTAGTAGAAGAATTCGTGCCAAGTCCACAAGTGATCAGTTAACCCCTCAAGCTTTGCAGGAGAACCATTACGCTTAAACTCATTGATAAAATTCCAATAAAACCTAAACAAATCAACCGCACAAACCAAACGCCTCTTCACCTTAGAAAAACACTTACAATCCCTAACCAAACGACCCAAACGCTCACGCAAAATACTATTAAAATTCTCCACCTCCGTCGTCTCAACATCACCCAAAGAAGGCCCCCATACACAACCAATTTCTTCTTATCCACCACCCGACCATTCTTCCTAATCTTAATCAACTGCCCATAATCAATTAACCCTAACTGAAAACACAAAGGCAAAACATACGTGTAATCATCGTTACCATCGGTAAACACTTCCAACGGACACTGCAAAGAGGGCACTTTAAGAGCTTTAGCAAATTTTCGAATCATCTCAAGACAGGTTTGTTGTGTCCATTTACCTGCGGAAAAGGCAGCAAACAAGTAGGATTTGCGTTTTACAGTCGTGTAGAGGTAGCAGTCACCGCTTTCAGGCTCAACTTTGCCGCTTCGCTTAAGCGTCTTTTCTTTTTTTTAATAAATGTCCAAATCTCATCGCACTCAAATGTGGAAAGACCCAGATCTTTTATCAAATAGTCGTTTAGATCTGATGCATGATCGGCCATGTCTTCTAGGAGGTTTCCTATGGTGTCTCGGTGGTGGCCTGTTAGTCGTTCTATGCTTCGTATGCCGTTTTTTTCTACTATGTGTTTGCAAATGTTTGTTATTTGTTGTTCTGTTAGGTGTTTGCGGTAGAGTGGTGTGCCTTTTGTTTGCATGAAGAGGGTGTGGCAGTGTTTGCATTGGTATCTTTGGTGGCCTGTTGTTTTGTATTTGCCTCTTTTTATTATTGTTTTGTCTTTCTCTTTTAGGTAGTGGGTGCATTTTGGGTTTTGACAAACTATGTTTAGTTGACTTTTTGGTCTACCCTTTGGCAATATTGCTCACCAGCAACATGTAAAACAGCCATCCTATAAAAAGTATTCCATATTAGGACACTGCCAAACCTTACTCAACTTTCATGCAATCGTCGTGCTATTTCATAGTGAAGCAAGCACCACTTCAGTTTACGCTTATTTGTTACCTTAACCATACCATCTATATGGACAAAACTAGCGAAATAATTTCGGGATACTACACAGAATTCAGGCGATATCTCTTCTTTAAATAAGTTAAAACGCCAACAAAAACCCCAACCCCAACCCCAACTACACACACCACCCCTGCATAATCAATAGATGAAGAGTTAACAACTACAGAAGAAGATGACTTAACAACAAAACTTGCCACCCACAAACAAGAAGTATAATCACCCGAAACACCAAAAGGTATAGCCACAACTACACTATCCCCCTCACCAACAAACGCCGACACCACACCACGAACATAAGTAAAATTTGCTAAACTCACAGGATCCTCTAAATATTTAGAGAAAGGCTCGACCCACAACACCTTACCCGAAGCACTAACACAAATAAGATCCGAGCTGCTAAACACCAAATATTGACCACGCTCAATTTCAACCCCATCATAGATTAGACTATCATGTTTCCAACGCCACACCCCCATGCCGTCACCATCCGTCTTAACAACAAAACTAACCCCACCACTACCCGACAGAAAACCCCCAAGCAAAAAACCCCCATCAATAGTTGGAATAACTGAACTAACACCCGACAAACCACTTGAAGATAAAGTGTCATAAGTACGACTCCAGATAATCTCATAGTTTGAATTTAACTTGGCAAACCAAGGTTGCTTATCCTGACTACCTGCAACATAATACCCCTCATCACTACCAAACGGCAAAACAACCGCAACTCTAACACCTTCGATACTTTTTGTCCAAAGCAAAACCTCATTATATACATCATAACACATAAAACGCGAACGATAACCGCCACCTCTTGCATCACTTTCAAAAATAGACAACACACAACTCGTCGCGTCAACATCAAACAAACCTCTAACATATTGAGTAAAAGCTTGACTTCGCCCAAAAAAAAGACTTTTACTCCATTCAAAATTACCTTGAAACTCCACCTTCAACAAATTAACTATGCCATAAGTAGCAAGATTATCATGCAATAATAAATAGCTTGAATCTGTTTCGTACATCAACGCAGGAACCCAAGTAATTTCAGAATAAGTTTTACGCCATTCCATTTCCCCATCACTATTAATTTTTATAAGCGTTAAATACTCTGGAAATGAAGTGAGATTACTGCCCGCAATCAAAAAACCTCCATCAAAAGTCTGAAACACCGAAGCAAATCCGTATTCATGATATGTTTTACTCCATTGAAGCTCTAACGGATCAGATTGAGCCCAAACAGAGTTTGGTGCAGCTAAAAATAACCCAACAAACAGCATTATAAACACAAGTACATTAATCTTCAATTCAACCCAACTTCCAACCTAACAACATCAAACAACACTTCACACTACATATCACACCCGCCAAAAAAGAAGAAAAATAGGTAGGTAACTCAAATAGCAACAGTTTTTACATCCGTCTTGTTGCTCCAATTACCGTACTTGACTGGATCTTTCAAATTTTCCGTACGCAACATAAACCCGTCCATATTAGTTGATGGAATAGAACGTTGGTTTTTTTCAATCGGAGAATACGAACTAGTAACAGCACCAGTTAAATCAAGACCCGTTCCTGCTCCTGTACCCTTACCATGCACACCAATATTTACTAAACAATGCTTCAATTCACCATTAACCAACTTAACTCCACAACTATCTGCTGACCCAAACCAAATATCAGCTTTAATAAACGAAAAATACGGCTTAGCAACAACTATCCAATTACTGGAATTTACGCCACTACCACCATTACCGTATTGGCCGTCACCTATTTGTATCCCAACAGCACTCGGAGTATTCCGCAAAACAATACTTACATCATCAATGTGGCTATGGCCAAAACTATCCCCTGGCTTCTCAGACGAAAAATAACCATCCGTGCTAAATAATATGCCCGTCTTTACATTTTCCATACGAATATGTTGCAAATGATTAGTTTCCGTCCACGCGCCTTTGGCATTGTGTAAATGTATTCCAACATCACAATTTTTTATGGTAATATTGCGAATAAATGCGTTACCCAGATTTCTCAAGTATAACCCCGTAGTTCCAGCCTGATTTAGTCCATCAACTATCAAATTCTCAACAACAGCCGTACGATCTTCATAATAAGTATCATTAACATAATTTGGATCAATGACATTAGACTCATATGTTGGGTCGTTTGAGTTGTTAGTAAAATTGGAGTAAAATTGTATGATCTGACCTGCACCCGTAATTACTGTTTGACGACTCCCCGTACCTGTGAGACGTTCAGCTATTCCCACTATTGGCATCAATATTTACCTCCATATACAACAATGTTCAAAATAGCATCATCATCGCAAAGACATAATTTTTTCATTTTTTTATTCCTCACAATTTTTAACTCCATCAAATATGTTCCGTAACAATATCATGACCAATAAGTGGTGAAATTGCTTTAATTACTGGTGAGATGTTGTCACCATATGAGAGCATAAAGCTTTGATTATTAGAAACAGCAGAAGGATTGGTTAAAATATCCATACCTACTTTAGCACCGTCTTCATGTTCTGGAGTTTCAACTGCAAGCATCACTAAACTATACTTTAGCTCACCATAAACTTTCAACCCACAACTATTACCATAGTTGCTTAACCATATAGTTGCTTTTATAAAAGAACTATAAGGTTTCACCACAGGGCCATTAGCAGTGCCAATTTGAATACCTACACGTTCTAACGTATCAGTGTTAATGTTACCTTTGTCTACATTGTTTAGTTTTATTCCAACATCTTTTATTGTGGTAAATCCAAAGTCTCCAGAGTTACCTGAGATGGCAGTAAATAGTATGCCTGTTTTTACGTTTGACATTCTGATGTGTTCGATACAGTTTGATTCTGAGCAATAATTATTGGTGTTCTCTATTTTTATGCCAATCTCACAATTCTTGATCGTTACATTTCGTATAATACAGTTGTATACATCTTTAAGCAAAATCCCTATAGTACCTGGCCGAATTGCACCATTATTTCCGCCATCAATTATCAAATTTTCAATAATGGCAGTCTTGTGAAAATCACCATTAGGTACATTTGATGCCACTTTCATAATAACAGTATCATTATTATAAGTTTTAACGGTTTGTTTGCTTCCAACACCCGCTTCGCGTCCATCAACAGATACATTAATTGACAACTTTACATCCTCCAACACATTTTAGTTGATTTAAATTTCTATTTAACAAAATAGGGTTATGGGCTGTAGTAAAATAACCCAAACTGTTAAAGTTACGACTCGGGATATTTTTAACAGAGTTTATACCTTGTTTTTGCCAAACCATCATCATTACATCCACATTTATCTTGCCTATCATATCGGTATTATTATGGGACAATTTTAATGCCAGAGTAGGCACCTCCATTATTTGCTATGTTGTTGTTTACTCCTAGAACGGTTAATAGGAAACTTTGGTTTGCCGAAATGTTTGCACCTACATTAAGAACTATGCACTTTCCCGTATTATTTTGTATGCTTTCAGAAACTGCAAGATTAATTAGGCTTAGTTTTAGTTGACCATTAACTTCTAAACCTTTACCATTAGAGCCATTTAACCAAACATTTGTCTTAACAAAAGCACTATACAACTTGGCTGTTGCCTCTATTTTTACACCCACATTATTATTTGAATTGTTTTTCAATTTTATACCTACGTCATCAATTATTGTATACGAGTAATCTTTGGAAGTTTCTGTACCCTCAAAAAGAATACCAGTATTAACATTTTCCAACAGTAGGTGTTCAAACCGATTGCCCCACGAACAAGCATTATTGCCCGTAAGTTTAACTCTTATCCCCACCTCACAATTTTTAATGGTAACGTTTCGAATCAAACAGTTAGCAACGTTTTGCAACAAAATCCCCGTAGTTGCCGTATTTGCGCCATCTATTACCAGATTCTCAATAATTGCACTGCCATCCAAATCATGCAAATTAGACTCAACACACAACACTGCAGAAGAATTACCATTATACACAAGCGGCGTTTCTTTACTCCCACTACCCGCATACCGCTCATTATAACCTACAAAAACTTGACCACTACCACTACCACTACTACCCCCGCCACTGGAACCCCAAATCGCATACAACGTGACGCTGTTGGGTGGTATGTTGAAAGTGGAATTAGCTACATATTTTGCTTTAAGAGCCATAGGCTGCGTATTCCAACCAAGAAAAACATGCTCTGACCTTGTCAAATTACCTGTGTTGCCTAAAACAGTTACCTTTGCTCCACTTGGATAAACATTATAATCTATCGGCACCGAACCAGACACTTTATCATTACTTGGATCATTTTTATTATACCAAACTTGGTATTGTTGTCCTGTGGGTGGTTCGCCTTGTATCCAACCTGCATACAAAACCGTGTTCTCAGTTATAACAAATGTATCGCCCTCGCCAATAAGCTCCATAGAGGGTAAGACCCAACAAATAAACGTACGATTAGTCATAACCAACGTATTTTGGCCCAAAACTGTAACCAAAGAACCATCAGGATAAGGACTAAGCTGATCAACAGGAGCCGCCCCACCCGTATTACCATTACCATTATATGTTAAGGTGCGAAGAATCACCCACAGAGCATGTAAAGTTACATTAGATGTGCTCATTGGAAAAGTGGGTGGGGTAATTGAGCCGTTGGCGTCTTCTAGGTCAACTTTGAAGGGGGAAAAAGGTGATGCAGACGTTGACCACCCCATAAATATGTGCCCTGACTTAACCAAACTACCTGGGTTTATGGCCACTGTAACCAAGGTGCCTTGTGCATAAACATTGTTGTCTACTGGTACACTGCCTCCAGTGGCTCCATTGGCATTGTATGTGACGGTGGAAGACGTTACAAATTGTTCACCAAACAATTCAAAGAGCAACCGCAAATTAGCAACAATGGAATGCCAAGTGTAATTTGTTCCATTAAAACCCCCTTCAGCAGCAGATCCTCCATTAAAGACTAAAGAATCCTCCGTACCACAAACCGCAACATGACCACCCCCACCATAATTACAAACACCCACACCCATAAGACAAACAAAATACCGCCCCCCAACAGCAGTTTGAAACTTGTTACTGCCCGTAAAAGCAAAAGTAACCCAACCCGCACCACTACTCTCATCGTTGAGTTCTAAATAGTCAACAGTATTAGATACTGCTAATGGCATGCCACCTACGGGTTTGCCATTACTGCCCCAGCCTCCGCCATCATGAGCAAATATGGCAGCACAAACACCTCCACCAATAACATCACCCACACGAGCTAGTTTGAATTTGGCTTGTGTGATTAGACTGCCATCGCCGGTAAAGCCTTGACCCACACAATCCTCGCCAATAACAGGTAAATAGTTATTCTGAGACGCCACAACTTGATCCACTAACACCACCTGCCCACCACTACCACTATTGTTGGAACTCCAAACAGCATAAAGCGTAGTGTTAGCTGAGAGGATAAATATTTTACCTGCACGATACTGCGCAGTAGTAGCTGAACTGCTGGTGGACCAGCCAAGAAAAGCATAATTGGGCCTAGTTAATGTGCCCCGTCCTGGTACGGTAATTGTTGAATTAATCGGATAAGAGCTGCTAGCAGATGGTACAGATCCGCCTGCGTTACCATTCCCATTGTATGTTAGGGTATGGGTTGTGGAGGTTGTTTGCCATACTGCATATAGGGTTACAACAACACTTGTTATGGAAAAATTTGAGGGATTAACGGATGAACCAGTTACTGTAAATGTGGGTGTTGTGGCATTTGATGTGGTGGCCCAGCCTAAAAAGTTGTGGCCTGCCTTTACTAGTCCGTTTGGGTTTGCTTTTACTGTAACAGACGCGTTTTGGACATACAAATTACTATCCACAGGTACACTTCCGCCTGTAGCTCCGTTGTCATTATAGATGACTGTAAAGTTGCCTATTTGCCATACTGCATACAGTGTAACATCATCTTCTTCATCAGAGTTATTGATGCTGAAGAGCATTTCTTGCTCACCGCCAGTATAGGCTGGAGTTGTTGCATTGTTGCTCCATGCCCAACCCAACCACTTATAACCTGATTTTGCTAAATTGCCGGTGTTACTGGGTATGTCGAAAAATGTGTATGGGCCAGTATCTTGAGTGTAAATTGTGTTAGGAGGAGTGCCTGTGCCAACAGAGCCACCTGGCCAATTAGGATTAAACATAAGAGAACGCGCCATACTTTTCAACCCTCAATCCTATTTTGTTTGTTTATTTGTGACTTTTTGTCATCTTTATAGTTTTGAAAAAATACTCTGCTATAGCACATAATTCTGACACGGTTACATGAAAACATGCTGAATCATTATTCTATTGGATGTAGCCACATAAAAATGTATTGTAAAATGGAAATATATAAATACAATACATTTACAAAGTAACGTCAAAAATTAAAAATAATTGTGTGGGTGATGAAGGTTTTTCATGTTTGTATTGGTGTGGAAGAGTTTAGCTATTGTTCTTGTGAGGTGGAAACGTTTTGATGACGCTACTGCAATAATGCGGTGGTGTGTAAAACATGTGGATGGGGTGAAAATCAAACATGAAATTTGACTATTGGTGAGTAACACTTTGTTGACTTTATTTGTGCTTTTTATATATTTTGTTATTTTGACACTGAATCATTGTTTTTTGTTTTGTTTTTTATTTTTTGTAGGTTTTTTGATGCCTTATTGTGCTCTTTTGGGGTTGTTTTTCGTCTTGTTTAAAACCGTAAATATTAAAGAAGAAGTAAATGTATAATAAATTAATTAAGTATTTGTTTAAGGGTGGTCTAGTTGGCACAAATAAACTCTTCTCCATCGATGCGACGGGTTGATGACTGGAAGTCACGTTTAATTGATTTAACGCGAAGAAATAATTTGCTTTATTTTCATGCTTCTAAGCGTGGAATTTTATCAATAAATGAACCTGATGCAGAAACTATATTTCGAGAATTGGTGATAAAAAAGAGACGTCTTGAGTTTTGGATGCCTCCTGAAGGGAATGAAACTCAGACTGATCATAATGATGATAATGTTGTTGCTGATGGTGGTGTAGTGTTTGATGATTCATCTGTTGCGGGGTCTAAAAAGGTTAGTTCTAAGCGTCTTGTTAACAAAGATTTGATGCGTGCTGATCTTGAGCGGACTCTTAAAAATTTGCAAAGGCGTTCTTTACTTGATTATCGTGAGCGGGGTGTTAGGATTCTTTATGCTGCTTTTGGTCGTTTGAATTGGGTTGATGTTGAAACTAAGGAAACTGTGCATTCTCCTTTGATTTTGGTGCCTTTAGAGTTGGTAAAAGAGACTGTTCGTAAGCCTTTTGAAGCTTTTGTGCCTCCTGTTGAAGAAGAAGCTATTGTAAATCCTGCGTTGCAGGTGAAATTGAAGGCTGATTTTAAAATTGATTTGCCTTCTCCTCCAGAGGATTGGGAAACTGAAACTCTTGCGAACTATTTTAATGCTGTAGCTCAGGCTGTTTCAGAGTTGGGTTGGACTGTTGATTCTGTGGTGGATTTAGGTTTATTTTCTTTTCATAAACTTGTTATCTATAAGGATCTTGAGTCAAATGTTGAACTTGTTACTCAGCATCCTATAATACGTGCTATTGTTGGTATAAAAGATGAGAATCTTATTCTTGATCAGCTTCCTGATGAAAAAGATGTAGATAAAATACAGTTGCCTGAAAAAACCTATCAGGTTTTAGATGCTGATAGTAGTCAGCGGGTTAGTATAGAGTATGCTCTTCGGGGTCAAAGTTTTGTTATGCAAGGACCGCCTGGTACGGGTAAGAGTCAAACAATTGCAAACATAATTGCTGAATGTATAGCGCATGGTAAGTCAGTGCTTTTTGTCAGCGATAAAATGGCTGCGCTTGATGTGGTTTACAATCGACTTGATGCCGTAGGTTTGAAGAATTTTTGTTTGGAACTTCACAGTAGTAAAGCCAATAAGCAAGAAGTTGTAGCTGAACTTAAACGTAGTCTTGATGAACATCTTGTGCCCCGTCGGTTACCTTCCGCTCATGATTTTGAAACAATGAAAACCTACCGTGATAATTTAAATGGTTATGTCACCGCCTTACATGAGAAACGTCCCTACATGCAAAAAAGTGCTTATGATGTTCTAAGTATGATTGCCAGTCTTGAACGGGTTCCCTATGTTGCTGTAGGTTTAACGGATCTTAGTACTTTAACGCCTCAAAAAATAAGTGAACTTGAAGGCTTAGCTTCTGAGTTAAGCAAAGTTTGGCAAGTGGTTGAGGAACCTGATTTTCCTTGGACAGGTTACCGCGCTAGTCTATACAATCTTGAAGTCCGCTCCGAATTGTTAACCTCTATTGAAGTTCTTGCCCACACTGTTGAAGATCTACAACTGGAAAGTGCAAGTTATGCAAGTCAATTAGGTTTAAGCCCTCCCGCGGGCCTTGACCGTGTAAAATGGTTAATCAACATAAGTAAACTGTTATATGAAAGCCCCAAACCCGAAGCCCATTGGTTACTTAACAGAACAGTTGACACGTTAATAACTGAAGCTAAAAATTACAATGAAACTTGTCAATGGATTAAAACTACCCGAAAACATTTGTTGGAACGCTACACGGTATCTCTTTTTAATCTTGCCTTTGATAGGTCTAGTGAATTGAAAAAGAATTTGCTTATTCTTGAAAAACTGTTTCCAGGTGCAAACTTGCAGGAATCTGCGTTTTTAGATAAGCAAGAAAAACTTTTAACCTACATCCGAAGCACACAGCAAACTGTTAGAAAATGGCGTGAAAACGCACAAGCCCTAGCTGACCTACTTGGTTTATCTATTGATACTTTAAATCTGCAAACTGTTAGTCATCTGTCCAAGTTGGCTTTGTTCTGTTTTACTGAGGATAAGCCTGAACCCGCATGGTTTGACCCCCTAGTTTTCCAGCAAGTACAAAATACTGTTTCAAAAGCAAAAGACACCTATCCACAATACAAACTGCTAAAGGAACGATTAAGCAAAACTTATACTGCCGGCATTTACAACTTGAACCTTGATGAGCTTGTGGTCCGCTATAACAATAATTATCAAGGCGTAACAAAACTATTCAGCTCCAGTTTTCGTAATGACCAAAAACAAATTGCCCACGTTAGTATAGACGGTAAAGTTCCCAAAACCGTTTTAGAGGATCTTATTGATGCTCGCAAAATAAAACACCTTGGCGCCGAAATTGATGCCCAAGCTGAAAACGTTAGAAACCTGTTAGGCCGCTTCTACCAAGGGTATGATACAGATTTCCTTCGCGTAGAAAAAGCCCTCAACATAATTAAAGAACTTAAAACCGTTCCATGGGCCAATCCTCTATCTGAAAACTTGGTTAAACTAGTTACAAACACTTCTACACCCTCTCCTATGATTAAACATTTAGGCAGTGAACTTGAAGACTCAATAACTAAATGGGAACAACAAGCCAAAGAAGTCTTAGAGTTAATCCCTGAAAGTTTACCCTACTCAAATGCAGCGTTAAACCAGACTGCTCTGCAACGACTTGAAGAATGGGTAATTGATGTTGAAAAACAACTTGCCCCTCTAAGCATATTAACAAAGGAAACTCTTTCAGCTGCCCTATTTTCGCCAAAAACCTACAAACAACTCTTAGAAGACCTCACAAACGCTGAGGAAGTACGTAGAAAAGAAGCTACGGTAATTGGTGAAAAATCTCAACTTCAAATTAAATACGGTTCACGCTTCAATGAGCTTGAAACAAACTGGTCTGATATAATATCTGTGCTTGAATGGGTAAAGAGAGCGCAAATCGTTTTTGGTGATGATGTTGCTGTTCCAGAAGCCTTTGCCCTTCTTGCCGCTGCGGGCTCCTCTAATGCTCCCTCTGATGCAAAACTAAACAGGTATTATGAAACTGCTTTGCAATCTCTTTCTGTGTTTGAAGCCCGCTTTGAGTTTGAACTTAAATATCAAAACCAGCGACTTCGTGACCTACCACTGCACGTTGTTTATGAGCGTTTAAAAGTTTTACGTGAACGCGTGGATGAGTTACAGATTTGGATTGATTTCAAAGACCTTAGAAATCGTTTTGCTCTTCGAGGGTTAGGGGGTTTCTTTGAACGACTTGTTGAGCAAAAAACACCCTCCAGTCAATTAATTGATTCTTTCCGAAGAGGCGCCTATCAGGAATGGATAAACAACCTCTACACCGAAGATCAACGTTTAGGCAGATTCCGCCGTGAAAACCATGAACAGTTAATTAGTGACTTCAAAAAACTTGACCAAGAAATCATCCGTTTAACCTCCAGTATGGTTATTGAAGCCGCAAATAGCCGAAAACCCCAAGACATCCTAATTCAGGCAAGTGACTCCGAAGCTGCTATTCTTATGAGAGAAGCTGCTAAAAAACGTCGCATAATGCCCATACGCACCCTTATGCAAAAAATTCCAAACTTACTTGTCAAACTAAAACCTTGTCTACTTATGAGCCCCCTTAGTGTAAGCCAATTCCTCCCCCCTGAAACAGCACATTTTGATCTTGTCTTGTTTGATGAAGCTTCCCAAATTGTACCCGAAGACGCCATCGGTTCAATTTATCGAGGTAAAACCCTTGTTGTCGCAGGAGACAATAAACAGTTACCCCCAACTAGCTTTTTCCAAAAATCTTTAATTGATAACCTTGACTGGAGTCAAATAAATGATGAAGACTTTGAAGTCTTTGACAGTATACTTGACGAATGTCTTGGCATAGGGTTGCCTGTTAAAACATTAAGATGGCATTACCGCAGTAAACATGAAGATTTAATAGCGTTCTCCAATCACCAGTTCTATGAGGATAATCTTATTACTTTTCCAGCAGCAAAAGCACACCACGACAGTTTAGGCGTAAAAATGATCTATGTTTCAAACGGTGTTTACGATAGAGGAGGAGTTCGTAACAATCAAATTGAAGCAGAAAACGTTGTTAATTTAGTGTTTGAACATTTCACAAAGAATCCTAAAAAAACTTTGGGCGTAGTGACTTTTAGTGTAACTCAAATGGAAACAATTGCTGAAGCTATTGATCATCGCCTAAAAGAACACCCCGAATTTGAAGCTTTCTTTAAAGAAGACCGTCTTGAAGGATTCTTTGTTAAAAACCTTGAAAATGTTCAAGGCGATGAACGGGATGTTATCTTTTTCAGTGTTGGCTATGGATATGATCAGAACGGACAGATGACTATGAATTTTGGACCTCTAAATAAACCCGGGGGCGAACGACGTTTAAATGTAGCTGTAACTCGTGCACGCGAAAAAGTTGTTATTGTAACCTCAATTAAATCTGATGATATTAACCCTGAAACCAAAGCTCAAGGGGTCCAAACACTGCGTAACTATCTAGAATATGCTGAAAAAGGACCTGACAGTCTTGCTACACCCCATAAACGAACTGGTGCTTATGAGTCTTCTCTTGATGAAGACATTGCTTTAGAAATTCAAAAGTTAGGCTATGAGGTTATGCCTCAAGTGGGTTGTAGCGGCTGCAAAATTGACATAGGCGTTATCGACCCTGTTAATTTTGGTTGTTATCTTTTAGGCGTTGAATGTGATGGAACAACCTATCGTTCAAGTAACAGTGCTCGCGATCGGGATCGTCTTCGCGAACAAGTTCTTAAAGGCTTAGGCTGGCGTGTTCACCGTGTCTGGTCACCTTCTTGGGTTGCTCGCCGTGACTCTGAAGTTAAACGTTTAAAAGAAGCTCTTGAACAAGCTCAAAAATTACAATTAGACCAAGAATCCCTCAAACCTTCAGTTGACCTAAAAGAAGATGGCCTTATAGAAACTGATGTACGTAAAGTCAAATTTGCAGGTATAGAAAAAATTGGTGTACCCTACAAAATATACCCCCTTAAAGCAGCCTTTAACCCCTACATCAAAGTACAAACAGAAAAATCCCTACACACCTCAAACCAGAAAAACGAATTCCACTACCCCGAAAACCGAGAAATCCAAACCCGACTTCTAGGCGAACTAGTCGAAAAAGAAGGACCCATCCACTTTGACTACGCTGTTGAACGCCTCACAGATGCCTGGGGCATTAAACGCATAACCCCCAAAATAAGTCACGCCGCACAAGAAGCCCTAAACAATTTACTTAGAGATCAAAAAGTCACAATCAAAGGCAGCTTTCTATGGCCCCCCCAACTAAAAGATGTACAAATACGCATACCCGTTGACGGCATTTCCGAAACTAGACGCAAACTAGAATACCTCCCCCCCGAAGAAGTAGAAACAGCCATGAAACTTGTTGCCCAATACGCCTTAGGCATAAGCGACGAATCACTAATAGCTGAAACCGCCAAAATCTTCGGCTTAAACCATTCAACAGACAAATCCAAAGAATACTTTAACGAAATCCTAAAACGCCTCATACGAGAAAGAAAACTAACCTCCAAAGACAACATCATAACCCTAACATAACCTCCCCTAACTTTTACCCGCCCTTTTACTTCTTTTTCTTTTCTTATTTTCCTGAGTTTTAACCCAATTTTATACACTACAATTATTGGCGTTTTTGATGGTGTTTTTCCATGTTTTTAATTGTGTTTGCAAAGACTTTGAATTTGTAGTGTAAAGATTTACACTACAGGGTT
>WQYG01000008.1 GCA_009781395.1 Candidatus Bathycorpusculum sp. | reverse complement strand
TTGTCTGGTAAGCGGCCTGGGTATGTCTTTGGTGGTTGGTTTACTTCTGATGTGGGTGGTGAGAAGGTGGTGTCTACGACGGTTGTGGCTGATGCTGAGGATCATGTGTTGTATGCGCAGTGGCAGCGGTCAGGTGAGTACAATATCGTTTATGTGTTAAATGGTGGTGTTAATGATGCGGGTAATCCTTCTATGTATGGTGTAGGCGATCTTCCGTGTGTTATTGCTGATCCGTATAGGGTGGGTTACACCTTTTTGGGTTGGACTGTGCGGTATGCTGATGGCAGCAGTGTAACGGTGCCGATGCGTTCCTATAGTGTTCCTGTTGGTTCGATTGGCGATGTTGTTTTGTCTGCTCATTGGATTCTAAGTGATGTTGAGGATACGGTGTATTATGTGGTGGATTACTTTGGTAATGGTGCTGATGGTGTTGATGATTCAGTAGCGGTGATTTCTCAGAGTTACGTTAGTGGCAGTCAAGTAGTAGTGCAAGGTCAGAGTAGTCTTTCTAAAAACGGTTATGTCTTCTTGGGTTGGGCTACAAGTCTTGGTGCTGCGGAGGTGTCTTATGGTGTTGGATCAACGTTTACTATTACTAAAGATGTAGCATTGTATGCGGTGTGGCGTGCAGAAAGTGTTTCTGAGTCTACTTACACGGTGACTTATCGACCTGGTACACATGGCACATTTGATGAGCAAGTCTATAGTGGTCTTTCATATGGTGAGAATACCCCTACTCCGCCGTCTGTAACTGGTGCTGGAGAATGGGTGTTTGCTGGATGGTCACCAACGCCTAGTGCAACAGTTCAGAGCGACGCCGTCTATACGGCTCAATGGACGTCTAAAACATATACCGTAACATTTGTAGATCATGACGGTAGGGTTATTGCTGAGATAGAGGTACCCTCTGGCGGTACAGTTACACCTCCAACGGCGCCCACTCGTTCTGGTCACACCTTTAAAAACTGGAGTCATCCTCTTACAAACATTACATCTGATACTGTTATAACTGCAGAATATGAACAAAACCAACCTTCATCTACTCCAAGCAGCAGTGGCTCCTCTTCTTCGTCTTCATCGAGCAAAACGCCTGCAAAAACTACTCCAAACACTGCCCCAATTGATGTTCCTGAGACTCCAAACGATATTGAACCTATTGATGATGATATTCCACCTACAACTGAGCCTTTGTTAGTGTGGGCTCTTGTAAATCTAGTACTGAGCGTTGTTGGTCTTATATTGGCAATCATTGTAGTACTGCTTGTCTGCATATTGTCACGACGCAATAACCGCCATGTCAGCACTGGACAAACACAAAAGAAGAATGGTGCACAGTTGCAATCTGAAACGGAGCACAAATTAAAACAACACAGAATTATATGGCTGATCACAGCACTTGTTATGGGTATTGTAGGCATCGTAGTGTTTCTGTTAACTGAAAACATGAACTACACAATGACTTTAGTGGATAAATGGACTATCGTAAACGCCGTCATATTTGTAGTAGAAATCATCGCCATAGCCTTAATATTCAAACACAAAAAAACAACCACCACTACCACAACAACCGCTACTGCAACTGATAGCAACAACAATAGATAGAGAGCGAGATCTTTCTCCTCTATCTAACAACACTATAACTTGAAACAATCTCTTTTTATTTTTTTAGATTTGTTGTCGATGTTTGTAAGAATCCTTTTGTTCTTCTATCTAAAAGAAGGCAAGGCAGATTGAACAGTGGTTTAAAAGGAAAGTTGGGGTAATGTTTTTAGGGGCTTTTTTTATTTGCTAAACTATTAGTAGTAGTAATTTACCTTTGGATTGATGTTTATGTCGTCTATGCCTAAAGATTACAAGTTTACTGAGATTGAGCAGAAGTGGCAGAGTAAATGGGAAGAAATGAAACTTTACCACTATGATTGGAATGACCCGATACGTGAATCGTTTAGTATTGATACGCCTCCGCCTTACCCTTCAGGGGAACTTCACATGGGTAATGTTCTTAACTGGACCTATTTTGATATTGTAGCTCGATTCAAACGCATGCAGGGCTACAATGTGCTTTTTCCACAGGGTTGGGACTGCCATGGTTTAGGTATAGAGATTCAGGTTGAGAAAACTAATAACATTCGTAAACGTGATCTTCCTTCTGACCAGTTTCGTAATATGTGTATGGCTCTTGTTGAAAAATACATTGGCATGATGAAAGAGGGTCTGCTTAAACTTGGTAGTAGTATTGATTGGACTACTGAGTATCGTACTATGGACCCAAATTATTGGCGATGCACTCAACTTAGCTTCATACAACTCTATAAAAAAGGTTACATGTACCAAGGGACTCATCCTGTTAATTGGTGCCCCCGTGATGAGACCGCTATTGCTGATGCAGAAGTTGATCATGTCAAAAAAGAAGGTGCCTTACAATACATCAAATTTCCCTTATCTAACTCTGTAGCAGATGAGTATCTTTTGATTGCTACTTCCCGACCTGAATTTATTCCTGCTTGCGTAGCCGTTAAAGTTAACCCCAAAGATGAGCGTTATGGCAAATTTGTTGGCAGAAAAATTGTGGTGCCTATTGTAAACCGAGAAGTTCCTATTATAGCTGATGAAGCTGTTGACATGACCTTTGGCACTGGAGCGGTTCAAATATGCACCTACGGCGACAAAGACGATGTTAAAACTGTTATAAAACACAAACTTCCTGTGATTCGTCTTATCAATGAAAATGGCAGAATAACTGATGAAGCTGGCGGTAAATATGTTGGCCTTTATTTAAACCAGGCACGTACTGCTGTTGTTGCTGATTTAACGCAGGCTGGGTTGCTTGAAAAAACTGAAAAAATTCAGCAGGAAGTTGGTGTTTGTGATCGTTGTAAAACTACTGTTGAAATTCTTGAACGTAAACAGTGGTTTATGAAAACCATGAAATTATCTACGGCAGTTGAAAAAAATGCTAACGAAATTTCTTGGTATCCTGACTATATGAAAAATCGTTTAATTGATTGGGCAAACAGTCTTGATTGGGACTGGGTTATTAGCCGTCAACGATTATTTGCCACTCCCATTCCAGTTTGGTACTGTAAAGATTGCGGTGAGCTTGTTGTTGCTGAGCCTGAATGGGTGCCTATTGATCCCAAATTGGAGGGTCCACGAATTGATGTTTGTCCAAAATGTGGTGGCCACGATTTTATAGGCGAACAAGACGTTATGGACACTTGGATGGATAGTTCCATTACTTGTGCGGTTCATGCCGGTTGGCCTGATCGTTCTAACTGGACACGTCTATTTCCGGCAAGTATGCATCCCTCCGGAACAGACATCATACGCACTTGGGCCTATTATCTCATGGTACGCCATTTAGCATTGTTTGATATGCGACCTTTTAACAGTGTTCTTATAAACGGCATGGTTCTGGGCGCTGATGGCAGAAAAATGAGCAAATCACTTAAAAATTATGCAGCTGCCCCTGAAGCACTCGCCAAAAACGGTGCTGACGCCGTAAGACAATGGGCAGCAGGCGGAGGCGCCACAGGCTCAGACATACCCTACCGCATACAAGACGTAGAATACGGCAAACGATTCCTAAACAAACTTTGGAACGCCTCAGCATTTGCAAGCAAACTCCTCGAAGACTACACCCCCCAAACAACAACTAATACGAACGATGATACTGCTGCTGTTGAATTACAATTACTTGACAAATGGATAATTAGCAAAACTGAAAACCTAACAAAAAAAGTCACTGACTCTTTTGAAAAATGCCAATTCAACATCGCAGTCGAAGACATACGCAACTTTACTTGGCACATCGTATGTGACTACTATTTAGAAGCTATCAAAGACAGACTTTATCGCCCTGAAATTCACGGCAAAGAAAACCGCATAGCCGCACAATACACCCTCCACAAAATCCTCTACCGCATACTACAACTATTTGCACCCATTGCTCCCCACCTAACAGAAGAAATTTATCAACACATGTATCTTAACACCAAAAACTACAAAAGCATACAAATCTCAAAATGGCCAAAATTCAACCCCGACCTTATAAACGAAGAAACAGAAAAACAAGGCGATTTAATCATCACTATTTTAGGCGAAATCCGCAACGACAAAGCACAAAAAAAACTACCCCTCAACGCACCCATAAAAAACGTCATTATTTACGCAGGCAACACAGAAACTGCCACAATAATACAGAAAGGCACAACTGACCTTACATCCACTCTAAAAATTGAAAACCTTAAAATCACCCCTGACAAAACCACCCAAGGACGACAAATCCCCTCCACCGACGTATACATCCAAACAGAATATTAACAATAACAACAACAAAAAAAGAAAAAAGATGAAAACAAAATGGCTAAACCTAAACGTGTCGGTCTAATTGGCGCAGGCGCCATTGGCACAGTACTCGCTGAAGCAATTCAACGTGAACTCATAATATGCGATGAACTTGTCATTTATGACACTGATCTACAACGTGCACAAACATTGAAAAACAAACTCCAATTTCCCATAAAAATAGTTGCCAACATAGACACCCTAATCGCCCAAAAACCCAAAGTAATCGTGGAAGCCGCATCACAACAAGCCATAACTGAATACTTTGACAAACTCTTAACCTCCAACATCGACATCATAGTCATGAGCACCGGCGCACTACTAAACCTTGGCACCGGAAGCCCCCACATACATTTCCCTTCAGGCGCCATAGGCGGCTTAGACGCCCTCTCCAGCGCCACTCTTGCAGGCATAGACGAAATAACCCTAACAACCCATAAACCCCCAAAAACTTTAGGCCAAAACAACACCCAAGAAGAACTCATAATCTATGAAGGCTACGCCAAAGAAGCCGCCCAACGCTTCCCAAAAGAAATGAACGTAGCCGCCACCCTTGCTTTAACCGTCAAACCCGCCAAAGTCAAAGTACAAGTCATCTCAGACCCAAAAATCAAACGAAACACCCACAAAATCAACATAAAATGGCCCTACGGAGAAATGCAACTACAATTTGCAAACGAACCCCACCCAGACAACCCCCACACCAGCGCCCTAGCAGCATGGTCAGCAATAAACCTACTAAAAAACCTACTCGAAACATAACAAAACAGATAACTAACCACTTCCTTATTTTACTCCACAAACACCTTTACAACCTTATTTTTACTTTCTTTGAAAAAAATTATTAAGAACATCTTTTAAAACTTCACAGGTAAGCCATCGCTCTTCCAATGAACTATCCTCCTCCATTTCTTTAACACACTTCTGAAAATCTTTCTCATCTTCAAGCAAAAGATCTCGCTTGTTCTCACACTCAACTTTAAGCCGTTTTTGCTTTTCCTTAAAATCAAGTGCAACCACCTCAAATTCATGCTGCTTATCAACATATCTTTGCACCACCATAACTTCTTTTTGCTCCCGCTCTTTTTTAGATATACCCCTAAAAAAACCTGTTTTCAATTTAACTATTTGATCTTGCTCTTTCTTTAAAATCTCCAACTCATTATTCAACCGTCTTAATATGACCATTTTTTGCTCTCTAATTACACATATTTTAGTTAGATACTCTTTATTTATTTGTTGAAGACGTTTTTTAGTATTTGATAAATCGTTTACTTGTTTCTCAAGAGTTAACTCTTTTTCTCGATAATTTCCAAATTGCAGTTTAATTGTTTCAAGAGCTTGCTTACGTTCTTCTGTAAATTGTTGATCAATTTTTATATTTGGATGTGTTTCAAATTCGTCTAAAACTGTTTCAACAGTTCGTAACCATCGATCAAAATGTTCACTAAAAGGCGACGAACCAAATTTTTGATTACCCAGCGTATGTAGACGTTTAAGAGTTACCTCAAAAACTTGCTGCTGAGAAGTGACAAGTTTTTCCTCTCTAACATATTTGGCGTCATAGCTGTTTTGTTTAACTGGTTTGTTTTTTTCTCGAAAGACTTTTCTGTATTCACGTGTTATCTTTTTAGATGAACGTGTTCGAGGACGGTACCCCATAAACAAGAGTATGTGTTTATAGTATTTATTATGTACTCAAAATAAATTAGCAAGTTAGATTGTTGTTTTCTATTTAGATTATTTAGTTATACGGTTATTTGTACCGTCATGCTTTAATTTTGAATTATGTCTTATTATCATATGTGGATAGTATGAAGAAGACAAAAATCATTGCTACAATTGGTCCGGCTAGTTGTACTAGAGACATAGTTAAGAAAATGGTAAATGCCGGAATGAATGGTGCTCGAATTAATACTGCTTATGGAAATCTTGCTCAGTATCAGACTGTAATTGAGACTGTGCGTAAAATTGCTGATATCCCTATAATTATTGACCTTAAAGGTCCTGAGATTAGGCTTAAAACTTTACAGAAAAAAATTTTGCGTAAGGGTGAAATATTAGAAGTTGGGTTTGACAGTGCAAACGAGGTAAGTTTTAATCATAATTTTTATGATTCTGTATCTGTGGGCGATGTTCTTCTTGTTGATAATGGAAAAATTCGAACCATTGTTACTGAAAAAGTTGATGAACATCTGTGTTTGCTTGTTATAGTTGGTGGTACCATTGAGGATGGCAAAGGGGTTAATTTACCAAATAAACGGTTGACGGTTTCTTCTCTTACGGATTATGATTTGGAGATTGTGGCTTTTGCTAAAAAGTTTGATGTAGAATATATTGCGCTTTCTTTCACTCGAAATGTTTGTGATGTTGAAGATCTTGCTGACGTTTATAAGGGCGGTATTATTGCTAAAATAGAAAATTTTGAGGGTGTTCAAAATGTCAATGCCATCTTGGAAGTGGCAAATGGTGTAATGGTTGCCCGCGGTGATTTAGGTGTTGAAATCGAACCTGAAAAGGTGCCTCTGGTTCAAAAATCTATAATTAAACGGTGTAATCAACGTGGAAAATTGGTTGTGACGGCTACTGAAATGTTGGAATCTATGGTACACCAGCCTCAACCTACGCGAGCTGAAGTAAGTGATGTTGCTAATGCCATTTTGGATGGTTCTGATACTGTTATGCTCTCAGGTGAAACGGCTATCGGACAATACCCTGTGGAAGCTGTAGAAATGATGAGCCGCATCGCCAACGAAACAGAAACTGCTGTTAAAAGTAAAGTTGAAGACACTTCTTTTATTAACATCTCTGACACCATCAGCCGAGCTATCCACCGAATATGCCAAAGCATGCCCCTTGACAAAGTCATAACCCTAACCAAAACTGGCTACACTGCAAGAATGATTACCCGCTTCAAAATTTCCCAACCTATAATCGCCGTAACCCCTGACATCAAAGTTAAAAAACAATTAGAATTAACCTTTGGAGTCCAACCCGTACACATCGAATACTTAAACGAAAAAGACACAATCTCCTTTGTTGCAAACAAACTTTACTCTGCCCACTTTCTCTCTGACAAAGACACCCTGTTATTCACTGCCGGCACACGCACCACAACAAGACACGCAAGCAACTCTATAGAAATACATAAAATGGAAGAACTCCGAAAATTCCTACAAAAATAATCCTTTCCTCCCTTTTCTTGTTTTGTCGAGTTATTTTTTTAGATGCACTAAACGTTTTTGTGTTTTTGGTTTATCCTTTTCGTTTTCAATATCTTGTTGCGTATGTCTTATGACTTAACTTTTAAATATAACTGCGTTGGTTTAGGTGTTTTAGGTCTCTAACATGGATAGTCTAAAAACCGTTATAACAAAACATCATCAATCTGTTTGCACCAAAAGAGTTTATAGCAAAACTCATTTTTCCGCAAAAACATTCAAACAAACATTTAGTCTAAAAACGTTATTCACTATAACATTAATACTGGCTCTTCTTTCCACACCCCTATTAACCTGTGCCATAGAGAATGTGGGTGTTATACCCCTCCCATCAGATGTCAAAGTCAATTATGGAGAAGTTACATTAACCAAACCTACTAATTTGAAAACAGGCGAGGTTTATGTATCTAAAGGGGTCACCTATGTTGGAGATGGAGTTTTTGATGTAACACTATATGTTACACTAAGTGATTGCTATGTGTTTGATGAGAACATAGACGATTTCACCCCTGATTGGATGCCTACTTTAGAGACGGGTTCTTCTGTTATTTTTGTCTATACTTTCGGCTCCCAGTTTTCTCTAAAAGATGCACCCTCCTCTGCATTGTTTGATGTTACACCTGACGGGATAACTTGGACAATACCTGAATCTTATATTCAAGCTCCTGCTAGCTCTGCACAGGTTAGCTTTACTGTAGAATTAAATGAAGGTTGGAATATAGACACACCTTATTACACAGACGATGGCGTCTGTGCCACCTTTACTCCTGCGGTTGGTAATAGACACTATTACGGTATGATGAAAGAAGTTGTGCCAGCTGCATTTACTGTATCTAAATTCAATTGGAACAATAGTGAACAAGGCTTTACAAACCTAGTCATTATAGATACAACTCTAGATGAGCATGGCGTTGTTATAATGTTTGACCCTAAGGTCGGTGACATAGTGGTTGATGGCGTTACATATCATTACCTTGGCGATAGTAAGACACCTGAGGCGGCACCTGATGATTACTATTGGGGTAGCTATAAAATGTATGAACCAAATAAGGCCTATCATTTTTGGGTAAAACCTTCTTCTACCGACAATATTTTTGGTAAGGATATTAACTATCTATTTTATCCCATAAGTGTCCCTCAAAATGGTGGCCATGCTTCTCTTGTTCCCAGTGACAAAACTATTTTCTATAACACAGGTCAAAAAGACGCCAAATTTACTTGGAATGGCACTGAAGTTATTACAAATCTATCTGACCAAGGCTATATTGAGTTAATGGATGAGAGTGCATATAGAATTAACTATGACCTATCTGGCGGTGTCAATAATGTCGTTAACCCCCGTTCATATTACCCCACCAAACTGCCCGTTACGATAAAAGATCCTTCCTGGTCGGGTTATAAATTCTTAGGCTGGATTGTGATATATGCAAATGGCACTATAGATTATCCACAATCTGGTGACTACCTGATAAACGGTCGTACTATGGGGGATATCTACTTTATAGCCCTGTGGGAGCCTTCGTATAACATCAATTACGTCTTGGGTTATAACGATGAACTTTATATTAGTAATAATCCCCAAGTGTATTCTAACAGTAATAGTTTTCCAATTAGTATAGGTAACCCTGTGCGATCAGGTTATGAATTCTTAGGTTGGGTTGTGTTCTATGCTAATAACACTTGGGCAAATGAAAACCCAAGTTATAAAATTCCGGCTGGTACTACAGGTGATATTACTCTGATGGCAAACTGGCGTAACACTGACAACACAGGATCATACTATAACATTGAGTACAATTTAGGTTCAGGTGTACTTGATCCTGGGAATCCCCTATCCTATATTGTTGTTAATGGTATTCCACTTACGTTAGATGAAAATCCGCTTACGATATATAATCCTGAAAGAGTTGATTATGACTTCTTGGGGTGGATCGTGGAAAATGCTAATGGTGATGTTTTAGGTTGGATCGATGTTGTCTCTGGTTGGATCTCAAATCCTGAATCTGTAAGTGGTAATATGGTAGCTGTATCTGAAGAAGTTGGTATTGGTTTTACCATTAAGAGCGGTGTTATGGGTGATCTTGTTTTAACAGCTTTGTGGACGGTGTCTGGAGGGGTTGTGGGTGATGATGGAGAGACTGTATATGCTGTTACCTATATGTTAGGTTCAGATGGGCAGAATCATGAGGATAATCCTGCGTTATTTATTGTTAAAAATGGTGTTCCGTATGCGGTAACTATTGTTGATGGTGATGTTCAGACAGGTAATGCTCTTACGATGATATATAGTCCTGTAAGAGTTGGCTATCTTTTCTTAGGTTGGACCGTGACAGGTATTGTGCCCTTCGGTGATGTCTCTGTGGATTTGGGTACGTATGACCCTGATGATGATTCTATTGTTGATGTTTTTATTTGTGATCTCATCCTGACGGCAAAATGGATTCCAATTTATAGTATCAAATATTTTAGTTCCAGTGGTAGTGAGTTGTCTGCTAATGGAAATCCTGAATTCTATATTGTTGATGACACGGGCGTTTTGTATGAGGTAACTGTTAATGGGTATGGTGTTGCGGTGGTTGCTGATGAAGTGGGGCTTACGATACTTGATCCTGAGTGGGATGTAGATCATGTTTTCTTAGGTTGGTCTGTGTTTTATACTTCTGGTACGTACCCTGTCTGTTTTGTACCGCCTTATAGCGGTAGTGGACCTTCTGATATTGAGAATGTCGAGGGTGATCTTTTTCTGATAGCTAACTGGGGACGTGAGGACGTATATACTATTACTTACTATAATGTGGACTATGAGGCTTACGATTTTGTATCTACTACAGGCGCTCCTGTATTGTATGTTTCTGGCGATCTTCCACTTAAAATTCCTAACCCTTCCAGAAATGGGTCTTTGTTCTTGGGTTGGACTGTAGTATATGTTGGTAACAATGAATTTAACAACGTCTATCATGATGCCATCGAAAATGGAGCTTATGGTGTTTTAAAAGAATATACCATTCCAAACGGAGCCACTGGGAACATTATTTTGGTTGCCCATTGGGAGCCTTCCTATAAAATTGAATATCGCTTGGGTAGTCCTAATGCAGATAATGATTTCCGCAATCCCTTATGGTATTCTGAAAGCTGTCTTCAACTTATGATATACGAGCCATCATTGAAAGATTCTGTTTTCCTTGGTTGGACTGTACAATATGCTAATGGTAATGTCGAAACACTCTACACTGAAGACACTGTTCACTATAAAGTTGATGATGTTTCTGTTACTGCAAATGTCATCTATATTAAAGCAGGCACTACGGGTGATCTTGTATTGACCGCCAACTGGGATCAATCCTATAGTATCAAATATCATTTAAACGGCGGAGCATTTGATGAAGCGGGAGACTATCCGATTTCATATAACCCCGATGGACTCCCCCTTACTATATCTAACCCTGTTCTAACGCCTGAGATGGAAGCTGCCGGGTTAAATTTCTGGGGTTGGCGTGTAATGTATGTTGCTGATGGTAGTAGAGTTATCTGTGAGGGTATTCCACACGAAACTGTTACTGATCTCTTTTCTGATGTTGAGCTCTTGGAAGGTACTGTGGGGGATATCCTTTTGATGGCTGTATGGAAACCCTCCTTTGATATTTTATATAATTTAGGCGTGGGCGGAATTAACCATGCTAAAAATCCAGATTTATACTGGGACGATCTTCTTCCCCTTAATATATATGTGCCTACTATGCACGGAGGCGGAGCTATATTCGTAGGCTGGAGCGTAACTATTGCGGATGGACAACCCTTCTTTGTAGAGTTTGATGCATCTACGGCTATATCTGATGATTACGGCTTAATATCTTATGTAATTCCAACAGGAACTGAAGGTGAAATCCGTTTGACGGCTGCTTGGTACTCTACATATACTATAACTTATACTTTGAACGGCGGCAACCATCCTATGACCCCCTCAACATATAATACCCTAAATCTCCCTCTACCAATCACCAATCCTACTAAAGCACATTATATTTTCGAAGGTTGGACCTTAGTGTATGCTAATCATACAATCTTATCTGTAGAACCTAACTTTATAATTCCATTAGGAACTACAGGTGATCTTACGTTAATTGCCAACTGGAAACCCACTCCCTACAATATCAATTATGTGATGAACGGTGGGAATAATCCTGCGGATAATCCAAAATCGTATACTGTAGAAGATCTTATCTTTTCTTCCCAAATTAATATAAAAGATCCAACTTTGGCTGATTCTACTTTTCTTGGTTGGTCTATAAAATATGAAAATGGTACTAGTGTAACTATGCCATTGGTGCTGTCCTACAAAATTCTGCCAAACACCTCAGGAGATATTATTTTGACTGCTCACTGGCTAAACAATACTGACGTAGGTACAAAATATTGCACAATAACTTATGATGGCAATGGAAATGACTTTGGTTCTACGCCTGTAGATTCTCAACAATATGTTTCCGGCAGTACCGTAATAGTACTAAGTCAAGGCAACATGAGCAGAAAAGGTTATACTTTCCGTGGTTGGGCCACAAGTAATACTACAACTGTTGTAACTCATATGCCTAGTTCCACCTTTGTTATTACCCAAGAAAAGATGCAACTGTTTGCAGTGTGGGAAGAGATTTCAGAGTTGTATACGGTAATTTATACTAGTGGTACACATGGCACCTTTGAAGATCAGGTTACAGACGGGCTCTTCTTTGGTGTTCCAACACCTACTGCACCTAAAGTAAACGACGATGGCGAATGGGTATTTAACGGCTGGTCCCCTAAACCAACTGAAACAGTCACAGACAACGCTATTTATGAGGCTCAATGGGCCCTCAAAAAATACACAGTTACCTTTATAGATCCTGATGGTAACGTCATCGCTGAAGTAGAAGTTGAATCTGGCAAAACCGTTACACCTCCAACTCCCCCCACACGTAATGGTTACACCTTCAAAAACTGGAGCAAACCCCTTAGTAACATAGTCTCTGATCAAGTTATAGAAGCCCAATATGAACAAAACCCGCCAGTTGATGAATCCACTCCAAGCGACAACAATTCTGGCAACAGCAGCGGTAGCAGTAGTAACGATAAGTCTTCTACAACCAAATCACCTACAAAAGATACGCCAAACAACACTCCATCAGACCAAACCCCAAGTAATAGTGAGCCCGTTATTGAGCCTAACACCCCCAATAGCGGGGGTTATCCTGTATGGGCTCTTGTAAACTTGGTTCTAAGTGTGGTAGGTCTCATATTGGTAGCTATCCTAGTTATTTGCGTGTTATTGCAACGTAAACAGAACCAAGAGCAGCAACAGATTGAACAAAAAGATTCTAAAAGTCAACAAAACAGTACAAAACACAACACTGAGCAAGATAACGATGACGTCGATAAGACTGTTAAGAAGCAGAAGCAACGTCGAATGTTGTGGTTCCTGCTAAGTATTATTATGAGCATTGCCGGTATCATAGTGTTTATACTCACCGAAGACATGAGCCGACCAATGGTCCTATTTGACAAATGGACTATTGTAAACGCTATAATCTTTATAGTAGAAACCATTGCCATAGCTCTAACATTTAAACACAAAAAGAATACTGATGACAAAGACGACATAACTAACACGTTCCAAACAACAAAAACAAACACCTCAAACAATAAACAAACAAAACACCTTCTTTTTAAAAAAAACATTTTGGCAGTGTTAATTCAAAAAACTTAACCCTTTAAAAGGGAAAAATTCGCGTCATGCCCACTATGATTGGTGAATGCTTCAAGTTTTGAAAAAGAAAAACCCGTTAAAACATTGCTAACACATAAAACAACAACTAATCCACAAAATGCTTCATGACAACCCACCATCCATTTTTTTTATCAAACCAGATTAGTTTGCGAAAACTTTTGGTGGGTAAACAGTTGTTATTTCAATTACTAATCCTGTATTACCAAAGTATAACTGATAGACGATTTTCGAATAATTACCTATGCTTTTGACTATTTCACGTTCTATTCACGTTTTGATCTTACAAATCTTTTTATATTTCTGACGTAAACTGATGGAAGCGTGTCACATTAACTCATGTATATCCTTTAAGCTCCTGAGCTTTCAAAAACTATGACATGAACATTCTGTGGCAGGAGAAAAAAATAGTTTGCAATCACCACAATCATTTAAAGAATTACCCATAAGTGGGGAAATTTTAAAAAGTTTAAACGAGATAGGATTTGATGCTCTTTTTCCAATTCAAGCGCAAGCAATAATGCCTCTGCTTGAAGGCAAAGATGTTATCGGGCAAGCACAAACTGGAACAGGTAAAACTGCTGCGTTTGGCGTACCTATGATTCAACGATTAGACTCAAACATCAAAGGAGTTCAAGGACTAATTTTAGCCCCAACACGTGAATTAGCCGTACAAGTAGCCGACAATCTATCAAAATTTGGTAAATACGCAAAAACCCGTGTTCTACCCGTATATGGCGGCGAATCTATAAACAAACAAATCCACGCCCTAAAAGGCAACATCCACATAGTCGTAGGCACACCTGGCAGAGTAATCGATTTAATGAAACGCAACATCCTAAACTTGTCCTCCGTTAGAACCGTAGTGCTAGACGAAGCTGATCGAATGCTCGACATGGGCTTTCTAGAAGATGTTGAATACATCCTCTACAGAACCCCCCGTGACAGGCAAACAAGCCTCTTTAGCGCAACTATCGACCACCAAGTCATGCGTATATGCAATAAATACATGAAAAACCCTGAACAAATACTAGTAAGTAAAGACGAAATCGCCGTTACTCACATGAAACAATACTACACCGTCATCAATCAACACGGCAAATTCGATACCCTCTGCAACATTTTACGCCAAGATGCCGTAGAAAAAGCCATAATCTTTTGCAGAACCCGCAGAGACACCAGCCGAGTTTCAGACCAAATGCACAAAAAAGGCTTCCGCGTCCAAGCCCTACACGCAGGATTTACACAAGCACAACGCGACCGTGCAATAAACGAATTCAAAACCGGACGACTTAGCCTCCTCGTTGCAACAGACGTAGCCGCAAGAGGTCTAGACATTCAAGGAATCACCCACATCATCAATTACGACGTACCAAACGACCCTCCAGTATACTTCCACCGCATCGGCAGAACAGCACGCAAAGGCACCACAGGCACCGCCATTACCCTTGTCAGCTACGGCGAATTGAGCAACTTTAACAACATCAAAGCCCTAACAAAAACACGCATCGAAGAAATTAACACAAAAAACAAAAACGAACAAGACAACAACGACTCACCAATACAAAGCTTCTACTAAAACATCCCCTCAAATTTCTCCCTCTCTCCCTCCCACAATTAGACACTTGCTGCTCACAATAAATCTCTATATGAACTCTATTTTTTTGTTTCTTTTGAAGCTTTGTTCTCACTCTACCACTAACCATAAATGATTGCAAGTATACTCTACCCTGAGGTTTAACCCAGAGAATGTCATTTAGAGATCCAGTCTGCGGCATGGTTCTAGACGAAAACACCGCTAAATTCAAAATCACCTACGAAGGCGAAACTTATCGCTTCTGTAGCATAATCTGCAAAAAAAAATTCAAACGCCAACCAATAAAATACACTAAATAACTTTAAGCCCATAAAAAAGGGAAGCTTTTGGGCTCCCATACTTCTTCTTTTAGTTTATTACTCACTAACAATACTCCTGTGTATTGAAACTTTTCAACAATGACTGTAAACATTATGTTGATGACAAAACTAACCGTTGATAATAATATTCTGATGAAAAAGTTATAAAAGAAGGGGGACGGTTGGTGCAAGACAGATTTTGTTACACAGCTTATTGTTATGTGTTTCATATTCTGCTATACACGTGTTTGTTTGCAATTTTCTGTTTTAGCTTCTCTAAGAGGTCACTGTTTTAACTGATGGGTGTATTTCTTTAGATTCAATGGTTTGCTCTTGGACATCTGTGGGTTCTATTATTTTCCATACAGCAGCTGCAAACAATCCGCCAACTATTGGTGCTACCCAAAACAGCCAAAGCTGCTCTAAGGCTAAACCACCAACAAACATTGCTGGACCTAAACTTCTAGCTGGGTTAACACTTGCATTAGTTATCGGAATTAACACAAGATGAACCAGTGTTAACGCAAGTCCGATTGATATTCCTGCAAATCCCTTAGGAGCCTTCTTACTCAATGAACCATGTATAACCAAGACAAAGATGAATGTACAAATTATTTCAGCAACAACTGCCGCCATAAGTGAATAATTTCCTCCTACCACAGCAGCAGCATAACCATTTTGTGCCAATTCCGTTATAGCTGCACCCGATACAAGTTTGTCTGCCTTAATGCAATAAAGTACACCTGCCCCCATTATTGCACCTATACACTGGAAAATAATGTAAAACGCCGTATCTTTTGCTTTCATTTTTCCAGTAGCCAACATAGAGACTGAAACAGCTGGATTAATGTGACAACCTGAAACACTGCCTATCGTGTAAACCATCACTAGCACCGAAAGACCAAACGCAAGCGACACACCCACATTCCCAATAACACTACCTGCAATGATTGCACTACCGCAACCTGCAAAAACAAGTATAAACGTCCCGATTAACTCGGCAACATATTTTTTTACTTCCAAATTAAACTCGCTCATATTTTTCTTTCCTCTTTCTTTAAGAAAACATCAATACCATGTTAATTAAGCATTACGTTAACCAAAAAACAACAGTCTCCAAAACAAACACGTCCAACTGGAAAGTAAACCTTTAGGCTACTGTTTTTTTGTGGCACGTTTCCAACTTTGTTAAATAGTGCATAAGATGGGATAATTTTGGGTTGTTGGTGTATTTTGTTGCGGAAACTCTTTATATTGGCATATAAAAAATTACATAGCAATGAAAAACCCTACAGGAGACTGGTACTTGGAAGGGTTTCAAATAGCCGTCAAGTATAATTTCACTCATTAGTCTTTAAATCGGACAGCGACGATTTAGTTTACATTGAAGTGAAGTATATTTAACGAAATATAAACAGATAAGCAAGAGTGAGCGGATGATCGATAAAAAGAGAATCGAAAACGCAATAAGGGAAGTCTTGTATGCGATTGGCGAAAATCCTGATCGGGAAGGGCTGGTTGAAACACCTTCAAGGGTAGCTGATATGTATGCGGAAATATTTGCTGGTTTACATGCCAACCCAAAAGAGTGTACTAAAATTTTTTATGAACCCGAAAACAGTGGGCTTGTCATGGTGAAAGATATTCCTTTTCAATCTGTATGTGAGCATCATTTAATACCTTTTATAGGGAAAGCCTGTATAGCGTACAAGCCTAATGGTGGGCGTATATTGGGGCTCAGTAAGATAGCTCGTATTATTGATGTATTGTCTGGAAGACCTCAGTTACAAGAAAGGCTTACTGCGCAGTTGGCTGAAACGATAATGGATATCGTGAATCCAAAAGGTGTGTATGTCTATGTTGAGGCAGAGCATTTATGCATGACCATGCGAGGTGTAAAAAAGCCTGGAGCTAAAACCGTTACCACTTGCATAAAAGGCGATATCAGCGAGAATGATGTATCCACCGTTAGGGGCGGCGGTAATTATAGTTAATGTACGACTAGTCTATCCAAAAAATCTAACTGATGCAAGAGCTGAAATGCGCAAAATAGAAACAGATGGCAGTATCATGCAAAGTGTGGTTTCTCAAGCTGTTCCTCTTTGTATGCATGTTGAAGATATCCCTTTTTTTGCGGCAGATGTTATTAAACAGGAAATGTTTAACAGTGGTGGAACTGCAGTTATTCAGAAAGATTCCCTTAAGGGTTCGATAGAAAATACAAATGCGCTTATCATAGGTAACTTGGATCAGGTAAATAAGCTGATTATGAAACTTGGGTCACAGCACGAAATACTATCTGGCATAGGTTCCAAAATACAATTTGTTACGCAGGTCATTGAAAATAAAGAAAAAGTTTGTCGTCACTATTGCTGTGGTAGGCATAAACTCGAAATTGGTAAAAAAACGTATATCATGGGCATTTTGAACATTACCGATGATTCTTTTTCTGGTGATGGTCTTCTTGCAGACGAATCAGATACGTCCTTTATTAAAGAAACAACCAATAAACCCTCTACCAAAAAATGTCAGGATTCTATTATTGATGTTGCTTGTCGTAAAGCAGAAAAAATGGTTGCAGACGGAGCTGATATAATTGATGTTGGAGGGGAGTCCACAAGACCTGGATACACCGCCATAGATGATAAAGAAGAATTAGCCAGAATCTTGGGTGTTGTTGAAAAACTTGTTAAAACACTTAATGTGCCTATTTCAGTTGATACGTCAAAATTGTATGTTGCAGAAAATGTGCTCAAAGCAGGAGCCCATATAATTAACGATGTAAATGGGCTGATAAAAGAACCTAAAATTGCCAAACTCGCAGCTTCATATGGTGCTGGCGTTATTGCCATGCATAATCCCGATAGCCCTATTGACGGGGACATTTTAAGTCACATTACCCGATTTTTAAGAAAGAGTGTTGATATAGCTTTGAAGGCAGGGTTAAAACAAGAGAATATTATTTTGGATCCGGGTATAGGTTTTGGTAAAACGGTGGAGCAAAATTTGGAAATTATGCGCCGGTTAGATGAGCTTAAATGTGTTGGATATCCTGTTTTGTTGGGGACTTCACGAAAATCTATGATAGGTAAAGTTTTAGGTCTTCCTGTAAATGAGCGGGTTGAAGGTACTGCTGCTACTGTTACCCTTGGAATTGCTAAAGGAAGTGATTTTATAAGGGTGCACGATGTGAAAGAAATGTATAGGGTTGTAAAGATGAGTGATGCAATGGTTAGGGGCGTGTAAACGGTTAGTTACGATGTAACTTTTGATAAAATAGTAATTGAAGGTGTAAAAGTTTGGGGAAAACATGGTGTTTTGGATTTTGAAAGGAAGCATCCTCAAGCTTTTACTGTGGATGTGGAATTGTGGGCCGACATTTCAAAGTCTTATTTAAGTGATGATTTACAAGATACCGTTAATTATGCTGGTATTTATGATATAATAACATCCGTTGTTGAAACACAAAGCTTCCTGCTTGTTGAGCGGCTTTCGTATGTTATTATGGAAAAAGTTTTCTTGTATGATTCTCGTATACAACGAATTAAAATTCGGACTGTGAAAAATAATGCACCCTTAGCTGGGCAAGTTGATTGTATTGGTGTGGAGGTTGAAAAAAGCCGAGATTATATTTTGATGCAGGCTAAAAATGTGAAAGCACGCTCCGAAGGTGTCGTTGTTAATACAGGTGTAGCTCCAAAGGCAGGAGTAGACGTTGAATATAAAGCTGTATTGGCATTGGGGTCAAATGTCGGTGACAGAAATCAAAATATCCAAAAAGCACTGGAAATGTTGTCTGATTCCACGGGTATAACTGTATTAAATAAGTCTAAATTGTATGAAACAGAACCTGTAGGTTATATCGATCAAGAAAAGTTTTATAACGCCGCAATTCTCATTGAAACAACGCTAAATCCTTTTGAATTGTATAGTCAAATTAAGAGTATTGAAAATAATTTGGGGCGAAAAAAAACTTTTAGATGGGGTCCAAGACTTATAGATATTGACATAATCGCCTATAGCGGATGCGTGATTAACACAAAAGGCTTGACCTTACCCCATAAAGAATACTTGCAAAGAGCTTTTGTTTTAAAACCTTTATCTGACATGCCTGATGCTGTAGAAGTAACTGGTTTAAACATGGCTCTTATAGAGAAAATGACTTGCTGCGCAGATGATTACCCCGGCTTAAAATGCCTTGGCTCTCTATGATGCACATATTTAACTACTGAACCTACAAATACTGTCAAGCTGTACACGCACTATACATTTATTTTCTCCTCAACCTATTTTATAGTGTCTTTAGTTTTCATAACGTTCCCTATCAAAAAGCAAATGAATACAATCCTTGAAGATTTTTTCGTTAACATGTGACGACGTATACTCAACTTTTGTGCTAATCACATGGTCTACGCTACTTAGCATCTTTGAGTATGCCTGTTAGTGTGGTTTGTGAAAAAAGGAATTAGAGTTTTTCTGATGATGAAATGTCCATCATTACAAAGCCTGACAATGGTTTAGGGTAAAAATCGGTGCTTTTCTCTGGTAAACGCTCATGTTGTAGTGCGAGTTCTAAGACCGCTTTGGCACTAATTGGATTTACAAAAAACGCTACACTAGCTTCTCCTTGGTTAATTTTTTCCATGGCTGCTTTGGTCCATCGCACATAGATAATGTTTTCATCAATTTTCAATTCTTCTGTTTTCAAAATAGTTTTAAACACAATATCTCGTAAAATGACAACATCAAAAATTTTAGTTTCCTTTGACGTGTGAGCGTTAACAAATTGATAAACTCTCTCATCATGCTTCAACGTTAAACCGTAAGCATTTTTTCCATCATAAACACAGAATGCATGCTCGTCAATGTGTTCTGCAAGATACTTGTCTAAAGCTTCAACATCTGGTACAATATCTGTAACTGTAAAGTAACGTTTGAACTCTTCTATAACCTTGGGAGTTATCTTTGTTTTTTTAAGTAACCTATGTGTCGGCAAAATTGTTAACCCCTCATCCTGTACAGGTACCATGTAACACATGTGGAAATTAAACGCTAAATCATCACTACAAACCCCTGCCTCCTCTTTGGCACGCATTTCATCACGATAAGCAAGAGCGCTTTCATACCGATGATGACCATCATTTATAACCATACACTTCTCACTTAACACCTGTTGAATGAACTGAATCTTTTCACAATCCGTAACTTCCCAAACAGTATACTCTACCTCATCTGGATCTGTGACACTGACCAGCGGTGTAGACTTTGTAATCTCTCTGAAGAACTCAACAGACTTACCTTCCGAATCCGGATACATCAGGAAAACTTGTTCAAGATCCTTCTGCACAGTTCGCAACATATTTAACCGATCTGCCTTTGGTGCTGAATGTGTAAACTCGTGAGGAAAAACAACATTCTCATTGTAAGAATACAACCGTAAAGCAGCAATAAGGCCTGTAAGTACCTGTTTTTTTCCATTAATAATGTACACTTGACGCGCAACAAAAACTGCCGGCGACATCGTACGCTCCATCACGCCATCTTTTAACCACTGCGCAATACGCTGCTGCGCAATCTGATACTTGTCTGCTTCTATTGGTAAAATTAAACGGCAATAATTGTAGGGCGACTTTTCATAGTACTCTTGCTGCATTTTAAAGTCAATCTTGTCATAAGGCTGAGTAACCAACACTTCAGGATTACCCGCTTTAGGAGTGTACTTTATAGCTCTAAACGGTCTCACATCAACCAAAGGAATCCCTCAAATATTTCTAAGACATAGCGTAGCTAATACACACTAACCTTTAACTGTGACCCTTCAGTTTGAACACACCGATGAAGAACAATAACAAATTATCTTCTTCTAAAATCTCCTCCAATAGTGTGATGCTGGCCTGACAATTAAAACGTCCCAGCAACACGTATTGTTAGTCAGAATGCTAAAAATAGTCCCTTGTAACCTTGTGCAAATTTTACTTGCACCAAAGCAACTATCACCTATAGATTTTAGCATCTCTGATTTTTACTTGCCTATTTGCCAGATTTCGTCAATCAGGTTGATGACCTGTTTTATGTCCTCAAGTCTCCATTCGCCCATGTGACCTATGCGGAAGGTTTTATCCGCCAACGCGCCATAACCTGCAGAAATCAGATAGCCTTTTTCTGCAAGTTGTTTGTTTAATGCTTTAACGTCTTTGTTTTGTGTGTTATTTATGCAGCTAACGGTGATTGATTCGTAGCCTGCTTCAGGGAACATTGCAAAGTGTTTCTTTGCCCATTCTTGTGTATAGTTTGCCATGTCCAGATGGCGTTGATAGACTCCGTCATAGGTTTCAGCAAGCAAAAGTTCCATACGTTTATCTAACGCGTATAGTAAGCTTATGTTTGGTGTGGACGGTGTTTGCTGTTTCTTTTCAAACTCAAAAATTTCAACCAAATCTGTATATCCGCCACGATTTGGCACGGTTTTTGTCCGCTCGATTGCTCGGTCACTGACTAACCCAACTGCTAATCCTGGTGGTAGCGCAAAACATTTTTGTGTGGAACTAAACATTATGTCGCAGCCGATTTCTGAGGGAATCAGTTTATCGCCTGCTAATGATGACACTGCATCAACAGCTAATATGACCTCTGGGTAATCTTTGCGTATCATTTGCGCAATTTCTTTAATGGGGCTGCGAACACCTGTGGATGTTTCATTGTGACAAACTGTCACGGTGTCATATTTGCCCTTTTCAAGTTTTTCTGCAACCATGTCTGGTTTGATGGCTTTACCCATTTCTACTTCAAGTATATCTGTTTCTTTGCCACATGCTTGAAGTGTTTGTGCAGCTCTCTTTGAAAATGCCCCATTTACGCATGCAAGTGCTTTCTGTTTTACTACACTTCTAGATACGATGTCAAACCACAGTGTACCTGAGCCTGTGGTTACAGTTGGTTTTATGTCTGATGTTAACTGGAAGAATTTGGTCAATTTGTCCGTAATTCCTCCGTATAGTGTTGAAAACTCTTTTTCTCTGTGTCCTATGAGGTAGTTGGTTTGCTCTTGTAGGATTTCTTTACTAACTTCTGTTGGTCCTGGAATTAAAAGTTTCTTATGCATGTCAATTCCTCTAAAACAAGGAAGCTTATTGAAAATATAAGGGTTTATGTTATTTGAAACTCAAGTTTTATTTTTTTGTTATTTTGTTCTTGGTTATTTTTTCAGTTTAGAGTGTGCAAAATGTTTTTAACAGAACCTTGCCAACTTTTTTCATGAATTTAAAGTTTAAACTGTTATTTTGTAGTTTTTGTATATAAGTGTGGGTTGGGTGGTTTGATTTGAGTTTTGTGTTTAGTTTTTAAAAGGGCAGAAATTGGTTTTTGTCCCGTAGTTATAGGGGTGAACCGAGTTTTTGGGGTAGTGAAAATTTTTGGGTTGGGTGTTTTTGTTTATAGGTTGTCGAAGAGTTCGAGTAGGTGTTCTGCGACTTTTTCGCCTAGTTCTGTTTTTCGGTAGTATTTTTTTAGTGGGTCTATGCGTCCGCTTTGGGCTAGGCCTAGGTTTTCGATTTCAATCATTCTGGATCTAAATGTGCCATCGCTTAGGGTGAGTTTGTTTTCTGTTATGAATTCTTTGGCGTCTTTCCATCTTCCTTTGTCCATGTAGAGTAGTAGTAGGCAGTCAATTGCGTGATCTTTTTCAAGAACTGTTTTAATTGCTGCAAGTTTAGGGTTTTTTAAGATGCGTTTTGTTTTTTCCTCGGTTTCGATATTTCCCATGTCTTTCCTTCCAGGCCTTTTTATTTCAACTACTGTATTATATCTTGTAGTTGCCTTAAATGCTGTATTGCGCTTTATGACACATGTCTGTAGATGTCTTGTACAGTAAAAAATCTATCGTAGTATTATATGTTAATAAACAATATTTCTGTCATACTAAATCATATTTAAACAGTAAAAAAACGTTCACGTAAACTAAACCTTCACACCTCCCCAAAATCAATAAAAACTAACAAATACACTTCCATAAACGTCTCATAAAAACTTTTTTTTTCATAAACAAAAGAAAAAAATAAAACAAATAAAACCCAAAAAACAAACCCTTACGCTTATTTTCTATTTTATGACAGATTAAACTGGTCACATTAGCAGTATAATCAAGCCCTCTCTTATATTCCAACAATAACTCTACACTTAACAAACATACCAACACAGTATTTTTATAACAAGCAAGACTATCTCCTATGAGGCAAACCCTTGGCAAATCCTATTCAATACGAAGCACCAACATGGAACCAAATCCATAAAATGCTGCTAAACCAAGCCCAAAAAATCCACAAAACCCCCTTCCAACCCGACATCATAATTGCCATAGCCCAAGGCGGCACTATCCCCGCACGTATTCTAACAGACCTCCTCGCACTTAAAAACCCCCAAACAACAATAATAACAACAAGCACCATCGAAATCAAATACTACACCAACATCGCCCAACCAAACAAACACCCCACACTCAAACAACCCCTAACTATCCCCATAGCCAACAAAAAAATCCTCCTAGTCGATGACATCTCCGACTCAGGACAAAGCCTAAAACTCGCAAAACAACACCTCACCCAAAAAGGAGCTACAGAAACAAAAACCGCCACCCTATACACAAAAACAACAACTCAAACCCCCCCAGACTATGCCGAAAAAACCGCCAACAGCTGGATAGTCTTCCCATGGGAAATCAAAGAAACACTACAACACATCCTCCAAAAACATAAAGATGCCCAAACAGCAAATAATGAATTTACCAAACTAATAAAAGCAGGCGTACCTAAACAACTTTTAGCGCAAATTCTAAAAACAATACAGGAGCCACAACTTTGACTCTACATTTTTTCAAAGAATTTAATTTTTACGCCGAAATCACTGGCTTCAAAAAAATCTGCGCCGAACAGGCAACCGCCTACCTCAAAGACAACCGAAAAAACAAGCAACAACATATCTGGATCCAATTCTTCAACTCCAACCTAATTGCAACCCCCAAACATCTATACTTTGCAACTCTACATGCTCTCTATGCCTTTAAAAACCACACAAACCTTTCAAAAAGTTTAGCAATGGAAACCCTGCTATATGCCTCCACACAACATCAAATACAGAAAGCAATACAAACAATCGGCCTAAAACCTGACATGACCGAGATGGCAATAACGATAATTAGCGAAAACAAACACCAGATTACAGCCACCCTCAACGATATATCTCAAAGTTTACAAACAGACCCTTGCGATGCAGTGTTGGATTTAACGCCAAACAAAACTAGCCAAATCCAACAAACCTTCAACATAACCCCCTCAATGATCCAAGCAACTATTAAAAACAGAGAAACAACTGACTTAGCTCTTGTAAACTTGATGACTGAAAAAATAGCGTTATTAGCTACAAAATTTTAAATCATTTTCTCCTTCATAACAGATATAATCTCTCTGGGCTTAATCAACGAAATCCCTGTCACAGCACCCATAATTTCAATAAGCAAAATTTTATCTGGGCTTTCCATATCTGCTTTACGCTCCACCTCAGCAGCAACCGCAGAAATAATGTCCATTGAATGAAGCATAGTATACCGTTTCTCAACAGTAATTCGATAAGTTTCCCCCTCTCCAATGCGCAATGCAAGTTTCAAACACGCCTGCTTTATCAACTCTAAATCAGTTGGTACAACACACTCAATTGGAATAATGCGCAACGCAAACCGAAACTCATACGGGCGCTCACTAAGCAAACCATAAAGTTTCTCCACAACCACATAAGGATTCAAACTTGTCCTAGCAACAACGATCCCCCGTACACCCGTCTTAACCGCAGCTGCTTCTTGATCACCCAGATGATCTTTTAACAAAAACAAAATCTCGTTAATCATAGCACGCTCATTACCTCGAACCGTGGTCGCTATCAAATTGAAATCTTTAAGCATAAACTCACCAATGAAAAATACACGCTTCAATAGGCGTAACACTATTTTTGTCTTACGCTTCAACAAATAAATTGCACAATTTTACACTACTACATATTCACGGTGGTCAAATAACATGCTCAACAAACCTCCTGCAAAATCTGTTAGACAAATCCAAGTTATACTGTTCTCCAAGTTAAACGTTAAAGTTATAACACCCAATGCCTCTACTGGTGTTGATCATAAAAAATGGGCGAGTAGCTCAGTACGGATTGATTGCTGTAACCATCAACAATCACGGATAGAGCACCAGCCTCCTAAGTTGGGGGTCGAGGGTTCAAATCCCTCCTCGTCCGCCACTCTTCCATTTTTAAAGTTCAATTTGAGGGTTTTTACGTCCATTGGTGTATGTCCAAGTAAGTCCATTTTGTGACGAGAATAGATACGCTTTCCTTCTTTACGTCCCATATACTGTTGTGTTCGTCTGCTGTTTCCTCTTTGTTGTAATCTTCCTTTTATATCGCCGATAGGGCAAATCATTTTCATAATTAATTTCTCACTTGCTTTTTCTATTTCTTGTTTATTAATTTGGTAGTTCTGTTTCTTTTTTGGTGTTGGGGTTTTGTGGTGGGTTTATGGAAATACTTGGTGTAGTTGGCGAAAGCTGATATATAGGACAGTTTATAGAAGGTGGTGCTGTTTTGCGTGTGCTTAGCTGCATCATTATGTAAATATTGAAGTTGAGATGGCTATGGAAAAGGAAAAGCAAGGTGACATTAACTGGTACGAATTGGATGCCCAATCTGTATTGGAAAAGTTGGATGTAAAACCTAATGTTGGCTTATCTCAAGAGCAAGTTGTCAGGCGTCAAGAGAGTGAAGGAAAAAATATACTGAATCCTCCCAAAAAAGCTGGTTTGCTTCAAAAAATTCTTAATCAGCTTAGGGATGTTTCTGTTATGGTTTTGTTGGTTGCTGTAGGGCTTTCTTTTTTGTTAGCATTTCTTCATGAGGGTGATGGGTTGATTGAGTCTTTTGTTATTTTGGCTGTAGTTGTTATGAATATTATTTTGGCGCTTACTCAGGAGGGTAAGGCTGAGAAGGCGCTTGAGGCTTTGGCAAAGTTGAATTCTCCTATTTGTGTTGTTTTGCGTGGAGGTGTTAAGCAGAATATAGATACTTCTGAGATAGTTCCTGGGGATATAGTTCTTCTAGAGACGGGTAACATTGTTCCTGCTGATGCTAGGTTGCTTGAAACAACGGGCTTTTTCTCTGATGAGTCTGCTTTGACGGGTGAAAGTGAACCTGCAGAAAAAGATGCTTCTCTTACGCTTTCTGGGAATATGCCTATAGGCGATCAGGATAATATGATTTTTACTGGGTGTGTTGTTACGGCGGGTCGTGGTACGGCCGTAGTTACTACTACTGGTATGAATACTCAGATGGGGCGTATTGCTGGTTTTCTGCGTGGTAGTAAATCTTCAAAAACTCCTCTTCAGTTGCGTCTTGATCAGCTTGGTAAAACTATTTGTGGTATAGCTCTTATTTCTGCTTTTATTATTATGGCTATGGGTTTGAGTGGTGGTGCTGAGTTTGGTGATATGCTTCTAGTTGCTATTGCTTTGGCGGTGGCGGCGGTTCCTGAAACTCTTGCATTAATTGTTACCTTAACTATGATAAATGGTGTGCAGCGGATGGTAAAGAAGCATGCCCTTGTTCGAAAGCTTCCTGCGGTGGAAACTTTGGGTAATACTTCTGTAATTTGTTCAGATAAGACTGGTACTCTTACTCAAAATCGTATGACCGTTAAGCGTCTTTGGGTTTGTGGCGAAGAACCTTTTGCTGATGATGTAGAGTTTTCTGAAAATCAAAATCTGTTTCTTAAACAATTGGCTATGGCTGGTAATGCTGCCTTTGAGATTGATGAGCATGGAAATAAGGTGTATATGGGTAATGCCACAGAAATTGGTATACTTAGGCTTTTGAATGAAAAAGGTTACACTGTAGATAAAGCTATACATGAATATCCGCGAGTGGCAGAAATTCCGTTTTCTTCTGAACGGAAAAAGATGACCGTTGTCTTAAAAGACAAAGACAGTGGTTATATAGTATTAACTAAAGGTGCACTTGATCGGTTACATATTTCTCCTGAGTATGTTTCTGATTTGGAAACAGCGCAACGTGTTCATGATGAGCTTGCTGAAAAAGCATTACGTGTCATCGCTTTGGCTGGTAAACATATTGACGAGCGACCTGATAACAGTAATTTAGCTGAAGTAGAGTATGATCTTAAACTGTATGGTCTTGTTGGTCTAATTGATCCGCCTCGTCCTGAAGTAGCAGATGCCATAGAAAAGGCAAAACATGCTGGTGTTCGTACCGTAATGATTACAGGCGATCACGCTGCAACTGCAACTGCTATTGCAAAAGACTTGGGTATTTTAGAAGAAGGTCAACAGGTTATGACGGGGGCTCATCTTGCAGAAATATCTGATGTAGAGCTAAATGACACTGTTAGAAACTTTTCAGTTTACGCTAGAGTATCTCCTGAAGATAAGCTTCGTATTGTAAAAGCTTGGCAGACCAATGGAGAAGTTGTCGCTATGACGGGGGATGGTGTAAACGATGCTCCCGCCCTTAAAGTAGCTGACATCGGCATTGCCATGGGCAAATCTGGCACCGAAGTAGCCAAGAGCGCATCTGACATGGTTCTAGTTGATGACAACTTTGCAACTATTGTTGAAGCCGTAGGTGAGGGCAGATGTGTTTATGAAAGCATCAAAAAAACAATTGCCTTCTTAATAGTCTGTAATTTCAGCGAGATTATCATTATGCTATTTGCCCAAATGGCTGGTTGGGGCATCATATTAACACCTGTTATGCTATTGCTAATTAACTTGCTAGGCGATGGTATTCCGGGTATAAATCTTTCTCGTGAAGAATTTGATCCAAAAGTTATGGATAACGCGCCAATAAAACGTAATGAAAGCTTTTTCAACGGCTACTTGTTCCGTTTAATTATTCAACAGACCATTTTCTGTTCAATTGTAGTTTTAATAGGTTTCTATATAGGTGCTTTCTCTACAGTATCTGGAACAGTTACCCCCTCAGTAGGTATAGGGCGGACGATGGCTTTTCTAATTACAAGCTGGACCTCCATAATTCACGTCTTCAACGTACGCAGCACAAAATCCATCTTTAAAACTCCCATCAAAAACAATAAACCCCTAGTCGGATGTGCAGTTCTTATGCTCTTTGTGCTCGCCGCGTTGGTCATAACACCGTTTAACCACGTCTTTGGCCTCTCTTCTATAGGCGGTATCCACTGGTTAATTGTAATAGGTTTATCCATAGTGCCTACGATAATGTGTGAAATCTTTAGACTCTTTGACAACATACCCTTCATCGTAAAACACCGCCAAACAGCAGGTACCTTTGTAACAAAACTCTTTGGTCAATTAACAAAACTCTTTGGTCAATTAAAAAATGTATTTGTAACAAAAATCCTCAGCAAAAAACAGTCTAACACACATTAAATGCCTCTCAACCGGCAATAACCTGACAGCAAAACATGAAGCCTGTTGCTGTTACTTTTTTTATTTTTTCTGCATGCGCTTTCTCTTACAGTTGAAATCTAAATACTGCTCTTGTTGCCTGCTGATTTAGGCTTGTTGATTAACTAAATAGTTAAGTTGTTTCAAAGCTTTGCCTAAACGTAATGCTTCCTGTGCCCTCTCCATACAATCCTTATAAGAATCACTGATGCCTGATACATACAAAGCAGCTGCAGCGTTCATACAAAACAAATCAGCCAATGGACCATCCTTAGCATTATCGTTATGAGCACCTGAAAGTACTCGTCTGATAGCCATGGCGTTATCATAGGCTTTGTTAAAGGAAGCAACATCAAAGCTTGGATGCGTTTTTATACCAAAATCCTCAGGTTCCACAATATAGTTTTGAATTTCTCCATTTTTTAACTCAACTACTCTTGTTGGACCACATGGCGAAAACTCATCAATACCCCTGCTGCTCTCAACACCGTTAACCATGCCATAAGGCGCTACAGCACGTTTAATTCCAATCTCCTTCAAAATAGCAACAAGCTGATCACACACCTCAGGCGCATAAGCCCCAATAACAATACAACTCGTATTCTCACACGGCAACGTCAACGGACCAACAATATTAAACGCAGACGTAAACCGCATATACTGAATAAGCCGCGCCCAACCCGACTTCAAAAAAGCCTCCCCTGGCATATAACAAATATTATACCTCTCTAAACTCTGTTTAGCCTTACTCATAGGACTTGACAAATTAACCCCCAAAATTTCAAAAATCTCCGAAGCCCCCGAAACACCAGTCACTTTCTTAGCCCCCTTCTTAGCAACAGGCACTCCACAAGCCGATGCAATAAGAGCCGCTGGCGAAGAAGCATTCACAGTCTTTAGAGCATCCGAACCCGTACCCACAATATCACACACAGCACCCCCAACCTCCGCCTTAAACTTCTCCGTATCAAACCTGTCCAGCGCATCCCAAACACCTGACAGCTCCTCTGTAGTCGGCTTACGCGTAATATGTGCTACCAAAAAAGCTCCTTGCTGAAGCTCAGGCTGCTCATTTAAAATAATCTGCCTATACACCTCACAAGACTCCTCCCTAGTCAAAGTTTTACCCGATGCCACCTTACAAATCAATTGACCAAAGGCTCTTAATTTCTCCTCAGTTACCAAAAACCTCACCCTTCTGCAAATCTACAACATACTTCAAAGCCTGACCCTGTAAAATCTCAGGCAACACTAATGGAACACTTTCAAGACCTATTATTTTATCAATCAACAACCCAATACTTTGAGTATTGGCTTCTAAAATTTTCAAAGCCACCACCATTTGACGTTTCGTACTCCCATAAGCTCCAATTATAGTTAACTGCCTATAGTGAACCTCATTTAATAAATCACTTGGCAGGTTAACATTTTTTATAAACCCACTAAATAAACAAAATTTACCCCCCACATTTAACCTCAAAATCCCCTCCGACAAAATATCTGAATATGGCGCAGCATTTATCACAACATCAAACCTCTCAAAAAAACCCTCTTTTTCTATCTCATCGTCAGATAGGTGAATATCTGCACTTTTACAGAACGGCTGTACTCTTCCACGTTTTTTATGGTCTTTTTCAACAATAAATGGAATAGCACCAAAGAATTTACAAGCCAACCCAAGCATCAACCCCGCAGGTCCCCCGCCAAAAATGAGCACATTTTGATCTTTCTGCAAACCAACCTGCTCAACGGCATTTACTGCTGAAGATAACAATTCTGTCATACAAGCAATTTCCGCAGGAACAGTTTCAGGTACTCTTATAAGGCTTTCTTTGGGCACTTTTACGTACTGCGCAAATCCCCCGTCACGATGAAACCCCATAATTTGAAGATTACTGCAAAGATTCTCTACCCCATTTCTACAGTTAGAACACTTATTACACACCCTTGCCGGCCAAACAACATATTGCTCCTTTGAATCAAGTTTTTGACCACAAATCTCATGACCTAAAACTCTTGGCAAAACTAGATCTCTTTGACCTTGGAACCACATCTTTGCATCAGTCCGACATACAGAACAATAATTAACCTTTAGTAACACTTCATCAGCATTATGATCATCGTCACAAACAGGCATTTCCCTATCAACTAGATGAAGATTTTTTATTTCTTCAAGGACAAGCGCTTTCATACCATGTCACATACCAAACTTTTACCCTCTCTCACATTTAAAATTATACCCTTTTACTCACAATACACTACAATTCTAAAAAACAATCTATCTCCAATCTAACTAACTAAAATAAATAACATCTCATCATAAAAAAATTAAAAAGTGTGAACCTGTAGCCTTGATGATGCACATGAATATTGTGTTCACGGCATACAGGAACACTCTTTATTGTCCCTATAGTGTGTGTTGTGTGGGTTAAAGTGTTCCTTGATCTATCATGGTGTCGGCTACTTTTACAAAGCCGCCAATGTTTGCGCCTTTAACATAGTTGATGAAATCGTCTTCTTTGCCGTATTTGACGCAGGTTTGGTGAATGGATGTCATGATTGCTTTTAGGCGTGTGTCAACTTCTTCGCGTGTCCATGCAAGGCGCATGCTGTTTTGTGTCATTTCTAAGCCTGAGGTTGCTACGCCGCCTGCGTTGGCTGCTTTTCCTGGTCCGTATAACACTTTGTTTTTGAGAAACACCTTTACGCCTTCGGGTACAGTGGGCATGTTAGCGCCTTCGCTTATACAGTAACAGCCATTGTTAATCAAAGTCTTTGCATCTTCTTCGCTGATTTCGTTTTGTGTAGCACAAGGTAATGCCACGTCACATTTAACTCCCCAAGGTCGTTTGTCCTCAAGATACTCTGCATTCTTGTATTCACTTGCATACTCTTTAATTCGGCCTCTACGTTTATTCTTCAAATCCATTACGTATGCGAGTTTTGAATTATCAATGCCCTCACTATCATATATGGTTCCATTACTATCAGATAACGTCACTACTTTACCTCCTAACTCGTTTACTTTCTGCACCGCATATTGAGCAACATTACCCGACCCTGAAATGGCAACAATCTTACCCTTAAAATCTTCATTACGCGTTTTAAGCATCTCTTGCGCAAAATAAGTAACCCCATAACCCGTCGCCTCTGGCCGAATCAAACTACCGCCCCAATTAAGACCCTTACCCGTCAGCACGCCTGTAAACTCGTTTCGAAGCTTCTTATACATTCCAAACATAAAGCCCACTTCCCGTGCACCAACCCCAATATCCCCTGCCGGAACATCAGTATTTGGACCAATATGCCGTGAAAGCTCCAACATGAAATTATGACAAAACCTCATAATTTCCGCATCACTTTTACCTTTAGGATCAAAATCCGTCCCACCCTTACCACCACCCATAGGTAAAGTGGTTAAAGAATTCTTAAACACCTGTTCAAAAGCCAAAAACTTTAGTATACTTAAATTAACACTTGGATGAAAACGAATACCGCCCTTGTATGGTCCAATGGCACTATTCATCTGAATCCTATAACCCTTGTTTACCTCAACACCACCTTTATCATTAGTCCAAGTAACCCTAAATATCAATACACGCTCAGGCTCAATCATCCGCTCCAAAATACTAGCCGCCTGATACTTGGGATTGCTCTCAATCACCGACCAAACCGACGTAACAACCTCATGAACTGCTTGATGAAACTCTGGTTGATTAGGATTCCTACTTTTTACATACTCCATGAAATCTTCAGGTGTTTTATACATCATACCAATCACACTCATTTTTGTTATCTCTACATCTGGTCAAGCCATAAGTAATTCCTACCTGCAAAATGGAAATAGTTCCATAACCCTTCAAATCATACACAAACTATGTTTAGACAATCCTTTCATGTACTAAACAAGACTCTACATCTCCACATAAAGCCCGTATAGTAAGTGCAAAGAAACATATCCTTCCAAATTTACACCCAACTCGTCTTAATGCTTTCCCCAGCTGCATCTACAACACTAACACATGGATAATTTTAGAAATATATAGACATATTGGGCAACTTACCAAAGTTAGAACTATAAACCAAACAACACACTAAAAAACAAAAGACGGCACCCTACCGTACCAACAATTCCCAAACAACCCCTTATTGATAAACCCACAAAATGAACTCAAAGCAACCAAATCATCATTCTCCACCTCTAAACTAAAGACATAACGAACATTTTTGTCCGCCACCTACTTTGAGACATTACCTAAAATTAACCTAAAAGAAAAAGAAAGAAAAGTTAGTTTAGAGACGTGTTTTTCGGCGTAACGTAAAGACAAGAAACGTTGACACTACGCCAAGAACTAAAGAGACAGCGGCTAAAACAGCAACAGCAGTTATTAACCAACTTTGTTCAGCTGAACTTTGAGTGCTATCAACACCTGGAGCCCCATCAGCCCCGCTCTCTCCGGTATCACCTTTTGCTCCGGTATCACCTTTTGCTCCGGTATCACCTTTTGCTCCGGTATCACCTTTTGCTCCGGTATCACCTTTTGCTCCGGTATCACCTTTTGCTCCGGTATCACCTTTTGCTCCGGTATCACCTGGTTCTCCTTGTGGTCCTGGTTCTCCTTGTGGTCCTGGTTCTCCTTGTGGTCCTGGTTCACCTGGAGGTCCAGGAATAATGTCTATGTTTTTATCAACAACTTTAAAGGCTCCATCAAAAACCACGGGTACACCTGCATTAACAAAAGTTACAACCCATGTGTACTCACCTATTTTTGCACCAGCTGAAAGCATAAACTTTGTATTACCATCCGCTGGAAAACTTCCCTCCACATAATTAAATAACCCTGTTGTGATGTCTAATTCCCAATTTCCAGCCTTAATATTTAGGGTGCCAAAGAGTTTATCCTCCGGAGTATAAATCTCAATTACACCGTCTACTGGTGTTGTACTGGTTAATTGGAAACTACCTATAGAATTCTGAGTATATGTAGACAAATCAGTATTAACAGTTACAGTAAACTCTGGATAGATTGAAAGCTGTGTCTTCACATGGTTGTCTCCGTCATATGCAGCAACCTCATAATCGCCGGCACTTGTGCCTGTAGGCACTTGAAAAGTTGCTATAAAGCTACCCAAATCATCTGTTTCTACTGAATCAGGATCGGTATCCACTTGGACATCGTTGAAAAAGACATCAACAGCTACTTTTGCGTTAAAACCTGTTCCCGTAACTGTTATAGCATTGCCTATGTGAACTACTGTTGGATATAGGGTAATGCTTGGGTTAATCGTAAAGTATACTGCAACGCATTGAGCAGTATCAATAGTTCCAGCAGGAGTTAGTTCTGCTACGATTAAAGTATGTATGCCACAAATATCCTCTGGAATAACTTGCATAAAAACGCCGTCGATATCATCGTTGGTTAGCTGAATAGAGTTTATCATGCACTCAAAAGATAATTCATCCCAGAAGAGGCCTACCTCGCCATTAGCAGTGAAATCGTAAAAGTTTATGATAACTGTGTCGCCCACATTGCCGATAGCGGAGTTGCTGCCGTTTATAGTTGCAGATGGGGGTGTAGAAGGGGTTGATAGAATGAGTCCTGTTACCTGTATGGGTGTATTGTGTTGTGTGGTGGTGCCATCCCCCAACTGCCCAACCTCATTATCACCCCAAGCCCAAACCGTACCATCACCCTTCAAAACCAAAGAGTACCCATATCCGGCGGCTATAGCACATACACCCGATAAACCTGATACTTGCACAGCCACATAACGGTCTGTGGTGGTACCGTCCCCCAACTCACCATATAGATTACGCCCCCAAGCCCAAACCGTACCATCACTTTTCAAAGCCAAAGAATGAAAACCTCCAGCGACTATGGCACTAACACTTACACCCGTTAAACTAGATACTTGTACAGGTGTGTTACGGTTTGTGGTTGTGCCATCTCCCAACTGACCGAAATAATTGTTTCCCCAGGCATATACGGTGCCATCGTTTTTAAAAGCCAAACAATGTTGGTCGCCAGCGGCTATGGCACTAATCCCCGATAAACCCGACACTTGCACAGGCGTAGGGCGTCTTGTAGTAGAACCGTCACCTAATTGACCATAGTTGTTGTATCCCCAGGCATATACGGTGCCATCGCTTTTCAAAGCCAAAGAATGCAAATATCCCGCATCTATAGCACTTACACCTGTTAAGCTAGCTACTTGTACAGGCACATAACGGTCTGTGGTTGTGCCATCCCCCAACTGACCTCTATAGTTGTCTCCCCAAGCATATACGGTGCCATCGCTTTTCAAAGCCAAAGAATACAAACTTCCGGCGGCTATAGCACATACATCTGTTAAGCCAGATACTTTTACTGGTTCATGTCGGTTTGTGGTTGTGCCATCTCCCAACTGACCAAATTCGTTATCTCCCCAGGCATATACGGTGCCATCGCTTTTCAAAACCAAACAATGATATTCTCCGGCGGCTATAGCACATACATCTGTTAAGCCAGATACTTTTACTGGTTCATGTCGGTTTGTGGTTGTGCCATCTCCCAACTGGCCCTTGTTGTTGTTTCCCCAGGCATATACGGTGCCATCGCTTTTCAAAGCCAAAGAATGCAAATGTCCAGCGACTATCATTGGGGGGGTCTCGGTGGCGGCTGTTACTATGGGAGTTGAAAAAGCCACTATGCTTATAGTTATACAAAAAATTAGTAAAATACTTGATAATTGTTTAGATGTGGTATTCATTATCGTCATATCCTTTTTGTTTGTTATAATCCTTATTTGTATGATATGTATTCAGCTCATTAACGTTTTTAAGAGTTTTGCCACCAAAAACCTTATAAGTATAAACAATGTATAAACTATGTATGCCAAGACAAAAACAAAACCCACAAACAACACTAACAATAACAAACATAACAGGATACTACCAAGGCACAGTAACACCCATAGGCAACGGCGCAAAAATAGGGTGCCCAAAAGAATACATCGGACACCAAGCCTACATCATCATACTGCCCAAACAAAACAACACCACCAACACCACACCATAAACCAACCTCATCATGTCCTGCGTAAGTACAACCCCCCAACCTGCCAAAAACTAGAACAACTCACACAGGAAAACAAACAACTAAAAACAGAAATAACCCAACTAACACGCACCATATAGCAACTTAAATTGACATTGTCTTGTATCCGTCGTGTTTGTACCAGTTTTTAATATCGCTAAGAGTAATTTCACTAAAGGCAATCTTTAGTGCTTTTTGCAGCTCTTCAAAAGTTCTAG
>WQYG01000007.1 GCA_009781395.1 Candidatus Bathycorpusculum sp. | reverse complement strand
GTAGAGGTCGCTGTTGATGTTGAGGGTTATTCGGTAGACGCGGTTGAGAAGTCTTTGGTTCTTGTTGAGGATGAGTCTTTGAATGTGATTACTTTCTGGTATACGGTGGATGTGCCTGTTGAGTGTAAGTGTTCTAAATGTGAAGAGTGTAATGGTTGTTTAGCTGGTGATGATTGCTGTGATGGTGTGGATTGTACACCTTGTGATTGTGATGATGTTCCAGTGCTCCTTGCTAATGTGTATGATTTGGGTGGCTTTTTCCGTGTGTGGCTCTCTTATCCTGTTGTTATGGAAAATGTTGTAGCTACTATGGATGGAAATCCAGTAGAGTTTGATGGTGCAATTTTGGAAGGTGCTAAGACTTGGGTGTCTGGTGTTGGTTATACTGGTGAGTATTCTTATGTTGATGCTGTGAAGACAAATGATTGGCAGCAGATTGTGCTTACCGTGAGGGCGAATGGGCAAACTATTGTTGTAACTCTTACAAATAATCAGTATGTGCCTCCAGTTGAGTGGGTGACTACGTTTGTTGATCCGACTTGTACTCTTGAGGGTTACACTGAGCTTTGGCATGTGCCAACTGGTGGCAAATGGTACTCTAATTATGTGCCTGCTCTTGGACATGACTTTACAGTTCTTTACCGTGAGGGTGACCACTTACGTGTTTTATGCTCGGTTTGTGGTTGGGAAGGGTACATCTATGAACCAGAAGTTAAGCCCGATGTAACGGTTGTTAGTGTCTCTCCTACAGCGGTTGTTAAGCAACTTAATGGCAACAAGAATGATCTAACAATCACCATTACAGAAAAGCTCTCTGATGGAACAACAAATGTTATTTCGCAGACTTTCAGTATTAACAACAATGCCGCCAATACCTACACTGTTGGCTCTTATAATGTCTACGTGGATACTAAAGGCAACACTCAGATACGCGCCTGCTACATCGTATAACAGCACAGCAATCAATGTGTACATAATGTTGGATGAGTAATCATCCTCTCTTTTTTAGCATGAATTTTTTCAACTATTGCTGCCTTTTCTTAGAAAAATTTTGTACAGATAAAGAAAACCTTTGAAGAATCTATAACCAGTTTTAAAAAATGGTTAGTGTTTTTCGTAAATTCTAAATTTGTGTCTGAGATGTACAATGTGACAGGTTTCCGTTTACTAATTGAGTGGGTTTAGGGTGTTTTCATAATCTTTTGTGTTTGTTAAGAGTAACACCTCTACGTTGACTCTTTGGTTTTAGGTGAAAAAACACTCCAGCCTTAAGAGAACTGTGCTTGTTTGATTATCTGTCAGTTGTTTTGATAGTTACTCTTTCTATGGTAAAATGTGGGAAGTTTTTTTGTCAGGTTATCTGTTATTCTGTTTGTCTCTTTTGGTCCTCTTCTTCTTTTTCTTTTTTTGCTGCTTCTTCTGCTTCTTTGAGTAGATCTTTTAGCATGGTTTCAAATAGTTTATCAATGGTTGGTGTGCCTTTGCCTTCAATTGTTTCTACTCCTATTTTTTGGCAAAAGTCTTTAATGTAGCTGTTTGCGCGGTCATCTCGGACGTTTATGGATAGGGGTCTGCCTTCTTCTTCTATTTGGCCTATGAGCATTTCAAGTACGTCCTCTTCAGGTGTGTCGCTGTCTGTTAGGCAGTAATCAAGGAATTGTTCGTTTGTTTTATCTACTAGCATGATAAAGTATGGGATGCGGGGGCGTATTTCTTCTGTGGCTTCTTCTGGGTCTTGCATTGGTATGGGTAGGCGTACCATGTCAAATTCAAGTTTTTGATCGTTGTTGCGTTTTTGTTTTTTTAGGTCTGATAGCATTTGTTCATTGGTTACAATTAATTGTCGTTCAAACTCTGGAATTGGCGGCATTTTTACTGCTCTGTTTAACCAGGATTTTCTTTCAGGTGAATAGTATCTTAGGAGTGTTTCGTTGTTGTCAAAATCTACTTCCAGTTTGTCTAGGTGGGTGCAGGCCATGGCAAAATTTTGTAATGCTTGTATTAGCAGATCTGCTTGTTCAGAGTTAAGCTGCCATGGAAAATATCCTTGTTCCATGGATCTAAAATAAGGCCACTCGCCCTGTCCGCGGAAACGTAGTTTTAAAGATTTAATTATTTCACGGTCTTCAGAGGTTAATTCATCTCTATCGCCAAAATAGCATGTTAGACAAGTTTGCTCTAGCCCTATAAGGGGAAGAAACTTGTCTTCGGGGGAGGATTTAAGCAAACGGTAAAACTCGGTTATGGATTCATAGCCCGGGTATATGTTAACGCCACAGCCTTCTTCGGTGCTGCCCATTACTGAGCAGTATATGGGTTCTTTTCGTCCGGGGAGCATGATGGTTATTAAATCAGTTTCTATCATAAAGTCCCAAGGTTCAATATTTTTGATGGCTTTGGCTGCTTCATATAGTTGAGTCCATTGATCAAGGGTGGGTTTAGTGTTACTTTGAACGTGTGAATTTGATCTGGAGGGGTTTGCTTCTTCTGTCTCGTAGAGGTTTACTTTTTTAGACATGCAACATTTCTTGTATTTTTCGCCTTTTCCACAGGGACAGGGATCATTGCGACCTGGCTTTTTAAGCCCCAATTCTTCTAATGAAATAAATTCAGTATCTTCTTTTAATAATTCAGAGAATTTTTGCGGATCTTTTATTGTTGTTGTGCTGTTTAAATCTATTTCCGGATGATTAGCTATGGCCTTTAACAACTGCTGCTTGGTTAAGTCATTGTTTGTATCTTTGAGACGACGCAGCATTTCAGGGGCAGCAATTTTTAACTGATTAAGCAAAGTTTGCGCTTTATCAGAGTTAACTATTTTTTTATTTTGTAAGTGTTTGAGAAATACTGTCAAGATAGGTTCTACAATTTCATAATAGGATGCTTGCGCCATTAAATTGTAAGGATAAACTTCTGTCAATATGTTGTGAAGTGCAACATCTGTCCACAGTTCAGGTGATTGAAGATGATAACCATACATCATTTCAGCAAAAAAACCGGTAACATTACAAAAATTTTTTTTAGCATCCCTAGAAAGACTTTTGTAACCTGACTGTTTTTTACAGTCCTGAGACCACTTTTCAACATCTACAAGAATCTGGGCACACTTTTCATTAGAATACTTGTTGCTCTTTTCCACTTATTTCCCCAAACTATACTTGTAACTCTCAAATAAATGTCTGCCGTAATAGCGATTATGTTAACCCTCATTTGCAGCATGGATACTTCAAAATATTACATGTGTTTAACACATCAAATTTCACAGTCAATCTGATGCTGCAGTGTTACTACATGTTGTAAATGCTCCAAGCATTAAACACGTGCAAACATTGTTACCAACAGTCTAAAATTTATACACAACTACCACCTATATGCTCACATGTCACGTTATTTATCATTTATTTATTTACTATTTACATATAAACTATGTAATTAGAAACATTCTACCCCATTTTTCTACATACTTAAAAACCTTGAACATAAAGGTTAACATTTAAACAAACCAAATTTTTTTTCTACCAAACAGACAACCTCCAACCTCTAATAATTAAAACAACCCCAATTCAAGCTTACTTACTTTCCACAACCGCATAATAATTTAATGCCTATCAAAACTTTACTTGTAATAATATTGAGCTACACCCATGCAGAAATTAGTGATCATGTTTACTAAAAAAGATGAACTCTACTTTAGAATTAAATATTTGACACAATCTTACCCAAATAAAAAGACAACCAGCTTATGTTTCAAACTTTCTTAAATAAAAATCTGAATTACACCCTCTTAGAATCCAAAAACTCTAACTCTACAGATAAGTTTTTATTTAAATAACGTGTCATCATCTATGTTTAGATTTAAAGAGGCAAGAATAAATGAGGAATTGTCACCTCAATAGTTGGGATCGTCGGGTACTTATTCTATAATTCTCCCAGAGTAATCTCTAAACTTGCCTTCACATGGTTTTCAAATAACTTTTACATAACCATCAGTCTAAACGTCAATCTAACAAATAGGAGACAAAGTTGAATATGCCAAAAATGTCTGGTGCACAAGCACTTTTAGAATCTCTTGAACGACAAAAGGTTGATACAATCTTTGGAATCTTAGGCGGCGCCATCCTTCCCGTATACGACGCCCTCTACGACAACAAAAAAATCCGCCACATCCTAGCACGACACGAACAATGCGCTGCACATGAAGCAGAAGGCTACGCAAGAGCCAGCGGCCGCGCCGGCGTATGCATGGCAACCAGCGGACCAGGAGCCACAAACCTAGTAACAGGCATCGCAAACGCCTACATGGACTCAAGCCCCATAATCGCCCTAACAGGCCAAATTCCCACCTGCGGCATTAACTCAAGCTACATGATAGGCCGAGACGCCTTCCAAGAAGCAGACATACTAGGTATAACAACAGCAATCACCAAATACAATTATCAACCCCAATCAGTTACAGAAATCCCCCAAATGGTCACCAACGCCTTCCACATCGCAACCACCGGCAGACCTGGCCCAGTATTAATTGATTTACCCAAAAACATACAATCAAACATTACCGACGTCGAATTCACAGACAAACCCAACATCAGAAGCTACAGACTACCACAACCCCCCGACCCAGCTAAAATCAGCCAAGCCGCCGAACTTTTAACAAAAGCCGAACGCCCCATACTCCTAGTTGGAGGCGGAGTCATATTAGCAGACGCAGCTGACCAAGCCGTCAAAATGTCTGACCTATTAATGGCTCCCGTTACAACTACTTTCATGGGTAAAGGCGCCTTCCCAGAAAACCATCCCCTATCCTTAGGCTGCATAGGCATGCACGGCAACCCTGCAGCTAACCGACTAATCGGCGAAGCCGACGTTCTACTGGCAATAGGAACACGACTCTCTGACCGCGCAACCACCAACTTGGACACTTTTGCAAAAGACGCCAAAAAAATCCAAATAGATGTGGACGCCGCAGAAATCAACAAAAACATAGAGGTAGACTTAGCTATTATTGCAGATGCCAAAGCTTCTCTCAACATGTTACTAACCGCCACTTCAGAAAAACTAAGAAAAGGCGAAAATAAAGCTTGGACAAACAAAGTTAAAGAAATAAAAGAACAACTAAGCCCTCTGCTAAAAGAAAACCCCCGCGACCTAGTTCCAAAAGCCTTACTATCCGAACTACGCAAACTATTACCCCCAAGCGGTATTGTTACAACAGAAGTTGGGCAAAATCAAATGTGGTCTGCACTCTACATGCAAACCCTGCAGCCACGAACTTTTATAAGCTCTGGCGGACTTGGAACAATGGGCTTTGGTTTTCCAGCCGCAATCGGCGCCAAAGTCGCCTGCCCTGACCGCATAGTTATTGACATAGCAGGGGATGGCAGCTTTATAATGTCTGAACAAGAATTAGCCTGCAGCGTTATGGAAGACATTCCTGTAATTGTATTGGTGCTAAATAATAGTGTGTTAGGTATGGTTGCTCAATGGCAACGAACACTCTATGGCCGACGCTATAACGCCATTAACTTGGGCAAAACACCCAACTTTGTCAAACTAGCTGAAGCCTACGGTGCACAAGGTACTCGTGTATCTTCAATTGATGAATTTAGAAAAGCAATCAAAACCGCCATGGATAGTAAGGTTACAACAGTAATTGATGTGCCTATTGGCTCAGAAACTGATGTGGTACCCTTTGTACCTCCAGGATGCGGATTACCCCAACAAAAAGGTGACTATTAATGGAAACTGGAAAAACTAAAATCATATCTGTCCTAGTTGAAAACAAACCAGGTGTACTGCACTCTATCTCTAACCTGATTAGACGACGAAACTTTAACATCGAAAGCATAACCGTAGGCGCAACACAACAAAAAGACATCGCACGTATGACCATTACAGTAAACGCAGACGAAAAAACCCTTGACCAAGTAGTCAAACAAGTTGCCAAACAAATCGATGTTCTAAAAGTTGAAGAATTAGAATCAGGCAACTTTGTTATGCGCGAAATAGCCCTTATCAAAGTTGAAATCACTGACTCCAAAATACGCTCTGACGTAATAAACTTTGTCAAAGTCTTCCGCAGCAGAATAATTGACATCTCAAACGATAGCCTAACAGTTGAAATCACCGGCGGACCTGACAAAATCGATGCCTTCATAAACTTGATGAAAACCTTTGGCGTACTTGAACTTGCCAGAACAGGCATAACCGCCCTAGCACGAGGAGCCAAAGCCATCAAAATAGACGAGTAACAAAAGAAGAAGAGATTTACTACATGGAAAGGCTTAACACTCTCCCCCTTTCAAATTTGAACCATCCATAAGTAACCTTTAGACACAGTTACTTAATAACAATAACAAAATAGTAATAGGAAAGGAAAAACATGAACATTACCGAAAAAATCTTAGCTAAAGCATCCAACAAAAAAACAGTCACACCTGGAGAAATTGTGGATGCCAACGTTGACATGTTGATGACCCACGATTTAACCGGACCTTTAGCTGTAGAAGCATTCAAAAAAATCGGCGCAGAAAAAGTTTGGGACAACCAAAAAATAGTCGTAATTTTAGACCACCAAATCCCTGCTGAATCCATTAAAGCAGCTGAACTTCACAAAACAATGCGCCAATTTGCCAAAGAACAAAAACTACGCATCTACGACGTAGGCCGAGGAGGCGTTTGCCACCAAGTCATGCCCGAACAAGGACATGTATCTCCCGGCACAGTCATCGTAGGCTCCGACTCCCACACATGCACTTATGGCGCATTTGGCGCTTTCTCCACAGGCATAGGCTCAACAGAAGCCGCCGCAGTCATGACAACCGGAAAAATCTGGTTCAAAATACCCCCCACCATCAAAATAAATGTTAACGGAAAATTTAACAAATACGTCACCTCAAAAGATTTAGTTCTAAATATAATTGGTAAATTAGGCGTTGATGGCGCCATATACAAAAGCACAGAATTCACCGGACCAACTATACATGAAATGAGTATAGCCAGCCGAATGACCCTGTGCAACATGGCAGTTGAAATGGGCGCCAAAAACGGCATAATCGAACCCGATAACATAACAAAAGAATACCTACAAGAACGCATCAAAAACCTACCTGACTTTACAGCTCTAAAAAGCGACAAAGACGCTCAATACGAAAACACTTTAGAATTTAATGTTTCAAAAATGGAACCCCAAATCGCCTGCCCCGCCTCTGTTGACAACGTTAAACCCGTATCCGAAATCGGTGAAGTACCCGTTGATCAAGCATTCATAGGCTCATGTACTAACGGACGTTTAGAAGACCTACGCTTAGCTGCACAAATATTAAAAGGCAAAAAAATCAAAGACACCGTTCGAGCCTTGATAATTCCCGCTTCTCAAGAAGTCTACAAACAAGCCCTAGTTGAAGGTTTAACTGAAATCTTTACAGACGCAGGCGCAATTGTTTGCGGCTCAGCCTGTGGTCCCTGCCTAGGAGGCCACATTGGACTATTAGCCGCAGGAGAAACATGCATAAGCACCAGTAATCGCAACTTTATCGGCCGAATGGGCAGCACTCAAGCCAACGTCTATTTAGCCTCACCCGCCGTTGTTGCAGCCTCAGCCATAACAGGCAAAATCACAAACCCCACAAACTTGGAGGCAAAACAATAATGGAATCCAAAATTAAAGCCCCCACCATAAAATTCGGAAACAACATCGACACCGATGTCATCTTGCCGGGAAAATACCTTATAATAGTTGACCCCTACGAATTAGGCAAACACGCACTGGAAAGTTTAGACACAGAATTTGTCAACAAAGCAAAAAACGGCATAATCCTAGTCGGCGGTAAAAACTTTGGTTGTGGCTCAAGCAGAGAACAAGCTCCTATAGCCTTAAAGTATGCTGGCGTAAAATGTGTCATAGCCGAAACCTTTGCACGCATATTTTACCGCAATGCCATAAACATAGGGTTACCCGTCATTGAATGCTCTGGCATCTCTGATGCAGCAAAAACAGGTGATGAGCTTTCCGTAGATTTAGAAACAGGACAAATCACAAATCTATCTGATACTACTAACAATATAGTCCTGCAAGGCACAAACTTGCCCCCGTTCATCATGGAAATTTTAACGGACGGAGGCTTAATTGAGAATTTACGCAAAAGGCTGAACAAGACATGACCGAATACAAAATAGCCCTAATGCCTGGAGACGGTATAGGTCCAGAATTAACAGAGGCAACCCTAAAAATCCTAAAAGTAGTTCAAGAAAACTTTGATATAACTCTTAACATAGTTCCTGCTGAAGCAGGTGATGAGGTATTCAAAAAAACAGGCGTTGCCCTGCCTGAGAGCAGCCTAAAAATCATCCGTGAATCCCACGCCTGCCTAAAAGGACCTGTAGGCGAAACCGCCGCCGACGTCATAGTTAGACTACGTTTACTATTTGACCTATATGCAAACGTACGCCCCATAAAGGCGTTTCCAAACGCGCCAGTTGCTCACCCTGACATAGACATGATTTTTGTACGAGAAAACACTGAAGATGTCTATAAAGGCTTAGAATACAGCATAGGCAACGACACTACAATATGTTTACGAGTAATCACACGTAAAAACTGTGAACGTATTGCAAAACGTGCCTTTGAAACCGCAATGTCACGCCCAAAAAAGAAAGTCACCGCCATACATAAAGCAAATGTCATGCGCATAACCGACGGCCTTTTCAAACGTGTATGCCAAGAAACAGCCAAAAACTATCCCAACATCCAATACAACGAAATGTACGTTGACGCCGCAACAATGCACCTAATTCGAACCCCCCAAGACTTTGACGTACTCTGCACCTGCAACATGTTTGGAGACATCTTATCAGATGAAGCCGCCCAACTAATCGGCGGTTTAGGCATGGCTCCCGGCGCAAACATTGGCAACAACTTTGCACTATTCGAACCCATACACGGCTCAGCCCCCGACATAGCCGGCAAACAAATAGCAAACCCCATATCCATGATCCTATCTGCCAAAATGATGCTAGACTGGATAGGCGAACAATACAACGATCCCAAATGCCTAAAAGCTGCTAAAGCCATCGAAAAAGCCACAATACAAACTTTGATTAACGGCATAACCGTTCCAGACTTAGGCGGCAACGTCTCCACACAACAAATGGCCCAAGCCATCGCTACAGCCATACAAAATTTAAGCCCGTGAAAACATGACCCAAACTCCCCGAAGCATAAAAATTTTAGACACCACCCTACGTGACGGAGAACAAACTCCAGGTGTCTCTCTAACTTTAGACGACAAAATCGAAATCGCCCAACAACTAAACAACCTAGGCGTAGACGTTATCGAAGCAGGCTTCCCCAGCAGCTCTGAGGGCGAACGCAAAGTCGTAAAAGAAATAAAACAATTAGGCTTAAACTCACAAATCTGCGCATTATCTAGATGCACAAAAAAAGACATCGACGCAGCTTTAGACTGCAACGTAGACCTAATCCACATATTCATCCCCTCCTCCCCTATACAGATGAAATATGCCGTAAACATGACCCCCCAACAAGTTTTATCCTCAACAGTTGAATCAATTCAATACATCAAAGATCACGGTGCCAAATGTGAATTCTCTCCCATGGACGCCACACGCACCGAAACACCTTTCCTTCATCAAATCTGCCAAGCAGCCCAAGATGCAGGCATGGACAGCTTAAACATCCCCGACACCGTCGGCTGCATGATCCCTAAAACAACTTTTGAATTATTCAAAAACCTAAAAACCATAATTAAAGTTCCAATAAGCGTTCACTGCCATGACGACTTTGGATTAGCCGTTGCCAACAGCCTTGCAGCAGTTGAAGCAGGCGCCGACCAAGTACACGTTGCCGTCAACGGATTAGGCGAACGCGCAGGCAACGCCGCCTTAGAAGAAGTAATCACTACACTACATGTAGTTTACGGCTACAAGACAAACATAAACACACGCCTACTATACAGCACCAGCCGCCTAGTTTCCTCCTTAAGCGGCGTTTCAGTACAAGTCAACAAAGCCATAGTAGGCGAAAACGCATTTGCCCACGAATCAGGCATACACACCAGAGGTGTAACCGAACAACCCCTAACATTTGAACCCATAAGTCCCGAGATAGTCGGCAGAACACGCAAACTAGTTGCCGGAAAACTAGCCGGAACACGTGGCATACAAGCCGAACTAAACGAAATAGGAATCCACCCAAACAACACCCAATTAACAGAAATTGTTCAACGAGTCAAAGAATTAGGCGACAAAGGCAAATCAGTAACAGACGCTGACCTAATATCTTTAACATCCGCAGTCATGGGCCAAGTAATCGGTGATGAAAAAATCGTTGACCTATGCGACCTAGCAGTTGTTACAGGCATCAAAGTCCTCCCAACAGCTTCAGTACGCTTAACATTAGACGGCAAAGAGTATGTAGCAGCAGAAACAGGCGTAGGCCCCGTCGATGCAGTATTAAAAGCCATCCAAAAACTAACCGGCAACCTAGAAAAAATTAAACTAAGCGAATACCGCCTTGAAGCCATCACTGGCGGATCCAACGCAGTTGCCGAAGTAGTAGTCAAAGTGGAAGACGAAAAAGGCAACATCGTTAGCGCCCGCGCCACACGCGAAGACATCGTTATGGCCTCAGTTGAAGCCATGATAAACGGCATAAACAAATGCTTACTAAAAAACCGCCGCAGCAACAACAATAATAGTAGTCAAGGCAAAAAACAATGAAAGTAACCTATCAAGGCGAAACCGGCGCCTACAGCGAAATGGCCGTCTACAAATTCTTCGGCAACACCATAGAACCAGTACCCTGCAAAAACTTCAAAGACGTCTTCGAATCCGTAAAAACCAACAACGCACCAAACGGCGTTGTACCCATAGAAAACTCTATTGAAGGCAGCATCAACCAAAACTATGACCTCTTCCTAAACTATGACCTAAAAGTATGCGGAGAAGTCGCAGTCAAACTAGCACACGTCCTAATCACAAACCCCCAAACAAACTTTGAAGACATAAAAACCATACACTCCCACCCCCAAGCCTTAGGCCAATGCCGAAACTATATAGAAAAACACAAATGGGAAACCACCCCAACATACGACACCGCAGGCAGCGTAAAAATAATCAAAGAAAAACAACTACCCAACGCCGCCGCCATAGCCAGCGAAAAAGCCGCCGACCTCTACAACATGAAAATAATCGCCCACAACATCGCAGATAACCCCTCAAACTACACCCGCTTCCTAGTACTCTCCCACAAAGACGCCCCCCCAACAGGAGACGACAAAACAAGCATCATATTCTCAGCCAAACACACCCCCGGAACACTACACAACGCCATAGGCGAATTCGCCTCAAGAAACATTAACCTAACACGCATAGAATCCCGCCCAACAAAAACCACCCCCTGGCAATACAACTTTTACATAGACATCGAAGGACACCAAACAGAAAAACGCTGCACAGAAGCCATACAAGCACTACAAAAACACACAACATTCACAAAAATCCTAGGCTCATATCCACGAATCATCTAACCTGTTCCCGAGTTTTATACCTACGATAATCAAAATATCTAAAAAAACGCCAAATAATAATAACACCTTAAAAACACAAACTTTACTCTTTTACAGCATTAGCACATAAACACGTTATGGAACAAAAACAGTAAAAAGCAGAAGAAACACCGAAAAGTGACGTTGAAATCTGCTTTTCATGTCTCCATCAAGTTAACTAGTTTTTATCGGCGCTTATCTGCTTGTTATTTTCACTTTTAAGAGTGTGATTATTTTGTTATTTCTTTGATTTTTGTGTAGATGTCTTTTGGTTTTATTGGGTTGCCGCAGTGTTTACAGATTAACAGTTTGCCTGTTTCTGGTATATCGTTCATTTTATCGCATTTTGAACAATTAAATGCTGATACTATTATGCCGTTTTCTGTGAGAGATTTTTTCAGGTCAGCAAAGTCTTCTCCTTCAATTGGTATTGTGGTGGGTGGTTGGGCCATGGCTTTTTCGAAAACGTCAATAGCACAGTCTTGGCACAATTTTTTTCCTGTGTATTCGGGAAATTCTTTTTTCTTGCCAAATTGGAATCCTGGGACCATCCATTTGATGTAGCCTTTCTGTAATTGTTTGTTCCAAAAAACCATTTTCTTTTCGTTCCACAAGAGTTCTTTTCCACATTTAGCACAGTTTTCCATAGATATCCCTTTGTTATTGTTTGGTTGGTAGTAATTAGACATTTTGTTTGTTATATCCAAATGCTTTAGAAATGGTTATTTGATTTGTTGTTATTGTTATTCTTCGGTTGATTGAAGCATTTTGTACATTGTTTCATAGCTTTTGCTATAGTTGTTGTCGGCTTTGGCAAGTTTTGTTCGGAGGTGTTCCATTCTTGCCATGATTCCATTGGTGTCTTTGTTTTTCATTAAGTCCAGCATTGTTTGGGCGTTTTGGATGAAGAGTTCCTCCATTTTGCCTAAATCTGCTAGTTTAGTTTGTACATTAGCATAAAGGTCTGGGGTTTCTTGGGCTGTGGCTTCGGCTAGGGTGAAGAGCATGCGGTAGGTGGTGCCGGCAAGTTTTTTGGATTCAGCAAAATCTTTTTGTTCTAACAAAGTTTCGCAGGCGATTAGGCCTATGAAGTGTGGGAGTCCTAAAATGATGGACATAAGTTCGTCATGTTTTTTTGGGGTCATGATGAAGACGTTGGCGCCTTCTTTTTCAAGCCACTGCTTATATTGTTCTGCAACGGTTTCTTCTTGTTTGTTGGTTGGGGTGAGTACATAGGCTTTATGGGTTACACCATTGCTGCCGGGGCCAAAGACTGGGTGCGTGCCTAAAACAGTTGCGTCTTTGATGTATTGGTGCATGATGTTAACGGGGTGTTCTTTTATGGAGCAAATATCCATTACCACTTGTCCTTTATGTGTAAGGGGTGCAATGTTTTTGACTATGTCTTCAAAAGAAGATATGGAAGTGCAGATAAGAATGTTATCTGCGTTTTGTATTGCGTTTTGAAAATCTGTGGTGGTTTCAATTTGTAGCTCATTTTTGAGTTTAGCCATTTTCTCAGCATTACGGCCTGCAAGGATTACGGTGTCACCTTTTTCTTTACAGAATTTGGCAAACCATAAACCCATTTTTCCTGCGCCGAGTATGGCTGTTCTCATTTTATTGAGCTGCCTCGCAGATTTTATCTAATCCTGCTTCTATTTCATTGTCTGGTGCTGTTAGGCTTATGCGGAAATGTTCTCTGTAGTCCCCAAAACTTGTGCCTGGAGCTACGGCTACGCCACTGTCAAGTAGGTTTAGAGTGAATTTTTCTCCATCTAAGCCTTCACGTTTGGGAAACACATAAAATGGCGCGTCGGGTTGAGTGAATTTGAAGCCTGCATCACCTAGTTTTTTGCTTGCAAGGTCTGCACGTTGTTTATATTTGACTTTAATGTTTTCTGCAATTTGTTCTCTTAACTCTAAGCCTTTCATTGCTGCTTCTTGGATAAAGACGGGTACGTTGTTGAAGGTTATTTGGTTTAATTTAGTTACTTGATCAACAAGCATCTTGTTTGCTACTATATAGCCAACACGCCAGCCTGTCATGGTAAAGGTTTTACTAAACCCGTTGGAGAGGATGTGTTTAGAATCAGCTCCATAGTCAAGGACGCTTTTAGTTTTGTTAAAAGATATTGCACCGTAAACTTCATCGGAGAGTACAATTATGCCTTTTCTGTTGGCAATTTCAACAATTCCATCAAGTGTTTCATCATCCATAACTTTACTTGTTGGATTGTTTGGATTATTTAGAATAATCATTTTGGTTTCGCTGTCAATTAAACTTTCCAGTTGGCCTAAATCGACTTTCCAGCCTGTTTCCATTTCTGTTTTAAGCAGTTTAGTTTGAGCACCAATGCTTTTAGCAATTAAATCATAGGCTGTCCAGTATGGTGTAGGGATGATTACATTGCCACCTTTCTGCATTGTTAAAAACATGGTACTAAAAATAGCCCATTTTGAACCAGGGGTGATTACAACATTTTCTGCTTTAACATTGTGTATTTCAGCGATTTTTTGACGTAATTTAAGTTCGCCATAAGAAGATGAATATTTGGTTTTACCTGCCTTCATTGAAGCATAGGCTGCTTCAACGATTTCAGGAGGCGTAGCCATGTCGGGGTCACCTAGGTTTAATCGGATTATTTTTTTTCCTTCACTTTCTAGTTTTAATGCTTTTTCATTTATCTCATACAGCATAAAGAATGACTCTCCGTTAAGAGCTCTCTATTTTTGAATGTCACTGCACATATTAACTATTTCGCGATAAACCCGCTCAATTTGTACAGGTTCCAACTGAAATTCCACAGCTATATCTTTGACTTTACTGTAAACTTCTTGCTCCCTAGTTTGATCCCGTATAGGCAAATTCTGCTGCTTCTTGTGTTCTCCAATCTTTCGACAAACAATTATGCGCTCACTTAACACTTTTAAAATTTGAACATCAATCTCATCTATACGCTTACGTAATACCTGAAGCTCATCCAACACTACCACTCCCCTTCTTCTTGCTATTCTTCTCATCCTCAAATACTTTGGGAATATATCTTGCACGCATTAAATGATCCACCAAAGTTATTGCAACAACCGCCTCAATTGCCGGCACAGCCTTAGGCACAACACATGGATCATGTCTGCCTACAACAGTTAACGTGGCATCCTCCATAGTTAACAAATTAACCGTTTTTTGTTCCCTACTAATGGACGGCGTAGGCTTAACTGCCACCCTCATCGTAATCGGCATACCATTACTTATACCTCCCAAAATACCCCCTGCATTACCCGTAACTGACTCAACTCTACCCTCCTTTACTGTAAACGCATCATTATTTTGAGAACCCAACATTTCAGCCACCGCAAACCCTACACCAAACTCTACCCCCTTCACCGCAGAAACCCCAAACAACGCCTTAGCCAAATCTGCATCTAAAGCATCAAACAACGGCTCCCCAACACCCACAGGCACATTCCAAACAACACACTCAACTACTCCCCCTAAACTATCCCCCGCGTTTTTAGCTGCTATAATTGCTTCTTCCATCTTTTCAGCACAAACCAAATCGGGACATCTTGTAGCTGCACGGATACGATTTTTACGAATCTCAACAGCATTAAACATTTTCTCCGACCTGATTTCCCCTATCGCAACAGTATAGGCTAAAACATCAATACTACATATAGCCAAAAGTTTTTTGGCAATTACCCCCGCCAACACAAGCGCAACTGTAACACGACCCGAAAACCTTCCCCCCCCACGGTAATCATTAAAACCACCAAAACAAATACGAGCCGGATAATCAGAGTGACCAGGTCTTGGCAAATCTTTAATCTGCTCATAATCCTCTGACCTGATTTCTTTATTATCAACCGTTATCGCTATGGGCGCACCAGTAGTTTTACCGTTAAACACACCACTTAAAATTTTAGCAACATCTTTCTCAACACGCGATGAAACAATCTTGGACTGCGCTGGAATTCTCTGATCAAGCTCTTCTTGAAAATCCTCCTCCGAAAGCAACAACCCAGCCGGACAACCATCGATAAGCACTCCAACAATTTTACCATGACTCTCACCAAATGTGGTTACAACAAATTCTTTACCTAACGAGTTTCCCGCCAACAATTTCCGCTCCTACACTTGACAAATCAGTATAAAACGACGGATAAGACTTTCTGACACATTCAGCATTTTCCACAATAGTTTCTCCTTCTGCCCGCAAAGCCGCTACAGTACACGACATGGCTATCCGATGATCATTATGCGGATTAATAGTTGCACCATAAAGTTTACAGGGCCCTTTAATAGTTAAACTTGATTCATCCATACTAATTGAAGCCCCCATTTTTGTTAACTCCGCATGAACAGTAGCTAACCGATCAGATTCTTTAAACCTTAACCGTTGAGCATTAAAAATTTTAGACTCTCCATCCGCATAACAAGCCAACACCGCACAAATCGGAACAAGATCAGGAATATTTTTCGCATCAATATCCACTGCATGCAACAACTCTTCTGCACCCTGAACCTCAATACTACAATCATCAACTTTCATGTTAACCCCCATCTGTTTAAGTACCTCCAAAATCGCCTTATCACCCTGCACCATACGATAATCCAAATTATTTATTTTCACATTAGAATTGGTGATAGCTATTGCCGCTAAAAGAAAAGCAGCAGAAGAAAAATCGCCTGGCACTTTACAATCAACCTGCCTAAAGACCTGTCTGCCAGGAATATGGATATGCTGATAATCATTGCTTATTTGCACTTCAATATTATGTTGAGCGAGAACTTTTTGAGTCATTTTAACATAATCTTTAGATTCTAACGGAGTCGTAATCTGTATATCCGTGTCTGCCTTAGCCATTGGACAAGCAAACATTAACCCACTGATAAATTGACTGCTAACATCACCTGGAAGACTGGTTTTGCCACCTGCTAAACCGTTACCTTCAACAACAATAACCCGTTGATTCCCTACCTGTTTTGAATAAGCCTCTATGTTAAGCATTCTAAGACTTGAAAGCAACGGCTCAATTGGTCGACGTTCAAGTGAATCAGATAATAGAAATGACGACTGACCCGACACTAAAGCCGCAATGGGTATCATAAATCGCAGAGTTGCCCCTGACTCCCCCACATCTATTAAATTGTCTGCAACTTTTAACTTGTTTGTACCTTGAATCGCCCAATAATCTTTTTCCTTATTTTGTTGATGCACTTGAGCGCCAAAAGCAGTAATTGCCCGAAGAGTGGCTTGAGTGTCTTCTGACAAAAGAGGGTTTACAATTTTTCCTAAACCTTCCGAAAGTGCAGCTGCTATAAGCATACGCTGAGTGTAAGACTTTGATGCTGGCGCAGCTAAAATCCCCTGAAGACCCCCTCTTTTTGTTGTAGGTTTAACAGTTATGTTGACCATTATTATGTAAGCAACCTAGCTTTTTCATGGTTCAAACTTGCTTGTATAATTTCTCCCTCATAGATCTGCCAAGCTGCCTTAACTTGATCTATATACTCTTTGGATACAACAGCTGTAGTTGCAGGCCCTTTACCGCATAAACCCGCCGCTTTTGCTCCAGCATTCAAAGCATCCATGGCAACTTTGTCATCAAACCCAAACGCTGCAGAATAACATTGACCATTTAATGTTAACGCCTCCCAAGGAAACCCATTTAAAACCATATTGTAGGCCGTTTCAATCTGTGGCTCAAACGATGAAAAATTACCTGTATTCGTGTTCACTGTGTACGCCTTCTTGGGTGGCACTTGAAACAAAACAGCATAATCATCCGTTAACACTTCTTGTTTGACCAGCTTACAGTTCAAATTATCCGTAACCACTAAACCACCAAAATATGACGCACAGGCATCATCAAACGCACCTGTGATGGTAACTTTTGCTTCAAAAGCCGCCAAAACACCCAACTTTACCACATCCAAATCCTCAAAAGACTCCCCCAACGCACCCAAAGTTGCAAGAACCACCGCATTAGCCGCTGTACTGCTGCTCTTCAAACCTCTGGCAATGGGAATGTTACTCCAAGTCCTAACTTTTGCCCCCACAGTATTCTCTAGATTGAAATGTTTGAGAACTACTCCAATCGCTTTCTGAATTAAAACAGAATCCTCGCATAGATCAGATGTAATCTCTGTCTCAATAACCCGTGGCTCACTTGTTAGTTTTACCTCTGCTTTAGTGTAAAGATTAACACCGAAAGCTGCACCTCTTTTAGTAGCCATGGCATTAACAATTGTTGCCGCACCATGAACCAACGCTGATGCTTCCCCTCCTCCTCTTCGTATCATACTATATTTACCCCTTGTTTAGCTGCTCTAAAGCAGCCCTCCTCATAACTTGCACCGGCGCCTTATGACCCGTCCAAATCTCAAACGCTGCCGCCCCTTGATAAATTAACATTTCCACACCACTTATCACCTTAGCACCTACCATTTTGGCATCTTTAACAAGTTGAGTTTCAAATGGATTGTACACTATATCCATAACAGTCAAATCAGACTTTAAACTGTCTGGTGTAATTAACCTCTGATCTACGTTAGGTTTCATCCCAACAGATGTGGTATTAAGCAAAACATCTGAATTACTAATCTCCTCCCCAATAACCTCTGACGAGAGCGAACCTATAACAATTTTTTTATCAAACTTGTATTTTATAATATCTGCTAATTTTTCTGCCTCTGAAACCGTACGGTTAAGAACAACAAGCTCCTCTACTTCAGCAGCCTCAATTAACGTGTAAGCTATAACCCGTGCTGCTCCACCCGCCCCCAACATCAATACCCGTTTACCCTGCAGATCTGCACCATTTCCCCTAAACGCTTCAAGAGCACCTACACCATCTGTACTATAACCTAATAATCTACCCCCTTTACAGTGAAGAGTGTTTACAGAATTCAAACACTTAGCAGTATTATCAATCCAATCCAGATACGGTATTACCGTTTCCTTATGCGGCATAGTAACATTTAAACCCAAAATATCCAAAGCCCGTATCCCCGATAAAGCATTGGCAAGCTCAGAGGGCTTCACCGTAAAAGCTACATAAACAACATCTAAATCCAACGCATTAAACGCGGCATTTTGTATTACAGGACTTAATGAATGCTCTATTGGGTTACCGATAACTGCACAAACACGTGTTTTTCCCGAAACAGTCACTTCTATTGCCTCAATAAAGAAGAGTAGGCCACTCTCATATCATTTATGCTTATTTGCCCCCGCGCAGTTTCACTACCCTGCTCTAAAGCGGCAAAAGTGAAAAATGCTCCAAAAACAGGTGAAAACAACCGCGAAATCCTACCTTGCTCTCCCATACAAAAACACACTAAACGAGTTTTACCTGCATTTTCTGAAACAAAATTAAGCACCGTTAAGTTATCTTGTATCTGTTTTGCAGTACCAACTATTTTACAAACATCTGCACCACTATCCATCTCTTCATTTAAAATGTGCTGCATTTCCTGAGTGCTAAACGCACCATCAAATCTATGAAAAGAAACAATAGTTTTAACATTCAACTCCCTTAAATCCATAATTTGCTCTTTTAACTTTAAATTTGCTAAATCCAAATCGATGTATTGAAAACCATTTTTTGCTGCATATATTAAGGTCTGCCAGCGTTGCATTTGAGTTCCAGTAAAACTACCCCCCTCACTTGACAGCTTGTTTGTAGCGATAAGAGGAATTTTAGTTGAAGCCGAAAGATCCCCCAGTTTTAATGTTTCTAAATCATCTAAACGAACTTCAATAAAGTCTGCCTTAACAGTCTCTGCTTTCTCAATTAGGGCTAATGCTTCACTGTTGGTTTTTGGTTTTACCGAAACACAAATGTTAGGTATCATTTTTCAATCACAGTTTCGTCAGGTACGCTGACACCAAAGTGTCTGCCCCCTTTTGCTGCAAGATGAACTATTACTTTATCACCAGGGCTAAGTTCGGTGACAGGTTTAGATCCTTTAGACGTAACTACCCGTATAGTTTCTGCATTTTGCAATATAGTTTTAATTATTTTATCTCCACTTTGGGCTTCGATGAGAATTAATGGTCTGATTTCAATTTTTATCCTGCCCACATTAGCTTTACGTGTCTTGCCATCTTGGCTAACAATTATCACTTCATCGCCCACTTTGAACTCTTGAAGATACCGTGTAGTTTGTAAATTGCCTAAAGTGTACATAGATAGAGAACCCGCGTTAACTCTAAACGGTCGTGATGCAACATATGGGTTCTCATTAACTTCCGCTTCTACTAAAAATAAGCCTGCACTTTGGCTACCAACCAGCATACCCTCTTGTTGTGTCATCAAATCACATGTATCAACACATACCCGTGCACCGTTGCCAATGGGTTTAGTGGAAATAATTTTTGCAGTAGCCATTTCAAGTTTTAACTCTTCAGGTTTAACAAGTGCAACAGTTTTTAAAATCTCCTCTGGCTGAGCCGACTTGAGCAGCACACCATCGGTGCCTAACTCCAAAGTTTCAAGTGCAACTTTTGCCTCTTCAGCATTACATACCTCTGCGATTAACTTACTTTTACCCTTAATACGTGCAATAAGGTTCTCTAATGGAATAACACGCCAATTTGCAGTACTAATTAATAGATAACTTGCGCCTCTTTCAGCTGCTTCAACAATCAAGTTTTCTGTTGACTTATCAGATATACAAATTCTAAGAATTTTGCCTTTAACATCTAGATTCTCAAAATTTGAGGATGACGGCGATAAAATGGTGTGTTCTTGTTTTAACGCCACAAAAAAAGCTTTGTCTTCTTCGACTATTACATCGCTGTATTGATTAACAAAACTTGTTGACGTGTTGTTTTGTTTACTGTTAGTTTCTATCCAGAGTTCTTTCAAGGTTTTTCACCGAGAATTTTTTGTGCCTGCTCTATAGATGCGCCTTTATGTACAATTGCTGAGAGTGCTTTTACCATTAAAGCTTGATTGTCCCATTGGAATATGTTTCGACCCATTGAAAGTCCGGCTGCACCTGCTTTAAGAGCGTCATTTGTAGTTTGCAAAATTTCTTTTACAGATTTACATTTTGGTCCACCTGCAATAAGAACTGGTACTGGACAGCTTTCTGTAACTTGTTTAAAGGTCTCTATTGTTCCTGTATAGTTGGTTTTTATGATGTCTGCGCCAAGTTCTGCGCCAATTCGAGCTGCATGAGCTACTGCTTCTAGTGCATGTTCATTGGTAATTTTTGGTCCTCTAGGATACATCATGGCAAGTAAAGGTAAACCGAATTTGTCACATTCTTCAGCTACTTTTCCAAGGGTTGATAGCATTTTATCTTCTTCTGGCGCGCCTACATTTATGTGTACTGAAACTGCGTCAGCACCAAGTCGTGTAGCTTCTTGTACACTGCAAACTTGAACTTTGTTGTTTATGTTTGGATTAAGATTTGACATGCCGTTAAGCATTACAATTAATCCTGTGCCTGTGGTGTCAACGATTTTTGCTATACCTTTGTGAACAAGAACTGCATCAACTCCGCCTTTAACAAGTTGGTTAATTGTTTGTTGTATGTTAGTTATACCTAGTATTGGTCCAGTGGTTACGCCATGATCCATGGGGACAATTATTGTGCGGTTATCTTTTTGTTGAAAGATTTTTTTTATTCGTCTGTTTTTGCCTTGATTCAAGTATTCCGCCTCTTATTATTATTGTGTTTTTAATGAATTTTTGATGAGGTTTAACGCTTTTTCTTTTTCGTTCCAATCTACAAACAATAAAATGCTTGAAGTTATGGTTAATATGCCTGAAATGTTGATGCCTGCATGTCTTAGGTCTTCGCTGATTTTGCCAATGATGCCATGAGTTTCTTCAAGACCCACGCCACTTGTTTGGATGAAGGCAAGGTCTTTTTTAACGGCCATGGCAATTGTTTCCTTATTGTCTATTGTAATTTTGTGAATTTGGTTAAAGAGCTCTATTATATTATTTTCTTGATTTATGTAAAATATGATGGAATTTGCATTCATTGACATGCCACGTAAAGAGGTGTGTTGTCTGACTTTTTCAAACATTTCCATTATAATTTTGGTATTATTTGAAATGCCTTCTCCGATAACTGTTATCTCGGCCACAGGTATTGAACTGGCAATTTCAGCGTCAAGTTCCCATGATAATACATCTTTAATTAGAGTGCCTGGCATGTTTAAGTCATCGTGTTTATTGCTCATAACTTTAACATCAATATCCTTTGGTTTATACTTAAGGGCTTTACTGTGAATAAATTTAGCCCCCGAATCAGCTAAACCTACTAAAGTGTTAACATTAATCTCTGACAAAAGCTTTGGCTTCTCAATAATTTTAGGATCACTTGTCATTATGCCCTCTGCATCTGTAACTAGCACAATTTGATCTGCCGCTATACTTTCCCCTATAATGAATGCAGTGGTGTCACTTCCTCCTCTGCCAAGAGTAGTGATTTTTCCCTCTCTTGTTTTACCAACAAACCCTGCAATTACAGGTATTGTGCCTTCTTTAACAAGTGGCAAAACATGACACTTGACCTTTTCACTGCATTCTTTAATGTTTGGATTCGCATTTTGAAAGACATCATCTGTAATTATTGGCCATTTATCCTCCATAGGATCAAAATAACACGCGTCAACTCCATTATTACGTAATGCAGCAGCAAAAATGCGAACACTTGTACGTTCCCCCATGGAAAGAATGTCATCTAATTCACATTTAGCCAGTTTGCCATTTGAAGTATTCTTAGCTGTGGATAAAAGTATATCTGTAGTTTTACCTATAGCCGAAACTACAACTGCAATTTTGGTGCCCCGTTTAGCCTCTGAAACAACTGACATTACAGCTTTCAGTAACTTTTCAGGATCCGCAAGACTTGAACCACCAAATTTAACCACAATTTTTTTGTCAGATTTTACATTTTCCATAATCCTACACCTTACACGCCCAGAACATCCAAACTTGTCAGTCCTGGGCTAATTATAAAACCAATAATAAAAGCCGTATTCGAAGCTATGTTTTCGACTTCCATTTATATCACTGTGAAGATCTATCATTTTGCTTCGAACCTTGAGAACGGTTATAACTAAAAAATATAAGCATTTCGGGAACAGACGTTAAATTAAACGTTATTTGCTTTAATATTTGCTTAAAATGTTGTTGTAAACTCTTCTATAGGCTCCTGTTTGTCTTTGTATATGGGCTACAGTTGTTTGTTTACCTGTTTAGAGGTGTGTTGGTTAAATGTTGCGTAGGACTATCATGGTGTTGGTTTTTGTTATGCCTTCTACGCGTCGAATTTTTTCTATGCATTCGTTGACTTCAACTACGTTCATGCCGCTTATGACTGCTATGATGTCGTATTCGCCTGTTACTTCGTAGATGGTTTCTATGTTGGGGATTAGTTGTATGTGTTTTGTTACTTCTTGTGTGGGGTAGGCGGGGTTTACGGTTAGCAGGGTTATGGCTTCTGCGCCTTCGGTTATGTTGACTTTTACTGTAAATTTGCGAATGATACTCTCGTCGGTTAGGGTTTTGATTCTTTTTCTTATGGCTCCTTCTGATAAGTTAATTTGGTTGCCTATCTCGCCATAGCCTGCTCTTGAGTCTTCTTTTAGTATTTTTATGATTTTTTTGTCTGTTTCATCCATTGTTTTATACCTGTGGTAAAAAAGTTTGTGTTTGAATTTAACGTTTTCGGCAGTTTTAACTTCTTAAAAGTACGTTTATCGTTTTTTTTGTCTGTTTTATTTGTTGTATGGGCTTTTGTGTTTGTGTGTTTTGTTTCATAATTTTTTGTGCCGTTTGGAACATTTCTTTGCTAGCCTGTAACATTTAAGTCACAATGTTTAAAAGGTGCTCACTTTTATTAGACCGTTCATTTCCAATAAAAAGTGAACAAATAATGGTAGAACCCACAAATCCAAACACACAAGAAGCAAAGTTCCTCAAATCAAAATGCCCCGATTGTGACGCCGAACTAGAAATACCCGCAGACACAGAGAAAGGCGAAATCGTCAGTTGCTCTGGATGTGGTCTTGAACTCGAAGTGAAAACTATACAAGACGGTTGTATAGACCTACAAGAACTAACAATCGAAGGCGAAGACTGGGGCGAATAAACAGTCAACAAACAACAACAAACTTTTTTGTTATTTATAACGATGTCAATTTTTGAAAGGAAAATCTAACGCGATGAGCATAGCTCTTCTTTATGAACGCTCAGAAAATGATGAAGCCGGTATAAAGCAAACCGCACAACAGTTAGGCATAGACCTCAAATTCATACCTTTTCGCAAAATAGCTCTAACAATTTCAAAAAAAGACTTTAGTGCTAAAACCAAAGGCAAAGACTACACTGAAACCTTTAATCAAACCGCAGTTGTACTAAATCGGGCGCAAAGCAAAAACCGACGCCTCCAAGCATCCTACATCATGGAAACACTAGGTAAAAAAACCTTAAACACCAGTCAAGTAGAATTTATCTGCTACAGTAAACTGCGTACTCTGCTAAAGCTTTGGAAGGCCAACCTACCTGTTCCTAAAACTGTATTTGTGCCCTGTGATGCCTCTGATTTCATGAAGAACCACAAAGAAATTCACAACGAAAAAGACATAGCTGACCTATTTCAAACAGAAATCTCCATTAACGATGGCATAGTAATCAAAGCTGATGCTGGAACTCATGGTAAAATGATTATGCTCTCAAAAACCCGTGAAGAACTCCTAACTAATATAAAAGAAACAAAACCAAACATCATCAATCCCATAGGTGTGGTCGCTCAAGAACTAGTCAATAAATGGTTCTATGACCTGCGCATAATAGTTTACAAAGAAAACGGTAAGCAAGCAACTTGTCATAATAAAGCATTGGCACGTGCAGGGTTTAAAGATTTTCGCACAAATACTTTTCTTGGAAACTTGGTATTTGAAGCTAAACTACCTCAAAGTGTAACTGATTTGGCAATCAAATGTGGCAACACCTTAGGTGAAGGTAATAACGCTTGGATTTTTGCTCTTGACGCAATGATTAACGTTTCTGATAAACAACATGTAGATGAAGCTTTCCTAAAAGCACAACTTGATCTTGCAGCACAAGCTTATTTGCCTGTGCAGAAAATAAAAGCTGACGAGACACGTCTAACAGACTTTTCTGCTTGGAATAGCAAGTTAGAGCAGACTTTTAGTATGTACGCAAGTTCCAATTCTTACCAGAAAGTTAAAAACATAATCGATGAAAATATAGAAAATAATAAAAATGCCCTTGTGTTTCACGAGGCAAATTCCTGTCCAGAGTTCTGGGAAAACACCCGACTCGTAACAGGTCTAAACGTGGCAATTCCGCTCTTAAAGACTGCTCAAAGTCTAATTAACTAATGAAGCAATCAATTCCAGAGGGAGAAGAAGAAATAAGCATGATGAGAATAGGAATAATCGGTGGTTCAGGATATGTTGGCGGAGAACTCTTGCGACTGTTACTTTTACATCCACATGTAGAGGTAACCATGGTCACTTCCCGCCAGAGTGCAGGTGAATACATTTTCAACATACACCCCAACCTTCGTGGTTTAACACAACTCAAATTTGTACCCCAAGACCTAGTTGAGCTTCAAAAAAACTGTGATGTAATCTTTACAGCAACACCCCACGGGGGCTCCGTAAATCTTATCCCCGACCTCCTCAAGACAGGTCTTAAAGTTATAGACATGAGCGCTGATTTTCGACTCAAAAATCCCCATGAATATGAAACCTATTACGGATGGAAACACGCCAATCCTGAGGTGCTCAAAGAAGCCATATATGGTCTACCTGAGCTTCACCGTGAAGAAATCAAAAACGCCAAACTTGTCGCTTGCCCTGGTTGCATGGCTACAAGTGCCATTTTAGGTTTAGCCCCAATAATCAAAGCTGGTATGATCGACCCTGACAAAATAGCAGTTGACCTCAAAGTTGGAAGCTCTGGCGGTGGTAGCAAACCCACCTCTGCCTCACATCATCCTGAACGTTTCAGCGGTGTGCGCCCCTACCAAGTTACTGGTCATCGCCACATAGCCGAAGTAGAACAAGAACTCTCAAACCTCAACAACAATCAACCCGTAAAAATCGGTTTCACACCCCACGCCGTTAATATGGTGCGCGGAATTTTGGCAACAATTCACACTTATCCCAAACACCCCCTAACCCATAAAGATCTCTGGAAAGCTCTCCGTAGCATGTATGGAAATGAACCCTTCATACGTCTTGTAAAATACCAAAAAGGCCCCTATCAGCTTCCAGACCCCAAAATTACCCTTGGCACAAACTTTTGTGACATAGGCTTTGAAATAGATGAACACACAAATAGTCTCTTAATGTTTTCTGCAATTGACAATATGTGTAAGGGTGCCTCAGGACAAGGTGTTCAATGCCTCAACTTACTTATGGGTGTAGACGAAACCACAGGTCTTAAGAGCACTGGGTTCCATCCGATGTGATTGCTATGCTGTTAGTAATTAAAATGGGTGGAAGTATCCTTAAAGAAGGTGCGTCAAACGATCTTGTAGCTGATTTAAAAGAGGTAACTAAGGAACACAGCGTTGTTCTTGTTCACGGTGGCGGTGTAGAAGTAACAGAGATTGCTTCTAAACTGGGTAAAGAACAAAAATTTATAATGTCTCCTGAAGGCTTCAGAAGTCGTTATACTGACAAAGAAACCGTTGAAATTTACACCATGGTTATGGCAGGTAAACTCAACAAGCAAATTGTTTTAGCCCTTCAAGCGCAAGGCATTAACGCCGTTGGTTTAAGTGGTCTTGACTCTGGCCTTCTTAGGGCTGAGCGTAAAACAAAACTTGTTGCTGTTGATGAACGTGGGCGTAAAAAGGTAATTGATGGTGGTTACACAGGCAAAATAACTCAGGTAAACACTAACCTTCTTAGTTTATTGCTTGAAAAGAATTATCTGCCAATTGTTACTCCAATTGCTCTTAGCTCAAATTGTGATCCTCTTAATGTGGACGGTGATAGAACTGCTGCTGTTATTGCGGGGTCTTTGAAAGCAGATAAACTGTTGTTGTTAACCGATGTTGAAGGTTTAATTCTTAACGGTGAGTGTGTGCCAAAAATTGCTGTAGCCGGCATTAAAGAGGTTTTGCCCACAATTGGTGGCGGTATGAGTACTAAAGTGCATGCTGGTCTTGAAGCACTCACTCAAGGAGTTAAAGAGGTTCTTGTAACTTCAGGAACTATTAGGCAACCTATAACTTTAGCTTTAAATCACAAAGTGGGTACAGTGATAACTAGTGAATGAAAAAGAAATAATGGATCTTGAATCGTTTTATCTGGCTAATGTTTTCTCTAAAAAACCCCTAGTTTTTACACGTGGTAAAGGTGCTCTATTATGGGACATTAACGGTAAGGAATACATTGACTGTGCCAGTAGTTATGGTGTAGCTGCTCTAGGGCATTGTCATCCAAATATTGTAGCTGCCATAAAAGCGCAGGCAGAGCAATTAATTACTCTTCATAGTTGTTACTACAATGATAAGCGTGCTGAATTTGTCCAAAAACTTGTTAACATAACTCCTAAAGGTCTTGATAAAGCGTTTTTATCAAACAGTGGTGCTGAATCTGTAGAATGTGCTCTAAAACTTGCACGTAAAGCAACAGGGAAAACTGAAATCATCAGTATAATGGGTGCTTATCACGGTAAAACCATGGGTGCCCTTTCTTTAACTTGGGATAAAAAATATCGTGAACCCTTCATGCCCCTAATACCTGATGTTAAACATGTTATGCCTGATAATTCTGATAAAATTCGTGAAGCAATAACTGATAAAACGGCTGCCGTAATCATGGAACCCATACGTGGTGAAGGTGGTATACGTGTACCCTCTGACAATTACCTCCAACAGGTACGGGAAATTTGTACTGAAAAAGGTGTTCTATTAATTCTTGATGAAGTGCAGACAAGTTTTGGACGCACAGGAAAACTTTTTTGTTGCCAAAACTGGAATGTAACTCCTGACATTATGTGTCTTGCTAAACCCTTTGCCGGAGGTTTACCTATAGGTATTACTGTTGCCCAAAAAGACCTCATGTCAACATTTAAAGTAGGTGAACACTCAACAACTTTTAGCGGCAGTCCCATTGTATGTGCCGCAGGATGCGCTGCAATTGACACGTTAATAGCAGAAGACCTATCTGGCAAAGCAGCAGTTGACGGAAAATATTTCAAATCCCAGCTTGAAAAAGTTGCATCTAGACATAAAATTGTAAAAGAAGTACGTGGCTTAGGCTTAATGCTTGGCATGGAGCTTCGTTACGACGTTTACGGTGTGATAATGAAGACCCTAAACAAAGGCGCTCTTGTTATAGATGCAGGCAGAACTGTAGTACGCATCCTTCCCCCACTGGTTATTAACAAAGAACAAATCGACAAAGTGATTAAAATCTTAGATGAAGCCTTAGGAGAAGAAGAAAATGAAAGATCAAGCAGCAGTACGGTTTCTAACTAACCTTCTTGGTATTTACAGTCCAAGTGGGCAAGAACGGCATATAGCTAATTTTTTAGCTACCCAAATGAAACAAATGGGCTTCGAAGTGGGTATAGATGCTATAGGCAATGTTATCGGTGTTGTAGGTGATGGAAAACCCGTCATACTGCTCTGCGGTCACATGGACACCGTAGCAGGTCACGTACCCCTACGTGTTGAAGAAGGAAAAATCTATGCCCGCGGCGCAGTCGATGCAAAAGGACCACTAGCCGCCATGGTCATGGCCGCTATAGCTGCCTCAAAAGAACCCAACTTTAAAGGAAAAATCCTAATAGCAAGTGTTGTAGAAGAAGAGGCTACAAGTAAAGGTGTTCGACACTTAATCACAGAGGGCATAACAGCCGACTATGCCATATTTGGCGAACCAAGCGGAGTTGAAAACATAACTATCGGCTACAAAGGACAAATACAACTAAAAATACTTGTAAAAACCCAAACAGGTCACGCCTCAACACCTTGGCTCTACGACAACGCTCTTGAAAAAGCATACAAACTCTGGGAAAAAATCCGTTCCGCATGCGCCTTCCCCTCCATGGATCCCAAAGAAACCCCCTTCACATCCATAACAGTATGCCTCGTAAAAATGACTGGAGGCCAAGGCGACTCAGTTATCCCCTTCGAAGCCGAAATGAACCTCGACGTCCGCGTACCCATACAATTCACCACAGCCCAAGTCTACGACAAAATGATAAAAATAATCGGCAACTATCAAAACACAAACCCACAAGTAGACATCAACGTAACAATACAAGACACCGTAGAACCCTTCGAAGCAAGCAAAGCCTCCCCCCTCGTACACGCCCTCTCCCTATCCGTCCGCAAAGTCATAGGAAAACCCGCAACCCTCCTACGTAAAACAGGCACAGGCGACATGAACCTACTAGGAAAAGCCATGAACCTACCCATCGTAACCTACGGACCAGGAGACTCCCACCTCGACCACACACTTGACGAACACATAAAAATAGAAGAATACCTAAACGCAATAACAGTCTACAAAGAAACCATCCTAAAACTAGCCGAACTCTACAACAAAAACAACACCTAACAAAAAGAGCAAACAATAACTTATCTTCTTGCAAAAATTTTTTTATTTTTCAAAGCGAAGAAATAAAAAACATGTATTGAATATGTAAGAATCAGGTAGGATGAAATGAACTTTAGAACAAGTAAAAATTTAGGGTGTATTGGTGCATTAATAATAGCTCTTGGAACAATATTTACGGGAGCTATTACCCTTCTAACAGGCATTAACACTTATGGCATTTTAGGAATTGTTGGGCTCATAGCCATTCTTCTAAGCATTCAGAGCTTAAGCAACTTTTACCAAGCAAAAAACATCTTTACCAATGCCCGTATGGGCGTTGTAGTGGCAATTATGGGCTCTATTGGCCTCTCAGCATTTTCAGTTGTTTCACCTATATCAGATCTGTGGACATTATTTCTGCTTTTAGTTGTAATCATTGTGTTTGCTATAATTGCTACGGTCTTTGTCAGACGTGCATTAAATGAGCTAGCTACTCGTTCAGGTGTAGGCGAATTTGCGTCTGCAAGTAAGTTGCTATTTATTGGTGCAATACTTACTGTAATTTTGATAGGTGTTTTACTCATGTGGATAGCAATAATAGGTGTTGCAATCGCATTTTTCCAGATGAAAGAACCCAAGCCCGGCACTCTAACAGACAGCACAACCACTTTTTGTCCCAACTGTGGTACCCATGCTTCACTTGACACAACCTTCTGTACACACTGTGGCAATCAACTCAAAATAAAAAACTAACTGTTCCACATTTTTTATAAACATGACGGTAAATACGTCGTTTTACTGTGTTAAGCAATGGATATGTGGAAAATCTTTTGTGTACATTATCAGCTTAAACAAGTAGTTGTTATGTGTCTCGTTGGCTGTTTTGTTCTTTTTTTATTGCTTTTTGTATGTTTGTGTATATTTGTTTTTCTTGGGTTGAGATGACTGCCAAGTTTGGGCCTGTGACTTTTTTTATAAATGGAATTTTGATTAGTCGTGCTTGTCGTGTTTGTGGTATATATTTTACTGTTATTTCACGGTTGGTTTGATGTAATTTCTCATTTGAAGGCCATTCTTCGTACATTTCTATTTTTAACTGGTATGTTCCTTCTGATAGGCCTTTTGTATCCATTATCCAGCTGTACTCTAGCTCGTTTGTTCCTAGGGGTCCTTGAAGTACGTTGATATGTGTGGTGTTAATTGTTGTGTTTTCAAAGATTAGGTTTGCTTTAATTTTGGAGAATGCTCGCCATGAGGGTTCGAGTTTGAAACTGATTTTGAGGTGTAATTCGTCAATTTTGGTGTTGGTTTCCATTTGGGTTATGTTGATTTTTTTCTGGTTTGCAGGGTTTGTTTTAGGGTTTTGTTTTATGGGTGTTGTGGGGAGGTTGTCAAGGGTTACTTGTTTTATGGGTTTAGCTGGGTTTGGCATCTTTTTTCCTGCTTGTTTTATTTGTTGTTGTGTTGTTTATGGTTTTGCGTCTTTGGTTTAAACTATTGCTAAATACAATAAGGTCATATTGTTATAGACAAACTTACTTTGAAGAGGCAACAAAAATTTGAGTGACATAGACCTAAACACAGGTTTTTCTTATGTGGATGAAGAGGTTGGGGATCAAAATAGTGATTCTTTAACTGCGTCAGGTATAGCTGAATATATTCGTTTTAATTGTTGTCCTAGGTTTTTTAAACTGAAAATTGCCGATAAAGCTGCTGTGAAGAAACGTAAATGGCCTGAAGCTTTTAACCCTACAAGTTCTCTGCTTTATGAGACAGGTAAATTGTTTGAAACAGAAAAAATTTCTGAGTTAAAAGCAAAAGCTGTTAACTATCATGACTTTACTCGGTATGATCCTTCTCTTGATAGTTGGGCGAAAGCTGTTGACTCTTTAAATGAGCTACGTCAAATTATTGAAACTCAACTTATGGCTGAAGAACCCCTTGATGATCGTCCTGTTTTGCTTTATCAAGTGCCCATGAAAGGTCCCATTGGAGTGTGGGATATACGGGGTATAGCTGATTTAATTGTGATTTGGCCGTCTAAAAATGGGAAAGTGGTTGTGCGTATTTTTGAGCTTAAGGCTTCGTGGAAAGAGCAGACTACGCATCGTATTCAAGTGGCAATTTATGCGTTATTGCTTTCTCAAGCTCTTGGAGGTTTGGTGTCTAAGGTTGAGATTGAAGGTGGGGTGATTAATCGTGAGACTTGTCTTGAAACTCTTACTCCTGAGAATCTGCCAAGGTTTAAGTTGGGTCCTTTGCTTCAAGATGTTGAGCGGTTGCTTTCTGAGCATGGTGAGTTGAATCGTATTCGTCAGACGCCTTTGGAGCAAGTAGAGTTTCAATTGTGTGTAAGGTGTGATCCATGTGGTTTTAATGAATGTTGTATTATTTCTGCTATAGAAAATGAAAGTATCGCTTTGCTTAATCTTAGTCGGGGTGAGCAGAAGGCTCTTAGGCATTATGGTGTTTTAAGGCTTGAAGATTTGGCTAAGCTTAAGCCTGTGTTTGATGCTTACAGTTTGCGTCCTTATGATTTCAAAAATATTCCTGCAAATGATCCTAAGAAAGTGCACGAGTTATCCACTGATCCTGTTATTGGTTCTAAATTGGATTGGTTAATTGAGCGTGCGCAGTATATGATAAGTGGTATTCGTCCTGGGGGTCTTTATGCAAGTAAAAGTCGTTGGATGCCCTGGTTAACAGGTACTGGTTATGGTAGTCTTCCTGAGGATAATGTTGCCCTGGGTAATGATGCTTTTTTAATGTCTACTCCTGATAGTTTGATTCGTATTTATCTTTTTGTTGAATGGGATTACATGCTTGATATAGTTTCTTTGATTAGTGCCCGAGTGAATTGTACCCGGTACCGCGGAGAACCTCCCAGTATCTCCCATGTTGTTCACACTTTACCCGATGACCACCAAGCATGTCTTGACCAAGAAAAAGATCTCCTAGAAGTCTTCTTTAAAGACTTAACCGATGCCATACAAAAAGTTGCAAACGAAACAGGTAACCCCGATAAAGCACCCCTACACCTCTATTTTTTTAGTCACCAAGAACGCGACATCCTCATGAAAGCTGTACGCCGTCAACCCTCCCTCATAAGTGCCCGAGCTATTCGTGACCTCTTAGGGTTAAGACAAGCAATTGACCAACCCATGTTTTCCATACTGCAAGATGAAGTCCAACGCAGAAAAGCCCTAAAATTCCACAGCAACGGCCTTATGCCCATTCTTGAACAAATAGCCTTTTTTGATCGTAACAACTGGACCGCCAAACGAAAAGACAACACCCCTGTTGACTTAAGCAGAGTTTTTCGTGATGGACTATTTAATTACACTTTACCCTTCAACAGAAACTCTGATGGTTCTATAGCTTTTCTACGAGACGATCTAATACAAAAAGACGGTTACTACCCCGCACGTGCCCGATTTAGCAACCAACTGCCTATTGAATACATCTGGGGCGCCAAAGGCCGACTTGACAATTACCAAGAAAAAGGGGCCCTCAAAGTGCTCCTAGAAAAACGCAAATGGTGCGACTACCCCCAAAAAAGCCGCCGTATAACTGATGAAGAACTTAACCTTATGGGACAAAAAATTTGCCTATCCCTAGAACATATTGAACGATCCCTATCTATCCGTAACCGTCGTTTGGGCAAAAAACCCATTGACGTTCCAACTATAGCAGAATTCACGTTAGGGGTTTCAACTCTTGAACGTAGTTGCCGAGAATTTCTTGACTTGGAATACTTTTCTAAACGACAAGAAATATACCAGCACTACGCATTACTACCCTACCAACGCGTCGCCTCTGGCAGATCTTTAATTTTTCAGTGTACAAACGTGTTTGAATCTGAAAAAGACTTTATAATACACGGTAAACTTGTCTATGAAGGCATTGGATTACCTAAAACTGAATGCGTTGCTAACGCCTGTAGAATTAAAGGCTCTGATGACTCAAGTTCAGGCGACTGGATGATTGTAACAGAGCTAATCCAAAACGCGTCTGGTCAATTTGAAGAAATTCAAAAACGCTCTCCCTCCGAAGTTGAAAAATCAGCTCGCGCCATCGTTGATAAAGTCAACATACAAAAATTTGAAATCACCCTAAAAGTGGTCAGTTGGCCAAAAGGCAGAGGCGATAAATACAGTGCCTGGCATAATTTACCAACCACAGATCCTGTAAAAGCTAAATCTAACAAATACTCCCAACTTTTTGAACAAGGTCGTTACTACATCCTTGACGAAATAGTAGATGACATAATATCTGATAGGGCTGCAAAATGTCTTGATCATGCAAATAATAACCCTCTCTACATGCTTTTGACTGATTACTTGACAGGAAAAACCCCTAGTTCCACACATACTGCACTGCCTACCGTTGGAGCTACAAATTTTCTAAACTGGACCACTAACAAATGTTTTCCCCCAAAAGCTGAACAAGCTCGTTTTGTTGACCACATTTTTGGCAAAGAACCCATAGTCATGCTCCAAGGACCCCCTGGCACCGGAAAAACAGAGACTTTACAACTAGCTGTTTTAGCACACATAGCCGCCCATAGCCTCAACTCTAACTGTCGCGTGCTCATGGTCGCCCCAACACACAAGGCCATACAAGAATTTGTCACCAAACTTGCCCGTTGCAGACAAGAATACCTAAACGCAGGCGGTAAAGAACTTAAAAACCTGCAAATATTTCGAGTGCTAAGCAGCAGCACTGCTTCAATCAAACCTATACCAGGCGTCACTTACCTTAACTATAACGAAGACAAAAACCTCGTTGAAGAACTAACAGGTTTTTTGATGAACCAAACAACCTTAACCCCTAACACATCTACAGCCAACACTGCGGATCCACTGATTTTATGTTTAACTCCTCCAAGTTTGTATGGCCTTATGAAAAAAATCGGTGAAAACGAGCCTCCTTGGGGTGAGGGCTTCTTTGATCTTTTAGTAGTTGATGAAGCAAGTATGATGCGCGTACCTGAACTCATTTTGTCAGGAAGTTTTCTAACAAAAAACAGTCAAATCCTCATAGCAGGCGACCACCGACAACTGCCCCCAATTGTCTCACACAACTGGGAAAAAGAAGACCGCCGCACCCTTGAAGAAACAGCATCTTTCCTCTCTGCCATGGACTTCTTACGCCTACTACGCAATGAAGATTTAGGTATTGACCGAATAAAATGCGCTCATCCTGCCAATATTCCAACTGAACGTCTTTGCGAAAGTCACAGATGCCACTCAATTGTTGCAGACTTTCTTAAAGAATGGGTTTATGAAAAAGATAAAATTAATTTTCACTCTGATCAAAAAGAAACCCTAACTTTACCTGAACCTAAATCTGGCGGGTTAGGGGTAGTGCTTGAACCTGAAAATGTGTTTATACTTATAGTGCATGATGAAGCCGAAAGTTTTCAATCAAACCTTGTTGAAGCCTCCCTTGTTAATGCAATAGTGCGCTGTGTATCCCCTGAAACTGTTGGTGTAATTACCCCCCACAACGCCCAGAAGGGTTTGCTCAAAAATTTGTTTGCCGACAGTTATAGTGGAACACGTGTAGATACAGTTGAACGCTATCAAGGAGGCGAAGCTGATTTTATAATAATAAGCTCAACAGTCAGCGACCCCGACTACGTTCGAAGCGAAAGCGACTTTCTGCTAAACCTTAACCGCATAAACGTCGCCATAAGCCGCATGAAAAAAAAACTTGTCATAATAGCTAGCCGGTCAATCTTTGAATTCATGCCCCAAGACGCAAAAGACTACGACAAAGCCCTCCTATGGCGAGGTATCGCTCAAACAGTCGGATACACTGCAAACTCCAAGCCCCACTGGACAGGATCTCTCCCAAAGTTCCTAAACCAAACAGACACTCCTCAAGTGAAAATTGATATCTATATCAAATCAGAAAAACAAAACCATAACCCCTAACATTTTAAACGACTATTTCACTGCTAACAACTCTGTTTGAACCATTTAAAAAGGCAGATGTGGTTTTAGCATTAGTGTTTGATGTGTATTTAACCTCTATGAAAAACTACAAACAACATTGCAATATATTGCACTTTTATTTAAAGAACAACGTGAGTAGTTAAACGCTGCACAAACATCTGTTAACTTTTCATGCGTTTGACGTACTACACAGGACACAGCAATAATTGCCAACAATATAACAACAACACTAAGTAACACCACAACCGCAACACCTGCCCACGAAGCTAAACCAAACAAACCAAGGTTATCGTCATCGTGTTGGTTAGGCGATGAGGGGTTTGGATTGTTAGAGCGTGGAGGAGTTGATGTGGATGAAGAGTTTGGCCAATAAATTTTTAATGTTTGAGTACTGCTCCAGTCGCTTGTAACTCCTTCAAAAGCAGGGTCACTGTAACCAAACGCTGGTGTTCTGACTGTAAACGTTCCTATCAACAGCCTTACTTGAAAATCAGTATTATTCCACATATCCCATCCGCTAAGAGGTATCATAATATGTTCCGAGTTTGATTGCACCAACTCAATTTGTGAAGTTTGCCAATTAGAGGGAGTATCTGCTGAAGCATGAATAGATTTGAAACGATACTGATAATATAGATTAATTTCATAACCATTGCTATTTGTGTATGGCGTGAAAGGTTGGTTTTTAATTTTAAGATAAATTCCCTCTGTTTCTTGTTGTATAGTTAACGTTGGTTTAGTGGGTTTGGTTTGGGCTAAACTTGCAGGCAGAATCACCAATAAACTTGATGCCACCAAACAGGTCATCAACAGTAAAACAATATACTTATGCATGTTTGTGCCTCACTTTTGATGGGTTAGTTTGTGTTGGGTTGTTGGTGTAGGTTGGTGTTTTTAGGTGGCGCTTAAGAACCAATAGTACCGTAGTTACAACAATGCCGCCTAAGAGAACTCCAACACTTAACGTAAAGAAGGGGTTAGTGAATATAGAATCTGCTGGTTGTGTCTGATCGGGTGATTGGGGTAGACTATTACCCCCATCAGAGGTTACAGATGGAAAAGTTACTGTTTGTGAAGGTGTTGTCGAGGAAGATCCGTAAGTTAAGGTAAATGTTTGAACACTACTCCAGCCGCTCGACGCAACAGGCACATATTCAGTAACTGGAATCGGCATCAGCCTATCTGGCATGTATGCAGTTTTGCTATATACCACTTCTGCTTTTACTCTGAAATCCAATTTGGAGCCATCGGGCAATGAATTAATATCATCAAGAGAGTACGGATTGTATTTACAAATTACTGTATGAGTAATGGTGGTATATTGAGACTCATATTGAGCAAACGCGGTAAACGCTTTCCATCCCTGTTCGCCCTCATGATGATTCTTATATTCAACGACGTATCGTAGACCGTGGGTCTTACCGTCTACATCCGTGTAGGGTGTAAAGGGTTGTTTTTGTGCGGTAAACTCAAAGGACCAATCAGCTACACGAGGACTTGCATGAGTGATTGTATAGTCTTTTCCAGTAAACGGATCCGTAACAGCTTCAGTAGAAGAAGACTCCTCATAGGCGTAGCCCATAAGTTTTATAATAACTTGTGGCGCTGACGGTTTGTATCCTGCTTGCGCAGACACAGACGTAACAGTGTGTACAATAAGGCTTGATGCAGCCAAACAGGTAATCAACATTAAAACAGTACATTTACGCATACAAACCCCCGCCTAATGTTGAAGTTTTGAAGTGCCGCCTAAGAGTCACCATTACCACAGCTACAATTATGCCGCCTAAGAGAATACTAACCACCAATACAAAGAGTGGATTGGTAAACATACCATTGAATGGTTGCGTCTGATCTGGAAATTGTGGTGAACTATTATCATCAGATGTTACAGGTGGCGTAGTAAAGGTTGTTGTTTGTGTTGGTACAGAACCAGGTATTGTGAATGTTTGAACCTTGCTCCAATCACTCTGCTCATAATCAAACTGAGTAAACTGTACAGACCACACTGGACCGGGATAAAACATAGCAGCTAAACTGTCATGTAAAGCATTATACTTATGTCCAATACTTGCTCTAACTCGAAAATCCAGCTGAGAGCCAATTTCATAATCTGCAACATTAACTTGGTTAGTGCCTTGACCTATAACAGTACTTGACACAACAGTGTACCCTGAATTTGACTGAATGGCATAAGCGCCAAAGTCTTGCCAGCTTTCACCGAAATGGCCTTTAAATTCAACTTGGTAGTATAGATTGAACTCTTGGCCGTTTGGACCATATCGTCCAGTTAGGTCGCTTGGAACAGTGTAGGGTGTGAAGGGTTGGTTTTTTATTG
>WQYG01000006.1 GCA_009781395.1 Candidatus Bathycorpusculum sp. | reverse complement strand
TTAGCATAAGGCCTACGGTGTCTTTGTTGGCGTGGTGGCCTTGTTCTTTGAGGGTTTGGGCTAGTTTGCGTAGGCTTTTGTTGGTCCATAGTAGTGGGCGTATGGGGTCGCCTTTGGTGTGGGGTTCTATGAGGGTTTTTAGGGCGTTAAGTATTGTTGGTTAGTTTGTGGTTGTGGTTTTTCTTTGTGTGTATTGGTATATGATGATTGCTATTAGAATTGTGATGATGCAGGTGGCGACAAAAATTACCTCACGATTAGATGATAGAGGATTTTGTTGGGGGGATTGTAAGGATCAGAGGTTGTTGGTGTGCTAGGAGAGTTTGTTGTTTGTGTGGGTGAGACAGACGGTTTACCTGGTACGGTAAATGTTTGAATTTTACTCCAGTCACTTGATGACTCAACATCTAATTGCCAAAAGGGTGCTATTAGTTGTAGTGTTCCAATTACTGCTTTAACGCGAAAATCTACCTGAACACCGGGATCATATCCATAACTGGTAAAAACAGTTTGTCTGGAATTTGACTGTTGAACGTATCCAGTGTCTGGACGAAAAGGATCGTCTGTAGGTGTTACAGTGCGCCAGTCATTATCGCCGCCAAAATGTCCCTTAGCCTGAACTATGTAGAATAGATTGCTGTTACCACTTTTAGTGAAGGGTTGGTTTTTTATTGTGACTTCTGTGATGATATTATTTACGTGGTATCCTGGTTGTGTTGTGGTTACTCCTGTGTAGGGATCTGTGGTTTGGGTGGGGGGTACATCGTAAGAGTTGTCAATGAATTTTATGCTGAATTGGGGTACAGACGGTTTAGACGCAGCGTGCACATTAACAGGGTTAATTGAAAACACTATAAAACCAGATAATACTAAAACAAGTAAAGTTAATGCCAAAAACTTGTTCACTAAGCTCATAAGTAGTTCAACCTATTTGAATATTTGAATAGTTGTACAGGATATTTTGTAAAGATTAACTGTATAATCGTTATTTTGAAAATAGAAAAAATATGTGTGGAAATTTTTTATTACCTCACTCATATTTGCATTGTATTGATTATAGTTTGTTTTTAGTGTTGTGTTTTGGCATTGTTTTGTGTTTGTAGTGTTGCTAATTGGTTTTTTAGTGTGGTGTTTTCTGTTTTTAAGTCAGCATTCTCCGACACGAGCATTGTGATTATGCGACTCATAGTTTCTTGCATATCACGATAACGTATGTTAAGAGTGGTAAGCTCTGCCTGTACTTGTGGCGAAGGCTCAAAACGTTGCTGCGAGGATTGTTGATGTACTTGTTGCTCTGTCATGTTGTTTTTACCTCCCGAATAAGTACTAACATATCGTTTAAGGGGTCAATTGCAAGTACACGCCAACCCTCTGGACTAGGGAGACTGGCAATATACTGATTTATCAGCACACTTAGATTTATAGAGTTAGTTTCACAAATGGGGGGAATAGTTGGGGGTTGTTGTGTTTTGTTGTTCATGTTTGTGCCTCAAGTTTTATACGGCTAGCCAATTAAAGTCTGCAGCTATGGCAACTGGCATGTCAACTGAATCACTTTGAGTATATAGCTCTGTTGTTGATGAGTTTTGAATAGTTGTCATTGTCTCACCAATATTAAACGCACCACCATTAGCAGTACGCATGTTAAGTTGCCGCATATAATTAGGACGCGTTAACCCATGCGAATGACTACCCGCAGACCCCGTCGGCGTATTCGCATAAAAATCACTATGCTTATGAGTATGCGACACAACGTTAGATGTCGATGGAACACCTGTTACACGACTATCTGTTTGATCCTGAGATACTGTGTGAGTATGCGATCCTGCTGAATCAACTGCTAAAGGCGTATTTACCGTACCAAAAGCATCACCAATTTTGTGTTTATGAGCAGTCATTACAAAAGTCTTAACCGTAAACCCTGACGTCGTCACATTAGTAATAATAATACCAATCGGACGCGTAGTAGCCGACACATCTTTAATGGTGCATATAACTGTGGGAGTGATGGCAAAAGGCGTTTGAAACGCTATAGTTGTAGTGCCTGAGGGTGATGTTGAACTAGACCCCTTCTGCACACCACCAACTGAACCACCCCCCGAAACATATAGGTTTTTAACATACAAGTTATCCCACTCTTTTCCAGAAGCACCAAGATTTTTAATTGATTGAACACCCGAATGAGGAATTACCGAGTTGTAAAATTCAACATTTGCACCACTGGTCCGCGCACCAATAGCATTAGTGTGTACAATATCATCACACATAACCTTACCATGAGCCGTAAGATGGTTAGTTGTAAAGTTTGCCCATTTATATTTAAAGTTACCAATTAAGGGGTTTGGACTGGCGTTGTACATGATACGGGTTTCCCAAGTATCAGGAGCAATATTATCTGTCCATCCGTCGTCTTTAATTAGTAGCATGGGGTTGCGTTTTGGTCTTGGGTTTTGTCCAGGTGTTTCTGGTCCTTCGGGGCCCCATTTTAGGAGTTTTGGTCCGCCATGTGCTACAAATGTGCCTTCTTTGGCATCTATTGAACCGCGTACGTGATGGCTACCGCCAATAATGAGGTGATGAGTTAAAACTACGGCGGGACTGCCAGTATAGCCAGGTGTGGTGTTGTAGGGGTTTTTTACTGTTGCACCAAAAATACGATTATACCTGCGCGTTTTTTTATCACACAACGTGTAGCCAATCGGAGGGTTTGGCATAATAAGTGCATCAGAAGGTCTACCCTCCCAAACTGGGTATAGGAGGTATTGTACGTCAAATTCTCCATTTACCTCAGTGAAGTTTTGTAGTATTTCAATTGGTTTGCTAACGACGCTACCGTTAAAACTACTAATTTCAACATCATTAGTACCTAAAACCTGAAACATAAGCGCCTGCTGATCCGATACCTGACGCCAATAATTATCCTTACGACCAACAACAACACGACCATTCAAATTTGTATTAGCTGCGTAAAACAATCTCACGTAACTAGTCGCATAAGACATAACGCTGCTGCGTATGGCTATGAAGTAGCGTGTGCCTGCAATTGTTTTAAAAGGAGTACTAAAGGTAAAAGAAAACCAACCATTACTAGACGGTATGCTGTTAAATGCTACTAAATTTGAAGTTGCTAACGATGATTTATCGGTGGCTATTGCGCTTAGGCTTTCAAAAATTTGACATATAACGTTGCCTGTGGCACTTGAACTATTACGACGCCCATACCAACGTACTTCTGTAACAGCCCCACCATTACCTATGAATTGCTGACCCCAACCAGTCCACTGAGAACTAGTAGCAGGATCTGCGGGGTAAAATGTTACCTCGTTAGATGAAGAAGACACTAAGGAGTCAATTATTGATAGTTGAAAGGGTTGCCATACGGCATATAGTGTGATGTTTTGTGTAATGGTGAATGTTGAGTTTTGAGTGTGGGTGGGGGAGGATGCGTTGTTTGTGGTGGCCCATCCTAAAAAGTTGTGGCTTGTTTTTGTTAGGGTGCCTTGTCCTAGTACTGTAACGGTTGCGCCATTTTGATATGAGTTATTGTCGTTTGGTGTGGTTCCACTTGTGTGGCCGTTTCCATTGTATGTCACTTTATAAGCAGGTGGGGGAGGGGTTTGTTGCCATACGGCGTAGAGGGTGGTGTTTTGGTTTATGGTAAACGTTTGGCCTTGAGTGTATTGGGCTGTTGTAGCTGAATTGTTGGTGGACCAGCCTAGGAGCGTGTGATTTGCCTTTGCCAAATTACCCGTATTGCCTAGTACGGTTACTGTGGCTCCGCTATTGTAGGGGCTGTTGTTGTCCTGTGGGGCAGAGCCACTTGTGTGACCATTTCCATTGTATGTTACAGTGTAGGTTTGAGGGGTGATTGGTTGCCATACGGCGTAGAGGGTTACGTTGCTGGCGGGCATGTTAAAGTTTGGTGGGTTAACGTTTGAGCCTGTGACTGCAAACGTGGGGGCTGATGCGCCAGACGTGGTGGCCCAGCCTACAAAATTATATCCTGTTTTTACAAGTCCTCCGGTGTTGGCTTTCACCGTGACAGGGGCTCCAAAGGCATAACTATTGCTATCTGTAGGCGCACTTCCGCCTGTATGTCCATCGCCATTATATGATACTGAAAAAACAGATGAAGACTCGCCATATAGTTGAAACATCATTAAAGCATAACTGCTAATGGCACTCCAATTACTGCTTTGCTGGGGAATATATATGGCACTATTGCCACCGTTAAAAGCTGACGAATCCTGGGTAAACGCAACTCCAATCGTATCGCCGATGACAGCAGAATTTTCTGATATCAAAAGACATAAAAAGTATTGTGTGCCGACGGTTGTTTTCAATTTGTTAATGCCTGAAAAAGTAAAAGTATGCCATTCAGGATTAGCATTGTTTAGGTTGACAACGTCGGATACGGCTAAGGGTTGACCAGTTGGTACGCCATTGGAACCAAAAGTGCCATTATGAGCATATATGGCAACATGACATGCACTGGACCACATGTACAGGTAATTTAATAAGAGTTTAGCATGGGTTAGGGTGGAGCCGTCTCCTGTAAAACTTTGACCAAAACCAAACACATCATCACCTTGACCATACGGCCCCAAAAAAAACAATTGATTATCCATATAATAATTAGAACTATTCACTTGATCAACAATCTTATTGCCAGCAGACATACAACAATTACCTCCACAATAACAATAATAGATCCAATTGGCATTTATAAATAATCTGGTTTAATTTTTTGTGTTGTTTTTTCTGAAAATTATTTTAGTTAACGAATTTATATCCTAAATTCCCGAATTTTTATACCTACGGTAATCAAAATATTTTAAAAAGGCGTAAAACAGCATTAAAGGCTTAAAAACGCCATATTCTTCGCTTGTACGTAGGTATAGAATTTATAACTACACAGGCACAGTGATTTACCCTTTTTGAGACCCTTTTTACATTTAACGGATTTTTTAAGCTTTTTACTTATTGTAGGTATAATTTTTCCGGGATTTTAAGTTATATAATTGGAGCTGCCCTTCATAAGAGACCACACCATCAGCTACGCTGATGCTGGAAGAACCACAAAATGCTTTCATGGAAGACACTAAAAGGGTGTGGAAAAAGTTAGTAAAGGGGGGGTGGCGTGAGGAGTTTTGAGGCTATTTCGATTGTTTTTGTTTCGTTGCTTATGGCGGCGAGGCGGATGTTTTCTATAACTGGTTGGAATAGGTTACCTACGAGTTTGCTTGTTAATTCGCTTACAATTTTTTTCTGGTTTTCGTCTATTTGCCCGATTCTTTTTAGAGCTTTGTCTAATTCTTTTTGTCTGTTTTCTTCGGCGCGTGAGAGTAAATCAAAGACTAGTTCATTTATATCCTCCAATTTTTACACCTCTAAGTAATGAAAGAGTTTGTTACGTAGGAACGCTGAGTTGGCGGTATTGTGCATTCAGTGAAGCCCCAGGTCTCGTTTATTTTTTGCAATAAATTCTGCAGGATGATAGCTAATTTTTGTCCGTCAGGGGTTAAACTGTATGTTATAGGAATGTTTCTTGTGAAAACAAGTTTTTTTCCTTTTAAATGTCGTATATGATTATATGTTCGTCGTTGTGAGAGGTTTACAAGTTTTGCCAGTTTATCAACACCTATGCCTTCATCAGGTATTGTTTGGTAAACGTTTAGTTCTGTAGCGGTTAATTTTTCAAGCGCAGGATTTCGTTTTGACTTATGGAAAAAGATATAGTTTCGGTCTACAGGGAGATTGATCAAGTTTGAGTTTGCTAAACGTTTGAGTATACGGGAAGCAATTATTGGTGAGATGACTTGTTGAATTTCTTGACGAGATTTTGGACCGGAGAGCAAGAGTTGAAGAAGTGTTTCCTCATAACATTCTGATTGAGAAGGTAATTTTTGGACGAACTCATCAAAACCGTCAAGTAGATCATTTATACAGATGCCAAACAATGTTGCATGGTACTTGCCTAAGGACTCTGTTACTAACCCAATTGTTATTAGCGGTTGGATATAGTCATCACTTATAGAATACTGACTGTGAGAGCATTTGATGTTTTTGAGTTCTTGCTGAATTTTAGCAAGGGTACATTTGCCGTTGAGGATCATTTGAAAAACGTGGAATCTTGTTTTGTTTTTAAGGACATTGAAAAAGTCTGTCGTATAGACAGGGTTATCCATGATGTTACGAAGGCTTCTTAACTCATTTTTCAATTTGTAAAATCGACACAGACTAATGCATTGTATTGGCGTAATGGGTATGCAGTGTTTACACATGTCTTCAAGATCTTTAAGATTCTCAGATGTACCTTGACGACCCTTAGACTTTGAGGATAACAAGTTAACAACCATACAGGCATCCCCCGCTAATTGCAAACCGTTTACCAGCACCCAAACCATCATTACTATTTTTATTTATCAGACTAAAAAAACATGCTGAGAGAGAAACTGAAATGGAACCCAAGACATACATTTTTCTCATCAAACATTCCCAAACTATCAGCGGGATAAATATGTAAAAAGGGTTTTCGTAAAGAAATATAGACAAAACTTAGTCAAGGTTTCTTTACTAAAACAAAAACCAAAAAAAGAGCAACTATTAAAAACACAACAGAAAAAGAAAAGTAACAGACAGCATAGACAGAAAAATTCAGAGAATAAAAACAAAAAACACAAAAGTAAGCTACAACATAAAAAGTTTAAAACGTAAAACACAAATCGAATAACAAGTATCAATCGTACATACTTAACAGTCAGATAGTAAAAATGGTCGTTAAAGTTTAAAGCAGAAAAATGTTTTTTAAAGTTACCTCAACAGGATAAACCCGAAGTACACCACCATTCTTAATTACAATATCGCATGGTTCAAGATAACCTCGTTTTTCTCTCACAAGCAACTGATACTTAATTTTCAAACCGCCCCCATAACCACCTAAAGAAAAATCAGATTTGACTACACGATGACAGGGAACAATAAGAACAAAAATGTTTCCAGCCATAACATTTCCAACCGCTCGTGGACCGCCACCTACAGCTTTAGCAACTGCCCCATAAGAGGCAACATAACCAGACGGAATTTGCATAACCGCCTTAAGAACACGCACCGTATACTCTGACAATCCATTAGTTGCAAGATTGAAACTAGATTCAACATCTTTGCCCTCAAGCACATCAGCCATTAAAGTAAACGTATTTTTTGCACATACCGAAGGTGAAAGCAAAACCTGAAAGGGCACATCAAGAGGCAGACTATTAAGCAGACTGTTTAGAGCTTTTTGTTCAATATCAGCAAAAGAGGCAGCAACAATTTGCCGCTCAGTACAAGCTACGGCAAACCATGTACCATTAACACTTTGAGTACAGACTTGAATCATTTAACAACAACCTCTTTCAAAAGTACTACTTATAAAGAAAGCTCTAACCTTATCTCTGTTTCGGCTATTTGAGCAACGGAACAAAAAAAGTAGACACAAAAGAACAAAAACTGTTATATGGGACAGCTTAACAATTTTCAAGCGGTAGGTCTTGCGCGGTTGTAGTCTAGCTCGGTAGGACATCAGCTTCCCAAGCTGAACACTCGGGTTCAAATCCCGGCAACCGCACCACACTTATTCATTACCAATGAACAAGTTTACATTTTAACAATCACAGTTTCCTTGACGTTCTTAAAGAAAAACTGCACAGCCGTCTAAACACAACAAAAAGACCTCAAACACCTAAAGTATGGCATATTTCAAACATTAACTAAGACATTGACCTCACAAACCTTTTCGCTATTGTAATATCAGGCATCAGACGTTGTGGAAAAAGTACATTATTACAGCAAATAACGAAACTGTTTTTTCTGAAAAAGGTAACATTTAAAATTGGAGAAAATGTATAAAAATAGTGCTGTTTGGCGTTGGCTTAAGAGCACAAACTATTGTAGAGTACACCAAAAAGATAGATTAAGCATTACACCATTGGTTACATATTTGTTTTTAATTAGTGATTAATCTGTTATTTGTTGTAGTATTGATTTATGTTGGTAGCTCAGTTGGTTGTTGGAGTGTAGAAGGGAAGAGAGAAACTTGATACTTGAGATTAGGTGGTTTGGGAAGCAGGGTTATAAATAACCTTAATACATTGTTTTGTGTATTACAAAAATAAAAGGCGAAAGTTATGGAAAGATATGGATTTCAGTCACAGTTTCCATCTTTACGGGAAATTCCACAGATGCATGTTATGCCTCAGGAAGGTCAGAATCAACAACAACAACAGCAGGCTTCAGGTAATCAGGCGCCTCAAGGTATGGTGTGGATGCCAGGTGCAACAACTGTAGGTGTTGTTTGTGTTGATGGGGTAGTTTTAGCTTCAGAGAAGCGTGTAACGTATGGCGGGTTTATCATGAGTAAGGGAGGAAAGAAGGTTTTCAAGGTAACAGATCAGATTGGTGTTGCCTGTGCAGGTCTTGTAGGTGATATGCAAGTTCTTTCCAGAGAGATGGAGGCTCAGGCTAAACTTTTTAGCATGGATGTTGGTAGAAAAATTAGTGTAAGAGCCGCTTCTAAGCTTATGGCAAATATTCTTTTTAATCGTAGATATGCACCGTTGTATACTCAAACTATTATTGGAGGCTTAGATGAGGAAGGTGCAACATTGTTTGTTTTAGATGTCTTAGGTTCACTTATCCCAGACAAGTATGCAGCAGTTGGTTCAGGAACAGAGACCGCTATAAGTGTTATAGAAGAAGCATACAAAGAATCGATAACCGTTGTCGAAGCTAAAGAGCTTATAAAAAGAGCAATTAAAGCATCAGTAAACAGAGATGCAATGAGTGGCGATGGCATCGACTTTTTTATCGTAACCAAAGAAGGCGTAACTGAAGAAACAATCAAATTCTAAAAACACTCTCCTTCGTTACACACTTTAATTTTTATTTCTTGTTGACAGTATATAGTTTGTTAACTGGTTGAGGTGGGGATATGTCGTTTGAATTAACTTTGGAAGAAGGAAAATTTTTAATTGAACTGACAAGGAGTGCTGTTGAGGCTTTTCTTGGTGTAGGACAAACGTTTAAACCATCTAAAGATACACCGCAAAAACTTTACGAGAAATGCGGTGTTTTTGTAACCATAAACGCCTATAGCAGAGAAGAGGGAGAGAAAACATTGCGGGGTTGTATAGGATATCCTTATCCAACAAGTTCGCTTGTTGAAGCCGTTATTGATTCTGCTATAAATGCTGCAACCGAAGATCCACGTTTCCCATCGATGACGTTTGGTGAATTAGATAAATGTGTTTTTGAAGTTAGCGTCTTAACACCGCCAGAGCTGATACAAGTTGGTAATCCTAAAGAGTACATACAACAAATTCAAGTTGGACAAGATGGTTTAATTGTAGAGAAAGGGTACAATAGAGGATTGCTTTTGCCTCAGGTACCTGTTGAGTGGCAATGGTGTGAGGAAGAATTTCTTTGTCAATGTTGTATGAAAGCAGGATTGCCAGCTGACAGTTGGTTAACAAAGGGGGTCAAGATTTACAAGTTTGCAGCTATAGTTTTTGAAGAACAAACACCAAAGGGCGAGATTAAACGTTTAAACTTGAGATAACAAATTATGTTTAAACTGTTTTTTTGATAATTTCAACAGTTCTATCTAAACCGTTGAGTTTACTGGAGAATTTGTTAAGGTTAAACACGTTTTTCTTGTAAGTGTGGAGATTTTGTTCCATTTTTTGTATAGCATTTGCAAGTTCTTTTTGGTTTTTAACCTTAATAGAGCAACCTAAGTCTTGCATTTTTGCTGCGTTACCACCCTGCTCAGGCTGAGTAGGTATGCAGATACTTGGCTTAGTGTACTTAATAGTTTCAAAACAGGTTATGTGTCCGCCGCTAAAGATGACATATTTGGCGTTTTTCATGGCTTCTTGACGTTCAGCTGTAGAGAGCCAATTGTGGATTTCACAGTTACCGAATTTTGTGGAGGCTTTCTTGCCAGGAGCCCCAAGACTGATTATAGTTTTTATAGAAGTCCTTTGAAGAACAGGTAACAAAGTTTTAAGTATTTTTAAACGTGTTCCTATGGGACCACTTATAGGAGCAAAAATGTGTTCAGCTAAACCTTGTATGGGTGTTGTGTCCATGAAGGGACCAACATACTCGATTTTGTCTTCAAATGCTGAACCGTGTAGGTTACCAATGTTGTAGTCTGAAATTGTGTATGGAGGAGGGTTGTCTGGGATAACAATTTTTGTAGCTTGCTTAACATATTGGTCCACTATGGATTTACCAAAGTTAAAAAAGTGCATAATTCCATAATTTGGACGCAGGAAATTTGTTATGTAAACAGAAGGAATTTTTCGTTTAGCAGCAATCCGAAGAGCAGTTATGTCGCCGTCAGCAATTAGTACATCAGGTGAAATATCACGTACTTTTTCTAGTATATTGTATGATCTATGGATGATTTCCATAGTGTTAGAGTTTTTTGTTTCGAATTGATGATTTTCTGCGTTAAATACCGGCAAAGGCAACAGTATGTTAATCATTGAGGCAGGTACAACAATGCCAGAAGCATTTTCATACCATACAATTGGCATGCATTTGTATGTGTGTTCAAATTCTTTTTTGAGCAAATCATAAGCTTTGCCACCTGAGAGAAAAAATATTTCACAACCATCTTGTTCCAGTCGCTTACCTAAAGGAATAATTCGTGAAACATGACCCAACCCTAACTCTGAGCAGGTAAACAACAGACGCATACAATCACAACGATATGCATAAATCAATTTTAAAGTTAAGCGCAAGGGAAGCATTTAAACCTTTGATAAATTAAAGTTACAAACATGTTTATGCCTAGAAAACTTGTTGAAGAGCAACTCATACAGTTTCTAAAAGATGATGTTGGACAAGGTGATGCTACATCGTCTGCAATCATTCCATCAGATTTAACTGTAACCGCTGAAGTGGTTGCTAAAGAACAGGGTATAGTTGCAGGTGTAAAAGAGGCAACTATTCTCATCCAAGCCATGGATTTAAAAGTTAAAGTTTACATCGATGATGGGATGCAAGTAAAAGATAAGCAGGTTATAATGCAAATAACAGGTGATGCTCAAACTATTCTAACTGTGGAGCGTACTCTGCTTAATTTGTTGTCACGTATGTGTGGCATTGCAACAACTACACACAAGTTAACTGAAAAACTAAAAGCGGTAAACTCTTCTGCAATAATTGCTGCAACTCGAAAAACTGCGCCGGGTCTATTGTATTTTGATAAAAAAGCTGTGGCCATTGGCGGCGGTGACCCGCATAGACTGCATTTAGAGGATATGCTTTTAATTAAAGATAATCACATCGCAATAATCGGTGATCCAGCTAGAGCTGTAAAGTTGGCAAAAGAAAACACGTCTTTTAGTAAGAAAATTGAGGTTGAAATAACAAATGCAACAGATATTCTACGGGTAGCGAAGGCAGGAGCAGACATAATCATGTTAGATAATTTCACCCCTGAAGAAGTAAATAAGGCAGCTGAAATACTCAAAAAGACAGAGTTACCCCACAAAGTCTTGTTGGAGGTAAGTGGGGGAATTAATAGTGAAACATTATTAGACTATGCTCAAGCTAAAGTTGACATCATCAGCATTGGCGCATTGACACATAGTGTAAAAGCATTAGACCTCAGTTTAGAGGTAAACAAAAAATAGGCAGACTATGTTATACGCCCACCATTAGTAGGAGCCATGCCTCCACTACGGCACCTATTGCAAGTAGCACAGCAGTCATACCGATAAATATTGCAGTCCACGCTAGATACGCCCAACGTTTCTGAGTAAAACGTCGAAAGGACCAAATACTTTCAGACATACCTAAAGAGTACGAGGCAAATTCAATCCAAAAGATAGGCGTAATCATTAATGACAAAAAAGCAATACCCACAGGTATTCCTTGCGTCATCGAAAGCGCACTTAAACCCACACCCGTCGAAAACAATACAAACATTCCAAATATAGCACCAACTACAGGGATAAACATAAGTAAACAAAGCCTAAAATTGTTAACAAAAATTGCAACTGACAAAGAACCCAAATCATCATTTTCCACCAATATCTGATTCACATTATCGGAAAGCATTTTTGCATCTTCATCACTTAAAGGCACCAAAGTTCCAGCAAACGTTACCATCACAGACAAAAGAAAAATGAAGAACAAAGAATAGAGCCTTTTGCGCTTAATCGAAGCAGACTTCCAAAACGACAAAATATCGCCCAATACAACACATCCATCTTTTCAACAATCATATTTTAAAAACATAAACACAGAAATTAAATGTTTCTATCAAGTTAATCAAAGCTTTCACCGCAACAAAAAGAACCCAGAAAAGTCTACTGTAAACCCCTCTTTTGCTTTTTAGAATAAAAGAACCCAACAAAAACAATAACACCAACCACAACAAGCACAACACTCACACAAATAACCACAACAGCTCTCACACCAAAATAATACACAACACCAACGTCATTATACACATCACCACTACCCTTTGAAGCTGCGTTACCAAAAACTATACCGCCAGACAACTTAAAAGTACCATCACGATTGTACACACCACCACCTTGCTCAGCGGTATTACCCGAAATTTTACCACCAGACATCACAAAAGAACCATCATAAATTGGGTCAACATTGCGTATATTACCAGCATACAGATACACACCACCACCACGAGAAGCGGCATTACTAATAATCTCACCACCCTCCATCACAAAAGAACCCGACATCATGTGTACCCCACCACCAAACTCAGCAGAGTTATCTGAAATTTTACCACCAGACATCACAAAAAAACAGTCAAAACCACTAAGCACACCACCACCAGAATGAGCAGTGTTGTTGGAAATTGTGCCACCCAACATAGTAAAAACACCATAATTGGTTACACCACCACCATTGCCAACACGATTGGCATAGTTACCCGAAATCTCGCCATCAACCATAATAAGTGCACCACCAACAGCCACTCCACTACCACCATCACCAGTCTCATGAGTTACAATTATGCCATCAATGGTCAATACGCCACCAGCACTAATGCCAATGGTACTTTGATCATTTGGCCCAATTAACTTGTAAAAACCCGTTGCCCTATTGCTTGTTAACGTGATATTTTTATTACCAGAAATAACAAGGGACCACAAAAGTGTGATATCTCCATTAAGGGCAATAACAGTAGAGCCTACAGCATTATCAACCGCGTTTATAAGTTCAGCCTCAGTATTAACAACTACCTGATCAGGAACTTCAGACACAAAAGAAGAAATATTACCATCAAAAACAGAAACACATAGAGAAGAAAACAACAGCACCATAGATAACAAAAAAACAAAAAGCAAAAACACACCCCTATACAAATTTGGATTGGAACCAAATTCCATAGTTAAACAGATACCTCCATAATAGTAAACATCTCATTTTAAAAAGGTAACACCGACATATATACACTGCTATTCCCACATGTTCCCATACAAGACAGGCTCCATCACACCAAATGAGAAATAACACAACTAAAGCTAACACGGTTTTTACGGTTGATAAAAAAAAGTAGTACACCGTAAATCAACACCCTAAATTTTATGTATACCCACACATAATCGGCAGGCAATATTTGAGTTTTTACATCACTCCATAAAAAGAAGAAAAAATTCAAAAGGAAAGTTACTCTTCAGGTTTGGTTTTTAAACCTAAAGCTAAAAGGTACATTTCAGAGCTTTTTGCTCGGCTAGCCCCTGGTTTAACGAATTTAATTTCAGTGAAATGTTCTTTAACTGTTTGGACAAAATCATCCATCAAGTCGCCTTGGAAGAGTTTTACGAAAAAGTTGCCGTTAGGGCGTAAAATTTGTAGGGCAACGTCTAAGGCTTTAGTTGCCAAGTCAATTTGTCGGGCGTGGTCAACTTCCCAGATGCCGGTAATATTTGGTGCAGCATCAGAAAGTACGGTATCGGGTTTACGAGGTAAAAAGGACATAATTTGTTCTGCAATATTTGGGTCGGTTAGGTCGCCAATAATTGTTCGAATGTACTCTTGGGGAAACGGTTCAATTGGTTTTAGATCGACACCTAAAACAAAACCGTGTCTACCAATCATTTTTCGGGCGGCCTGTATCCATCCACCAGGTGCGGCACCTAAATCCACGATAATGTTACGCAATTGGATAAAGCCATATTTTTCGTTAGCTTGAATTAGTTTGTATATGGAACGGCTACGATAGTTTGCTGCTTTAGCTTTTTTGTAGTAACATTCGTTTTTTCTTTCACGTATCCAAGCTTTCGGCAAGGGAATCATCCTCGAAAATATTTTGCTCACTCGGAGCTACAGAAGATATAATTTGTGTTTGTTTTTCGTTGCCTAAACCTAAAATCCAGTCAGTTAATTTTTGGCAGGTTTTAGGGGAAATGGCAGTGGTTGGGTCACACCTTGCATTGTCGGGACATAACAGACAAGGGCAGTCAACAATGGTTTCAATAGATGCGGGAAGCCTTTTTGGGTATAATCTATAAGTCCATCTACCGTCTTGCAGTTCTTTTTCTCTGCGGATAAGTCCTTTTTCTTCTAGTTTAATTGAGACACGTGAGCCTTCGCGGCTGCTTGCGCTTAGTTCGCGCCACAAGTCTGATTGAAGTACACCCTGATACCCTGTGTTTACGACATAATGGAGTGCTTTTTGTTCAAGGTCATTGCGTTTAGGCATGCTAAGATCAGTTCCAGATAGTGTAGTAGACTGTTTGTTTCAGATAAAAATATGTATCTCTCTTGAAATCTTCATTTGTATGGTTAATACGCAGAAAACATCATCAGACAATGAGTCTAGATATTGTTTAGGTATAGAATCTACAGCAGACGATTTTGGTGTAGGTATAGTTAATTTTGATGGAGATATTCTTACAAATACGGTAGATAGTTATGTTCCAATGGAGGGTGGAATTCATCCAAGAGAGGCTGCACGTCATCATGCTGAAGTTGCAAGTAAAGTTCTTTGTCGAGCGTTAACTGATGCGAATATAAAAGTTAGAGATCTTACATGTATTGCTTTTTCTATGGGTCCGGGTCTGGGTCCTTGTCTGCGTACAGGGGCAACTGTAGCGCGTGCTTTGGCGTCATATTTACAGATACCCTTAGTTGGTGTGAATCATTCTATTGCACATATTGAAATTGGAAAATTAAAAACAGGTGCAGTTGACCCCGTTACACTTTATGTTTCGGGAGGAAATACTATGGTTACTGCGTTTGAGTCTAAACGTTATCGGGTTTTCGGTGAAACTTTAGACATTGCTCTTGGCAATTGTTTGGACGTTTTTGCAAGGCATGTGGGTTTAAAAAATCAGAGAGGTTTACCGTTTGGAGCAGCAGTGGAGCAGTTGGCGCTTAAAGGTAAAAACTTTATTCCATTGCCGTATGTGGTGAAGGGTATGGATTTATCTTTAAGTGGGCTTTTGACGGCGGCAACTATGCAGCTTCAAAGGGGGAACTGTACGCTTGAGGATGTGTGTTATAGTCTTCAAGAGCATGCTTTTTCCATGGTTGCTGAAGTTACTGAGCGGGCGTTAGCTCATACTGAAAAGAAGGAGGTTTTATTAACGGGTGGGGTGGCAGCCAATAAACGGTTGCAGGCAATGCTTGAGGCTATTGCTGAGGAGCATAATGTACGGTTTAATGTGGTTCCCCAAAAGTTTGCTACAGATAACGGTGCAATGATTGCGTGGACAGGTAGTTTAGCTTATACATATGGCATAGTTACTCCTATAGAGGAGAGTTATGTGAAGTTGCGTTGGCGTGTAGATAAGGTGGATGTGCCATGGATGAATTGAATCAGTCTGTTTTGTTAAAAAAGGGTGCTGAAGCAAGTCTTTATCTTTCCAATTGGTATGGAAGAAAGGCTGTAATTAAAATTCGAGACCCAAAAAAATATCGGCCTATCGTGCTTGATAGGCAAATTCGTAGTTATCGTACAATACATGAGGCTCAATTGTTGCATCAAGCCAAAGTTGCAGGGGTCGCATCGCCGCTAATTTACAGGGTAAATGTGTCAGAGGCTACAATTGTAATGGAGTATATAGAGGGTGTTCAGGTAAAGCAGTATCTAAGCAGGGTTTCAAAAACAGAGTGTGAAAGAGTTTGTCTAAGAATCGGTGAGTTGATTGGTAAACTTCACAGAGAAAATTTGATCCACGGTGACTTGACGACTTCAAATATGTTAATAGCTAATGATGATGTTGATAATCAAGGTAAAATTTTTTTGGTAGATTTTGGGTTAGGTGAGAAAAGTGTAGAGTTAGAAGCGAAAGGGGTTGATTTGCACCTGTTGAAGCGGGCTTTGCAAAGTACACATTTTGCTTTTTGGGAATCCTGTTTTAAGGATATTTTTATGGGTTATCGTTTAGTGGTAGGTGTTGAGTTGGCAGAAAAGGTTTATGAGAAGATTATAGAGATTGAAAAGCGAGGACGCTATGTTGAAGAACGTAAACAACTGTAGTAGTAACGCTGGAGCATATGTTAATGTTAGAAATGTTTTGTTCGCAACGGGTAATTTTCACAAGTTTAACGAGGTTCGAAGCATTTTAAGCTCCATAGGGATAGCTGTTGGCATGTTACGTATGAAGGGAAAAGAGATACAGAGTGATAATATAATGGAGATAGCAGAAAATTGTGCATTGGAAGCATTTAATCAATGTCGTATACCGTTAATTGTTGAAGATGCAGGTTTATTCATTGATGCCTTTGAAGGTTTTCCAGGTCCATACTCAGCATATGTTTACAAGACAATTCAAAATAGAGGAATTCTAAAATTAATGGAGAATCTACAAAATCGTAAAGCAACATTCTGCTCAGCTATAGTGTATTGTAGTCAAGAAACGGGTGTACTGTTTTTTGAGGGAAAAGTCGAGGGGGAGATAACTTTTACAGAACGTAAGGGAGACAACAACTCGGGTTTTGGGTTTGACCCCATTTTTCAACCGTTTTATAGTGAGAAAACATTTGCAGAAATGACGTTAGAAGAAAAAAACTATAGCTCACATCGAGCCAAAGCAGTTAATGAATTCGCTAAATGGTACAACAGCGATAATAGACACGATATTTTTTAACCAAAGATCCTCACAAGAGGATAAGTATAATTATCCTCTATAGCTTATACAATTGTAGTTATCATGCCGTAACGATGATTGATAATGCCTCAAAATAATGGAAATGTCGATATCTTTGGATTATTGTCAGATGGCACTACTGTTGATTCTGAGAAAAAAAAGAGCCGAAAAGCACTTTTAGCGTCAACAGGTGTGAAAGAGGTTTTCCAAGAGGGTAAAATCAGCATTAACAGTTACACTTGCCTTGGCGTACAATGTAAAGAATGTATTAAAGTTTGTCCAACAACTGCACTATACTGGGGAAGCGGCAAAATTGCAATCATAGAGGACTTGTGCGTTTACTGCGGAGCTTGCGTTTTGAACTGTCAGGTTGATGACTGCATAAAACTGGAACGTACCCGAGAAGATGGCAGAATTGAAAAATTCAGCAAATCCAAAGAAGTACTGCTACTTCAAAAGAAAGCAAACACTAACAAACGAGTACAACGCGTACGAAGTGTAGTCTTAAAACCACAAGACTACTATAGCCAATACCCAAAAGACAAACAAACAAAAATAACAACCTAACATATCTTTCTTTCAACATTACCTTTAGAGCAATAATTGAACACGACTTACACGGTAATATGAATACTCTGTTTTGTTGAATTTCCTTTTCAGCCATGTCAGCATTTGTGCAAATAACTTGATGAATCATCCATAGTTTGAGGCGGAGCAGTGTTAAATTTTATATTTGGCGCATGTTATAAGCATAATATAGTTTAAGGGAATAGGTAACATGAAAAATAAAAAACAAAATCAGAACATGAAACTGGTAACAGCGCTGTTGCCAGAGGCGTATCTGGAAGGTTTAGATGATTTAGTTAGGGCAAACATGTATCCAAATAGAAGCTGTGCCATACGCAATGCTGTGCGAGATATGTTAAAGCAGGAATTATGGGTAAGTAAGAGCCCGGGAAAGAGCATGAGCAATCATGAACGCTCTAAATGAGTTTAGTTGAATCCCAAAGTTTACGTGCAACAGCAGCAGGGTTTTCGGCTGAAATAATTTCGCGCCCAACAATTAAGTATGTTGCGCCAGCTTTAACTGCATCTTGGGCGCTTCCACCTTGAGAACCAACACCAGGTGAATAAATAGGCACTTTTTCACCTAAAATTTGATATATTTCTTTTATTTTTTCAGGAACCGTAGCTCCAACCACTGCACCGTCTGCTGCGTAAGTAACATCTTTTTGTGCAAACATCATATACTGAGACATAGATACACCCGTAACAGGATCAGTTACTGTTTGACCATAACCTTCAGCAGCACCTTTATGACTCATATAAGTGAGCAAAATTACACCCTTGCCTTGTTTACGAGAAACCTCAAAAAGAGGCTTTAATCCATCTTCCCAACCAATGAAAGGGTTAGCAATAATTGCATCAAACCCCGCAGCATAATAATAGTCAGCTATAATTTGGTTAGTGTTACCTATGTCGTTAACTTTTGCATCCATTATAGCCAAAAGCCCCTTAGCATGAACATGCTCCACAAGAACTTTCACCCCGTTAAACAATCCAAGAGGCAAAACAAGATGATTATTAAATTTAACCGCGCAAATATATGAAGAAACCTGCTCTATTATAGCATCAGCCTTAGAAAATAACTCGTGACTACTATTATTGTTATTAGGGTTTTGGAATGGAAAATCTAAAGCTAAGACTATTCGGGAGTTGTTAGCTTTAGCGACCTCTTGAATTTTGAATTTAAACTGCAATGTCTGACCTCACCTGTTCTAATGACTTTCATCTATTAAGCACTTTTTATTTTATTTTACGTGAGGCTTAAATTTCTGAAGTTCTCTACATTTGCCAAATAATATTTAGATTTACAGTGGTTAGAAGGGATAATTTATGGGTAAAAGTATAACGGAAAAAATATTTGAAAAGCATTTAGTTGAGGGCAAATTGAATGCAGGTGAAGAAATCGGTTTAAGGATTGATCATACATTAACTCAAGATTCAACTGGCACCATGGCTTATCTAGAGTTTGAGGCTATAGGTATTGCGCAGGTTAAAACGCAGCTTAGTGTAAGTTTTGTAGATCATAATATGCTTCAAAATGATTTTCGTAACGCTGATGATCATCGTTATCTGCAAAGTGTTGCAGCTAAATATGGGATAGTTTTTAGTAGACCGGGAAATGGTATTTGTCATCAGCTTTATCTTGAACGGTTTGCTCAACCGGGCGTAACTTTGCTTGGTAGTGATAGTCACACGCCAACTGCAGGCGGTATGGGGATGATAGCCATTGGAGCAGGTGGGCTTGATGTTGCAGCTGCAATGGCAGGTGAGCCTTTCTATCTTGAAATGCCCAATGTGTATGGTATTAATTTGAAAGGTAAACTTTTACCCTTTGTGTCAGCAAAAGATGTTATATTGGAAGTTTTAAGAAAATTAACCGTTAAAGGTGGCGTAAATAATGTTCTTGAATACTTTGGACCTGGTGTTAAAACGTTAAGTGTTCCAGAACGGGGAACGATAACTAACATGGGAACTGAAACAGGAGCTACAACGTCCATTTTTCCCTCCGATGAGGTTACAAGACAATTTTTAATCAGTCAAGGACGAGAAAACCAATGGATAGAGCTTACATCAGATGAGAATACGCAGTATAGTAAAGTTTTAGATATTGACTTAGCAGAAGTTGAGCCACTTTTAGCTATGCCTCATAGCCCCGATAATGTTAAACCCGTTAGCGAATTGGAGGGAACACCTGTTGATCAAGTTTGTATAGGCAGTTGCACTAATTCGTCTCTTAGGGATCTAAAAATAGTTTCCACCTTGCTAAAAGGTAAAAAAGTTCATGAAAACCTCAGTTTAACAATTTCAGCAGGTTCACGTCAAGTAATGGAAAATCTTGCTGCTACAGGCGAACTTGAACCATTAATTCAATCAGGCGCAAGAATTCTAGAAAACTCTTGTGGCCCATGCATCGGCATCGGTCAAGCCCCCACCACTAGCGCAGTATCCCTACGCACCTTCAATCGCAACTTTAAAGGCAGAAGCGGCACCCAAGACGCTAAAGTCTACCTAGTCAGTCCAGAAACAGCAGTAGCAGCAGCTATAACAGGCAAAATTACAGACCCACGCAAACTTGGAGTATTTCCAGAAATCACCATGCCAGAAAAATTCATCCTAAGCGACACCATGTTTATCCCTGCAACCACAAATCCAAACGCCAAAGTAATCATGGGACCAAACATTACACCCTTACCACAATTCCAACCCACTCCACCTCAACTCAGCGGCGAAGTCCTGCTTAAAGTTGGCGATAACATAACAACAGATGACATCCTACCAGGCGGAACAGACATCATGTCTCTTCGCAGCAACATCCCAGAAATCAGCAAATACATCTTCTGCCGCGTAGACCAAAACTTTTACCAACGTGCAATCCAAAAACAAGGCGGATTTATCGTAGGCGCAGAAAACTATGGCCAAGGCTCCTCACGCGAACACGCAGCATTAGCACCAAAATACATTGGAGTAAAAGCAGTCATTACAAAATCATTCGCACGCATCCACATGGCCAACCTAATTAACTTTGGAATTCTACCCCTAACCTTCACAAACAAACAAGACTATGATAACATAGATCAAGGCGACACATTAGAAGTAGAAACAAACAACTTAGCAGAAACCCTAACACTGAAAAATAAAACCAAAAACACAGAAATCAAAGTAAACTTAAACCTAAGCAAACAAGAAAAAGAACAAATAAAAGCAGGTGGCAAACTAGCAGCCATCAAAAACAAACAAAAATAAGAGATAACTCTCTTTCACTCTTTACTTTTCAATTACCACTACAGACTGCGTAAAAAGCTAAACGCACAGAAGATATGATTAAGTTTGTTTTTATGACGTATCAAACTTTTTTTCCGTCTATGAGTGAACAGCAGTATTACGTATACTAACGCAATTGATAAACTAACCACTACAACTAACAAGCTAAACTCGGTCAAACTAAGACCAGTAATAATTCCATCAGACTGAGAATTCACTTGATTTGAGGTCAAGTCCTGATCTTGACTATGTGAAGGTTGATTGGGTATTTTATCACCCGAACTACTGTTAAGGGTTATTGTTTGTGTTTTACTCCAATCACTCTCTGCAAGCAAAGCATCCTCTGAATAGCCTCCTGAAATAGGATACAGATTCTCACCCCAATAGGGTCCGAAAATTTTTGCTTTTACTTGAATATCCATTTTGCCTTCGGAAGGAATGTTGAAACAGGGTTTTAAGTCGCCCGTAGCACCATCAAGGTAAAATTGTGCAGAAGAAAGTATTATAGTTGTTAAATGAGAATCTAAATTAGCTCTATCTCCAGCCGTATGCCTATTCCATTCGTCTTCAAAAGAACCTTTTATTCGAATTTCATAATTAAGCCAATCTTCGGCACCATAGTTTTTCATGAGATCTTTTTTGTTTATTGTGACTTGTATTGTTCTGTTTTCTACGCGATATGGCAGATTTGTTATAGTTTCACCTGTGTAAGGGTCTTTTGAAGAGCTTACAGGTATATCGTAGGAGAGATCTTTGAATGTGACAGTAAATTCAGGCACTGAAATCTTGACGGGAATATTATCTTTCGTACTGTGAGCACACACCATACCAAAATTAATAAAACTAACAACCAACCCACTAACAATGACACATAACAAAAGTACACCAATTCTGTTTTTCATTACTGTCACCAATATATTTATGACATTAAATAAATTTAAACATTGTCACAATAAACGCGCCAGATATTTTCTGTAAGCACAGGACAAGCATACAATACAAAGAATTAAATAATTTATTAATTTTTTATCTGCCACAACTAAAACTATTCATAATTAAACTTCACGTCTAAAATTTTAAAGCCCCATTTCAACTAATTTTCTAACGCTGTTAATTTGGACGTTTTTTGTGCCTAATAAAATGCGAGTGAACTTTGGGTTGGCTTCTGAGCCTATTGTAATTACGGTATCACCTTTGAAGGACAGAGTTACTGTCATACCTTCACGGTTTAGGTCTTCTGCGATTTCTTTAACCATAGGTTGTACGCTTCGTACTGTCCGCAGACCAGTAACACCGCGTTCAATTGTGCCGATTACACTTACGGGTTTGTCATTTTTGTGTGTGCTGGAAATTATTTCTTTTATGAATGTTTTATCTTTGGCGTTCACGTCAATTTTTTTATCTTGCGCAGTGATTTCTAAAGCTTCGGTGTTGTTTTGACTTACCGTTATTTTGCCAGATTTGATGCTTTCAGCTAAAAAAGTGGTCAATAACAACCGGGTTTTCCTCGAAATAGAAAAGGTTATGGGGTTGGTTCGGCGTCTGATGCGTAGACTATGTCTAAGACTATTGAACCATTAATTTTTGCTTTAAGTGGACCGGTTTCTATTGTCAGGTCTTCGAAGCTGAGTTTTATGTCAGATTTTTTTCCTGCAAGTTTATCCATGACTGAAATTATTGTGTCACACATTGATTCAGCAGCTTTTTCTAACCCGTGAGAAACTGTCTCCATATTTTTTTGCATTGTTTCTTTTTTGTTATCCATAACAAATCACCAATAGTAATAATGTATTTTAGAAATAAATACTTAGCTGAAAATCAAAAAGAAAAAGCACAATCAGTAACCCACAACTTCATATAACAACAAAAATGTGATCAATAAGAAAGTAAATACAGTACACATAGGTTAGCTCATAAAATCTTTCTGTCTGTTTTTGGATGTGTCTGATTGTTTTTTGTGTTCGGAGATAAATATGTAAATTAGGGAATTGGAATATTTAATTGGTTATCTTGGCAGAAAGCAGCGCAACTTTGGGAAGTTCACCGTTAGAAGAGGATGTTTGTGAAAGGTTAGAAACTGGATTGAGTTTGGTAGAAGTAGAGAGTAGAAGAAAGCAGTTTGGATTTAATGAGGTACCAAAGAAGAAGGTTAAGTCTTGGTTGCAGTTTGTTAGAAAGTTTTGGGGGCTTTCAGCTTGGTTGTTGGAGATAATTATTGTTCTTTCAATTTTTTTGCAACGTTACGCGGATGTTTTTATTATTTTTGGTTTGCTTATTTTGAATGCTGTGTTAGGGTTTGAGGAGGAGCTTAGGGCTTCAAAAGCTGCAGAGGCGTTAAAACAAAAATTGGGGATTAATGCTCGTGTTTTAAGGGAGGGTGTTTGGAGGGTTTTACCTGCTCGTGAGATTGTGCCTGATGATGTTGTGAGGCTTAGACAGGGGGATTTTGTTCCTGCGGATGTAAAGGTAGTGTCGGGTCATCTTGAGGTTGATCAGGCAGCTTTGACGGGTGAGTCGTTTGGTGTTGAGAAGGGTGTGGGGAGTTTTTTGTATTCGGGTTCGGTTGTGAAGCGTGGAGAGGCTAAGGGGGTTGTTGTTGCGATAGGGGTCAATACGTATTTTGGTAAAACGGTTCAGCTTGTTGAGCTAGCTAAGCCCAAGTTGCATATTGAAAAAGTTATATCGGGTGTTGTTCGTTGGTTGCTTGTTATTGTTTCTGTTTTAGCTATTGTGGCGCTTGTTTGTTCTGTGCTTAGAGGGTTTAGTGTGATTGATACTTTGCCGATTCTTTTAGTTATTTTATTGTCAGCCATTCCAGTGGCGTTGCCTGCTATGTTTACAGTTAGCATGGCGCTTGGAGCGATGGAGTTGTCTAAGAAGGGTGTTTTGGTAACTCGTTTAAGTGCTGTTGAGGATGCGGCTACTATGGATGTGCTCTGTGTTGATAAGACGGGAACAATAACTAGGAATAAACTCTCAATAATTGAAACGTTAGCTTACAATGGGTTTGACAAGAGAGAAGTAGTTTTTTATGGGGCATTAGCGTCTGAGGAGGCAAATCATGATCCAATAGATTTGGCATTTATCGAGATGGCTAAACGGGAAGAGTTGTCAATTGACGCGTTTAAGCAGATAGAGTTTACGCCATTTGACCCTAAAACACGATGTACTCAAGCGGTAATACAAAAAGAGAATAGAGGTGAATCGTTTAGGGTTATGAAGGGGGCTGTTAGAGTTGTAAGTGAAGCCTGTGGTTTAACAGAAGTTGAAGATAGGTTGCTTGAGGAGCAAACTCAAAGGTATGCATCGAAGGGTTATAGAATTCTTGCTGTAGCTAGAACAGACAATAAAAACAGTAATGATGATAATAATAGTAAAAGGTTTAGGTTTGTGGGATTGGTTATTCTCTATGATGCGCCTAGACGAGATTCAAAACAGTTAATACAGGAATTAGGTGAGTTGGGAATTTCTGTAAAGATTCTTACGGGTGATGCGTTACCAATTGCAAAAGAAACCGCTAAGAGTGTTGGGTTAGGTGATCGCATCACAGCGATTTCCAATTTGAAGGCAGATAGTAAAAAAGATCTTTTACTTACAGAAGAGCTGGTGAAGCAGAGTGATGGTTTTGCGGAGGTGTATCCTGAAGATAAATACGCCATCGTTAAAAGCCTGCAAAACAGTGAACATATTGTGGGTATGACAGGTGATGGAGTAAATGATGCGCCTGCGTTAAAGCAGTCTGAGGTGGGTATTGCAGTAAGTAATGCTGTTGATGTGGCAAAGAGTGCGGCAAGTGTAGTTTTAGTCAATGAGGGCTTAACTAGTATTGTAGATTTGGTTAAAAATGGCAGAGTTATCTATGAGCGGATAAGTGCGTGGATTTTAAGTAAAATTATAAGAACCCTGCAAGTGTCGGTTTTTACAGTTCTAACTTTTCTGTTAACGGGAAATTATGCAATTTCAGCCTTTGGGGTTATTATGTACTTTTTCTTAACTGACCCTGTAAAAATTGCAATATCTACAGACAAACTTCAAGGCTCAAAGAACCCATCCACATGGAAAATAGACGGAGCCATAAAAGCCTCAGCCATCTTGGGAACCCTGGTAATTGTTGAGTCAGTAGTATTGTTGTATATTGTGCTTAACGTGTTTAACGTGTCAATCAACAATCCAACAATATACACTTACACTTTTGAAATACTATTTTACTCGGCATTACTTCTTAACTTTAACGTACGAGAAAGAAGACCCTTCTACAAATCCATGCCAAGCAAAATTCTCTTACTTACCATTATTGTAAGTCTAATTGCTGGAACTATACTGGTCACCATTGGAATCCCAAACCTCCTCGCAGTACCCATCACCAAAACACTAACCATACTGGGTCTTTCAGCATTCTTCACATTTATAATCAACGATTTAACCAAAGTCTTCATAGTACAAAAACTCAAAATAAAATGGTAAAAACCAAAAACCAACTAACAAACATAACAGTTAAAACCACAACACACATTATCCATAATAAGGGAATTATGTGCAAATTTCAATCCGCTACTTCACTACACTGCGAGAAATAACCGGTAAAAAAGAAGAACATCTAGTCGTTCCAGAAAACCAAAAACCAACTGTAACCTCAGTTTTGAAGATATTATCAGACATACATGGCAAATCATTTACAGACTATGTATTTGACACAGAAGGAAAAGTCAAAAGATGTCTACAGGTACTCATCAACGGCACCAACATATTTACCCTTAAACAGCAGGAAGTACTATTTCAAGAGGGAGATGTTTTAGCAATTTTACCCCCAGTCAGCGGTGGCTAAGTGAAAAGTTCAAAAACACTATTCAAGATATTTGATGTATTTTTGTTTCTAAAAATGTTGTAAGGTTACTACAAAAAGGGTTAGAGAGGCAATATTCCGCCCCAGAACATTGTTTTTTTACGCATTAATTTGACGTATTCTTTGAGTATGTCAATTTCTGCGTCGGTTAAATCGTCGAGATGATTGGCGAATAGTTTTTTGACATGCTCTTCGGGAATTTTTACAAAAAGTACGTCACGTTCAAAGATGTGTCTACCAGCTATGGGTTTGTCCATTGAGATGGCTACTTGTTCTCCTGTTTTGGCTTCGCTTACGGCTTTTCCTTCATCTTGAACCTGCTGTATTTCACCAAGATCCGAACTATCTTCTACACGTATAAGAGACACTTTGGGCTTTATTCTACCACCTTGAATTTCAACCCCTGCAACTAAAGGTTTAGCTCTGCGGAAAATACAGTTAGGTAACACAGTTAATTTGCCTGGTTTAACAAGAGCGTCAAATTCTTCTTCATTTTTACGTTCACGTTTCTCTTTAACCCATTTAAGATAGTTATCAATAAGACTGTAAATGATAGAATCACGGAAAATTTTAACCCCATTTGCTTCAGCTTCTTCTTCAGCATCAGGCAAAACTTTTACACCAAAAGCCAAAATAGTCCCTACAAGAGGATCACGCTGCTTAACTACCGAAGCCTCAATAACATCACGCTTACTTATATCACCCACATCAGCACTTCGAACCTGCACACCATTAGCCTTAAGAATCTCAGCCATAGCCTCAAGAGAACCCAACGTATCTGCCTTAGCAATAACACCGTCAATTTCTTTAGTAATACGAATCCTACCAACCTCTTCAGTAATAAGCTTACAATACTTAGCAGCATCCTCACCATGAGGCACAGCAAGTAAAGGCGCACCCGCCAAAGCATTTTCAAGATCAGTAGCAACAATTTTTACACCCGCACTAGCATAAACATAATCTACACCAGCAAACTTGTCCCTAGGATCACGCATTTCATCTAAAGGTTTAGGAACCAACAAAGTACGAACACGAGCAGTAATCGGACCCACCTTACCCCCAATCACAACCAAATCATCCTTATGCAAAGTCCCATCATAAACAATTGCATTCAAAGTCATACCCAAACCAGGCTCTTCTTTAACCTCCAAAACAGAACCCTTCGCAGGACCATCAGCAGTCTGAAGACGTTGCTTTAAAAACTGCTGCGTCAAACCAACAAGCACCATAACAAGTTCAGCCAAACCCTCAGACGTTTTAGCACTTGTAGGCACCAAAGCCACATTCTGAGTAAAATCCCTAATATGATCAAAACGATCAGTCTTAAAACCTAACCTGCTAAAATCACCCATAACATGATACAGACGATTATCAACCTCTTGTTGAACAAAATTAGATTGCTTAGCATAAGACTGCAAAAACGGCGACCCAAAAGTTGATTTCCACCCAGGAACACGATCAATCTGATTAACCGCCACAATAAAAGGAGTTTTACGTGCCTTAAGAATCTCAAGACACTCAAACGTCTGAGCCTCAAACCCCCGCAGAGAATTAACAACCAAAACCGCAATGTCTGCAACACTTCCACCTCTACGTCTAAGATTAGTAAACGCCTCATGCCCTGGTGTGTCCACAATGAGTAAACCAGGAATCTCAATACCCGTCTTAAAAGTAGCCATATAAGGGCCAATAAGCTGCGTTAGGGTTTCAACTGGAAAAAAACTGGCTCCTATATGCTGAGTTATACCTCCAGCCTCTCGCACTTGGACATTCGTTTTACGAAGCACATCAAGTAACGAAGTTTTACCTGAATCAACATGACCTAGAACACAAACAATGGGTTGACGAATTGGCACAGACTTTTCCTCCCTAAATAAATTTGTAAACCTGAAAAGTTAATGTAGATTAGACTAATAAAAATACTCACTAAACAAAAACAAAACTATCATACTTCAGCTAATAAGAAAGAAAACAAGGCACCTAAAGAAAACAAAGAAAATTACTTTTTCTTTTTATCTGAACTAGCGGCTACATCTGGTCCAGCTTCAAGTTTAGTAGGTAAGTATTTGTCTACAATAAAAGTTAAACCGTAACGACTGAAAGCTTCAAGTTCAGTTTTTCGTTTGATTTTGAGAAAGGTTTTGATTTCGCGTTGCCATATAGGATCGTTTTGGTATCGGGGGTCTTTTTGTAGCTCATAGAGACGTTTGATGTCTACTTCATCTAAGGGGTCAGTTGGTAGTTTGTATTCAATGATGTCGCTTGCCCAAACACCGCTCCAAACGGCATCGGGAGTGTTTAAGTCTCGTAGGTGTGCAGCGTTAGCTGAGCCTGAAATGATGACTTGTGCAATGTGCATTCCCCAGGGGTCACCGTCGGTTAATATGAATACAGGTAGGTTAAGTTCATCGTGTAGTCGACGTATGAAACTGCGGGTTTGTCTTGGAGCTTGGCCACCACATGAGATTATGAGGGATTTGTGTTTGTTGTGAACATTTTCTTCGACGAATCTAGTGAAGAGTGCGCCTTTCTCTATGGCTATGATTTTATTGGCGCTTGTTTTTAGAAATTCAGATGAGGTTATGGCAGGTCCGATGAGTACGCCATCTGGGTGGCTGGTTAGGTTGACTGATTTGCCTTCGTATCCGGGAACGGTGTAGGCTACGTCTAAGTCGCCAAATATGGCGCTGCGTTCTTCGGGGAAAATGTTAAAGTCTTCTCTAGCAAAGCCTGTGAGGGTTTCAAGGTCGGTTATGATGTTGTTTGATTCTTGCTGGTCAGAAAAAGTCATTTCATAGGCTTGAGCGGAGTAGTATACATCTCTTAAGGTAGAGGTTTTGCGTTGGCTGGTTAGTTCATTGCTAAATAGGGCGACCCAGGCGAGTTGTGTGAAGGGTTTGATGTGGCGAATGTTTCGGGTGCTTCGGCCAACAACTTTTTCGCCTAGAATATATTGACGTAGGCGTTCGTCGTAGGTAATGTTTTCGGTGCTACGACTGGGCATGTTGACTGATGGAAAAAGTCCTTGATCTAGTTGATTGTATATGGAGGTGCCAAAGGTTTTAAGTCCTTTGAGTACTTCTTGTTTTCTTTCGATAACCTTAGCTTTCTTCTGTGCCATATTTTTGCACGCTCTTCAATAGTTTATCTATGTCAGGTTGTCTAGTTTGCCCGGATAGGGTGGTTGAGAATTCTGCGATTCTAGGCAGATATTTGCTAAATATGCCAAGGCGTTTTTTTTCCATGTGTACGTGTTCTTGGCGGGTTAGAAAGTGGGAGAGTTGTCTTGAAACTTCGCGTATTGCGTTTGCTTCTTCTTTGCGAACTTCAATGCGGTCAGAGATGAATTCTTTGCCTACGGTTTTGTAGGGTACTTTTGTGCTGCAAACGTGGATGACTATGGCTATAGGCATGTCGGGAGTTACTTTGTAGCGTCGCCAGTTCATAGCGGAGATAACTTTGTAGGCTACATCGCTTGCTTCATCGTAGAGAAGGGGAATTTTGTTGGCAAATCGGTAAATCATAAAACCGCCAGTTTTAGGAATGCCTCCACCGTAGGCGATGGCCATTTCTACAATGAAGGGGTGGCCGGCATATGTTGAGGGTTTACGTTGGTGAACTACTAGACATTCGGGGTTTAATTCTTTCATAATTCCTGCTTTAAGCAGTTCTTCGCCTAGGGGTGATAAACAGTTTGCATCTGGAGGTAAGAAATCTTTGTATCGTTTTAGGTTCTGCATTAATTTAACTATTTCTTCATGAGAGAGCTTTTTAGGGCTTTTGTTAATTGGAAGTTCTGCAAAAGTTAAGAATTTTTGAGCCGTAATTTCACCCACACGATGAAAGTGTTGTCTTAGAAAAGTTGACATGTTAGTGCAGGTGGTTACTTGAATGAGTCGTTGTAGTAATTCTACATCTACGCCGTAGGGATGGGGAAGAGTCTCTGTTGGAGGATCAGGCATAACAGAGGTGGCGCGGGTAAACTTGTAGAGTCTACCTTTGGGATCAACAAAGGTAATGTTTGCGTATGGATTTACCATTGCAGTTTGCTTGAAGTACTCAATAATTTTAGGCATTGCTCGCAGGTAGTCACCTTCGAGGGTAAACTCAATAACGGTTCCACGCCAATTATCTTTATTGGTAATTACTTTACGGTCTAAAATTATAGGCTTGTTACGTTGAATGTCAATCATTAACTTGAAACTGTAAATTTTTTCTTGACCAGTGCTTGAAGTCACTAAAACGGGTTTGTGTGTAGTGATTTGTCCGTAAAGAACCGCCATTTTGCCACCTAAACCAAAGGTTCCCCGGGCCTGTTTAAGTTTGTATTTTGAGCCATAGAGCACTTGACCAAAAGCAGAAGGTATGAACCGAGGCTGGATGCCACTGCCATTGTCTTGAACCCGGAGTTTATAAATTTGAGTATCCTTAGTTGCCTCAGATTCAAAGGATAAACGTACATAGACATCGGGAGGAATTTTTTGGCTTTCAGCAGCATCAAGAGAATTTTCTACTACCTCACGGATAGCTACAAAAATGCTTCTTGATGGGTTAGTTAAACCTGCGATGTCTCGGTTTCGGTAGAAAAAGTCCGATACACTCATTTCTTCAAAGGTTGCTTGAGACACTATTCGCTTACCCACTTTCCAGTTTAAAGTTGCCTATTTTCCGTAGTATATTTATTGCTTGTTCTTTAAGTTAACTGATAGATAAAACTAAACCTTTCATTTTAAAAAAACACAAAAAACAAAAGCATGAACATTTTTGCCGTAAACAAGTATAAAAAAGGTTAACCGACAGATACAAAATAACATATAGGCTTGATTGATGAAAACAACAACTCATCGAGTTTAGAGATTGCACTTCACGAATATATCCTTCACACAAACATTGCTTCTTTTAACAGTAAACTGCTTAAAAAAAACACCAAAAAAAATGGCTAACCCCAAAAACTAACAACAAATCCATCGACAAGACAATAATTTAAAATAACCCCGTAATGTTTAATGTAACAAACAATCACAACACACGGTTGGAACAAAAAATGAGCAAAAGAAACACCACCTACGGGGTAATCTTAGCTGAGAAAATATTTGGAATAACCTTAATCATCCTCAGCGCAATACTGCTTTACTACACGTCAACAAGTTCAGACATTTTAGGAACATTCAGCGGAATGTTTACAGCCATAGGAGTAGTCATCTTAATCGTTGGCATTTTACTGCTCATCATAACACCAAAAGAATAACAAACAACACCCCCAATTTTATAACCAACCAACATCATCAGTTTTAACACAACAAACAACAACTGTTACTAAACAAAACATCAAAGTTCAATTTTTAACAACCATACCCACAAAAAAGCTACAGGCACCACTTCCACTCTATGATATAGGGAACGCGTAATTTGAAAAGTAAAAAATGTACTATGTATGCAAGCATATAGCACCTTGTTGTAAGACGCATGCCATAGATATTAAAGCTGGCAACAACGAAACAGACACACCCTATAACCTGATTTCTCACTGTTTTTATAGTATACACTCATATGCATTTGTTTTAATTTATTTGTATAAATAGCAAGTCAATTAAGACGTACTTCATGTTAAACATTATTGTTTGCAACCCACATTTTTGCCGTATACCGTAATTATAGTATACACCATGTATCAAAACTATTGCTAAAATAGACGTAAAAAAATAAGAGAAAACACATAAAAATAGCTACAACAGAACAGAACAAATGATGTATAGTGAAATCTGATGAACAAAAATCAGACCCGTATACTATAATTTTGATGAGAATTCAGGCTATAAAAAGAAAAGTTTACAATATACAAAAAAGTGCTTTATGCCTCATTATAAAATTGATAACCCTACACAAGTTCACCATAACAACTACCAACCACCAATAGAACAATAGATACATTCAAGTGAATATTTCTAAAAAAAATAATAAAAAATAATTTTGGAAAAATTAGTAGAAGTTGAGTGTTTCTTTTCGTTTCTCAGCTTCTTCATAGAAGCGCAATACTTCATCTATTATTTCCACGTTCGAAAGCAACATACGCCTACAACAGTAACGCTTGACATCAAGACTATCAAGTACATCTCTCGCGTTTTCGCCTGCCTTTATGCGAGTTGCGAATTCTTCCCATTTATCTCCAACCAGTTTGCCACAGGTGAAGCATTTTACGGGAATTATCACTTTCTTTTTTCACCTTACCTGTAGCTCTTTTGTCCCTTTGCGCGTGCGCCAGCTCCACCGAACTTTTTGGTTTCTTTAGCGCGTGAGTCACCGACAATCATTGTTCGGTCGTATTCACTAAATACCGTACGCAAATGAGAGCTTTTTGTCCATTTAAGTAAAGCATTTGCAACTGCCATACGAGCAGCTTCTGCTTGACCCATAAAGCCACCACCAGTGGTGTGGACATCAAGATCTACTTGTTTCCATATATCGCCACCTGCTTGCAAAAGAGGTTCCATGATTTTTTCACGTGCAATGTGGGGTTCGTAAATTTCAACTGGGGTCAAGTTTATGCGTACTCTGCCTACGCCTTGTTTCACTACTGCACGTGCAGTAGCAGTTTTTCGTTTTCCGCTAACAACTAATACTTTCTTTGCTGGCATGATTATTCACCTTGATTCCACCCAATTTCTTTTGCTAGTTCAGCTAAAGTAAAGGATGGTCCTTTAAGTTTTGAGGCCTGAGCTTCGTCAAATTGAACTGTTTGTTGATCTTTAAATTCTAAGGGAACACCCATGAAGACTTTTAAACGTTTGAACGCTGTTTTACCTTTTGGTTGACGATAAGGTAACATACCGCGAACGGTTTTTTTGAGCATTCGATCAGGTCTGCGGTAATGGAACGGTCCACGTTCGGGGGCACCAACTTCAAGGAATAGGTGGGCCTCTGCAATTTTGCTTTTTCTTTTTCCGGAATAAATCGCTTTTTCAGCGTTAAGGATAGTTACGTGTTCACCATCTAGTAATCGTTTTGCAATTTTGCTTGACATTCTACCAACGATTAATCCATCAGCGTTTACATAAGTTACTTGGGATTTTGTTGACATGACATTTTCACCGGATAATTTTTATGTTTGACCCTTGGGGGTTATCTGCAACAAGTTCAGGAATTGTCACATACTTTGCTTGTATAGCGTCAAGTTTTGCTTTTGCTGTTTCAGAAATGCTAAAAGCAGCCACTGTGATTGGATGGGTTAATGAACCTGTTCCAAGGATTTTTCCAGGAACAATAATTGTGTCTGCACGTTTTGTGTTCCTGTTGATGCTGCTTAGGTTTACGGCTGCACGACGAGAGCGTGGTTGAGCTAACTGTTCAGCTACATCCAGCCAAATTGGCGCACTTTTTTCTCTGCTCTCTTTCTTTAATTGTTTGATGAGCTGGATTAATTCGGGGTTGGTTGATTCTGTTTGTTTCATTGTTGTTCTACCTTTAATTGTTCTTCAAATTCCTTAAGTTGTTGCCCTAAGATTTTTGTTGCTTCTTGAAGCACTCGTTCAGGTGGAAGAACACCTGTTGACTCTAAGTTAAGGATGAAAGCATTCTTTTCCCATTCAATTTTGATCAAGGAAGGCTTTTTAGGACAGGCATCAACACAGTCCATGCATAGATTACATGAGTAAAGGTCACGAACAGTGACTTTACCATCATCTTTGCGTTCTAAAACTCTTTTTGGACAGATGTCAACGCATTTTTTGCAGTCATCACACGATGCTGCAGGGGTTATAATTTTTGGGTAATATTTGTATGCAGAAACACAGACGGGTTGCCATTTTGCATGTGTTTTTCCTGTACCAAGTCTTGCGTAGGCCTCAAGTTTTAGTTTTTGACCTTTTACAAGTTTGACAATTGGAACTTTGTTGGATACAGGAACGATTTCAGGATTTTCAGAAACAAGTTCACCGCTATAAACAGTTCGTGTACCATCGTTTGCCTCTGCATCCAAAGTTAGCGTTATACGACATTGCGTACAGCCAAATTCATTTTGGCACGAACATTGTTCTGGAATGTTATAATTGTCAAGGTCTGTTTTTAAGGGGGTAAGACCGAGACGGTGAGCAATAATTTCGTCCTGTAGAATAGACAAGTTGTCAATCATTACAACTTCGTCAATTGCCATACATGGAACATGAGCAAGTGATATTCGACGGAGAGCATTCATTAAGGAGACCTCTGCGTCTCTAACAATTACACGAAGGACATTATCATTTTTCTCAAGGATTTCAATTTTCACTTGCCAAGACACTCCAACAATAGATGCAAATATTATAGCTACGTTTCAATAATTGTTTCAGGGCATTATTTCAATTTTTCTATTAAGTAAAGGGGGAAGGGAAAGTTTAAACTCTTCTTCCTCTTCTGCCACCGGGTCTTCGTGTGCCATCATGAGGAATGGGGGTTACTTCTTCGATGCGTTCAATACGGAAACCAAATCTTGCGAAGGCTCTAATTGCTGCTTGTGCACCAGGACCAGGGGTTCTTGGACCGCTACCACCAGGTGCGCGTACTTTGATGTGAATTGCTGTAACGCCTTTGTCTCTTGCAATTTCTGCAGCGCCTGTTGCGGCACGCATAGCTGCATAGGGTGATGATTCCATACGGTCAGCTTTAACGAACATACCGCCAGTTGTACGTGCAATAGTTTCTGCACCGCTGATGTCAGTTATGTGAATTAGGGTGTTGTTGTAAGAACTAAAGATATGAACTATACCCCATTTTTCGTTACGTTTGGTATTACTCAAAATCTGCCGCCTCCGCGTCCGCCTCTTCTACCTCGAGAAGGTTGTCGTGTTTCAGGTTCTTTTGCGACAAATGCTAAACTTGTTCGTAATGGATGTGCTTGATCGGACATTGCACTGGTTACAGAGTAAGTGATTTGGGCTTCTTCAGCTTTTGATACAACGTGACCGGGGATGGTTACTCTGCGGTTGTTGATTGATATGTGAGCGTGAGTGATTAGTTGGCGTGATTGGAATATTGTTCGTGTTAGGCTTTTTCTGAAAACTATTGTTTGTAATCTTCGTTCCAGTATGTCTTCAATGGTTAAGTCTAAAACATCGGCTAGAACAGCTGTTTCTTGTAGAATGCCCAGCTTTTTCAAACGGTTTAGCAGTTCACCCTCCATTTTTGCGCGTTCTTCAGGAGTTTTACTAATCAATGAACGTGCAATACCTCTTGCTTTAGAGAGGAATGTTTTATGACGCCATAGCTCATGTTTATTTCTTAAGCCATATTGACCTAAAAGTTTGAGCTCTTCTTGGAGAATGTCTTTACGCCAACGAAAACGTGGCGTTTCAAATTTCTTACGTTGCTTCTTTGGATCTCCCATTATTATTTACCCCCGACAGATCCACCGGACTTTTGCTGCAAAGTCTTTTTCTTAACACCTAAGGCTTTACCTGCGCGTCCAGTGCATTTTGTTCTTTGACCACGAACCTTTAAGCTATAAGCATGACGGTATCCACGCCAAGAACGGATTTCTTTAGCTTGATCAATATCAGTTTTAATTTTGAAAATTAAATCAGCACTCAAGAGGTGAACATCATTACCTGTTTCTGAATCTTTTTGTCTGTTATAGAGCCAGCCAGGTATTCCATATTTTGCTGGATCGCGGATTACATCCTCTATTTTTGAGACATCTGAATCTGTGATAAAACCTATGCGCAAATCTGGGTTAACGCCTGCTTTTTTAAGAACAGCGTTGGACAGGCTCATGTTTATACCCCTAACACGTTTCACTGCATAAGAAGTCTTAAGGGTGCCTGGGGAATCAGTGCCCATAATGCGTACTATGTGACGAAATTCCTGTGATGACATTCTGAATTATCTTCCGTTTTTAACTTGAAGCATATACGAAATGAGGCAGTATTTATTTAAACCTTCCCTTGCAGGAGCATTCGTTTAATGAAATTTATAAACGCCTAACTGCCCCATCCAACGTATTTATCAAGCTTTTTTTAACAACAACAGGTGAAGACTCTAAAAAGGATTACGTTTAACCTGAAAAATGCGAATATACACAAACACAGTTACTAAACAACAAAAAACTTTGTTAACTCATAAACAACAGTGCCACATAAAACCTGCTATCAGACCATATAGAAAAGAAGTCACATACGGTCAACTACTTCAACCACATTTGTAGTTGAGGCAATCCAACGCAGATAAGCATTAACTGCAGCTCGTAAAGCAACAGTATCTTCAGCATCAACCGTTAGGATAAGAAAACATTTATGCATCTGTAGATTCACGTTTGCCCGATGAGTAACAGGTGAGTTGACCTCAGGTTTTAAGGCTGTAATGGTAGCGGCGAGCTGTTTGGGATTATTGAATTTTATGCTCACAGACACTTTAGCATTAATCGCCATCTAAGTCACTTTGAAAAATATGTATGTTCAAATAAATAAGGTTAAACGAAAACAAACAGACAAATAAATGAAAAGAGGAAAGAAGCGTTTATACGACTTCTTCAGATGTTGTTGTTCCAACTGCTGCTGGAACAGTTGTTTTTGTGGTTTCTTCATCTGCACTTTTTGCAGATCTTTTAGCTATAACACCTAGTTTTGTTACTGGAGTGTATGCTCCGCCAGCATAGGTATAATTGCATTTATTACATTGCCAGACGCCGACACTAACGCGATGTACTTTTACAAAACCGCATTGGGGGCATCTATGAGGCTTCTTTAATTCAGTTATCACTTTTACATAGCGTTTCCTAACTGTGGAGCCGTAACGTGCACCTAATCCACGAGTTGAACCAACTTTCTTCATTTTTGGCAATTTTTTCACCAGTCAAATTTTTTGCGCAGTTCTGCTGCTTTTGCTTGTGCAAGCTTTGAAGCTTCTAAAATCTGTTGCGGTGTGAAATAGCTTGAACCACCTTTCTGAACAGCACAAATGTTGCCTTGTTCGTTGATAGCTATAGAGAGTCTTGAATCCATCACTTGTTCTTCTTCAAGTTGTGGGTCTATGACTAGTTGATTGTTGATTTTGCCGATTGTAACAGTGATTGGACGGCTCTTCAGAGGTAATTGCGTGAAGCCTTGTTTAATTTTCAGTTCGCCATCTTTGTATTCATAGTTAGGCAGTTTAGTGTTCATTAATGCAGCCAAAGCGGCTAAAGCGGAGGCGTCAATTAGGTTGCCGTCATAGTTGAGGACGTAAACGTCTACGAAAACGACAAAAACTTTTTTGCCTGCGTCAATACAGAGTTTTGCGGTGTCAATAGCGTTTGATTCTCGAAGACCACGGTCAACAATTCTTGCTAGTTCAATACTGTTTTCGTCTGGTGGGCCAGGCTCAAAGTTTGGTGAAGCTAAGGGTACAAGTTCAGCATTTACAGTTTGTACACCACGGTCTGGTGTGTCTGGGAATGGTTCGCCAGTTTCAACTTTAACGCCGACTAGAACTTCAGTTTTTCCTAGGTAAATACGTGCTGAACCTTCGGCTTTCTCAATTACGCCTTGTTCAATTTTGATTGGTCGATAGTCATGTAAACCGCGTTCGTCTAATCGTTTACCATTTTCTATGTGTTGACTAATTTGTTTCAATCTAACTCTTGTAATAAGGGATGACATTACTCTTCTACCTCTTCGTCTTCTTCTTTTTCTTCTGTGTCTTTAACAACCATATACTTGGTTTTCAACGCTTCTTTTTGCATTTCATAGATTTTTTTGCATCCGTTCATGGCCATATCTACAGCTCGTTGGAACTCGTCGGGGGTGAGAATGCCGTCCATTTGAAGTAGAGTGACAGCGTCTAATGAGGGCATGTAAGCAACTGGAACATCTGCGTCGCCAAGTTTGTCTTCTTCATCGTGTAAGTCAAGGACAATTGTGTTATCAACTTTGCCAGCTGCACAAGCAACCACGAGGTCGCGCATTGGAACGCCAGCATCAGCAATTGCCAAAGCAGCAGCGGTAATGCTTGCACATCTTGTTCCACCGTCGGCTTGCAATACTTCAATAAACACATCTACGCCTGTTCTAGGGTAGAGTTCTAAAAATAATGCTGGTTCGAGTGATTCACGTATGACTTTGGAAAGTTCTACTTCTCGTCTGGATGGGGCGGGTGATTTTCGTTCTTGAACTGAGAATGGTGCCATGTGATAACGGCATCTTAGGACCATTCGGTCTGCAAGGGCCAAGTGTTTTGGATGCATTTCTCTTGGACCAAAAGCTGCTGCTAGAATTTTGTTTTTGCCGTGTTCAATGTAAGCTGAACCATCAGCGTTTGAAAGTACGCCCACTTGAAGTTTTAGGGGTCGAAGTTCATCCGCTTTGCGGCCGTCTAGTCTAATACCTTTTTTGTCAATCAATTTACTAGATTTGTCATTCATTCTTAAGGTTCCTCCACGTTTACTTTATTTTCTTTAAGCATTTGGGTAATACGATCAGTTAGACCACTTGTGTGTGATTCCTGTTCGATTTTTTTAATTACAGTAATAGCGAGCTCTTCATCTTCAACCGTTTTACCGGTGACTAAAATTACTCCGTTAAGTCCAAGTATGATTTGACAGTTTGTTTCCTGTTTAATCATAGAAATCATTGAACCTTTTCGACCGATAACTCGTGGAATTTTTGTTGGCACTACATTTAGAATTTGTCCGCGTGTGATTTTTCCAAGACCAGGTTCTCCAACGGTGAGTTGGGGGTCATGTGATCGGTCGTATGAAACAATTTTTGCAACAATTAAGTCACCTGCACTTAGGACAGCAGATAATTCGTCATTTTGAGGTTTAAACGGTCTGCTTAAAACGTCGGATGCTCTTAACATTGCATTGTAGGGAGATTTTATGTTAACTGTCCAACCGTTGAAGCCTACTTCGGCAACAGTTCCAATAACTATGTCGCCTACTTTAGGTACATAAAAAGCTCTAAGTGCAACCATGTTGACTTTTTTATTATCAACATCTACAAGTCCAATTCTTTGAGCGTATATTTTATTTTCGTCTACATATGTATTTTCGCCTGGCAAATAGTCGCCTTCTGCAAGCAATTCTCCAGGTATAACAAGCTGTTTTTTTTCAAAGTATGTTGGCATAAATTTCCTCATCCAAAATTTTCATTTTTCATAGTTTAAGATATTATTTTTGCTTCTCCGCTTCCCTTGGTTACGTCACCAAGTTTGTTTAACACTGAAGCATAGACTCCCGCAGGCATTTCGATTTCTCCATACCAAGAACCATCACCGCGCCATTCTTCACGTTTAAGAACCCCAAGAGATTTAATTGTTCCGTAAGCTCTGGATGCATACGGGGAGGGCACGTTCACTGCAACGATTACTTGTTCAATTTTTAAAGCTAAAATCGGTCTAAGCAATTTAACTATGTCTTTAGCTTGTTCCTCCACTGACTTGTAAGGGTCAATAGGGTAACGAATTTGTTCCATAGCATTTTCTATACGTGCAGGTGGATGGGGTAGATTTGTTTTAGGGTCAACTGCTTGGCGAGCGATAAAGTCGATAATTTGTCTGCGTTTATCCTCAACCATTTTGCGTCTTTGGTCAGTTGTTAATTGTAAAGTGCCTTTTTTTAAAATTTCATCTGCAATTTTCAATGGGTCGATTGTTTTGAAGGCTTTTTTCATTGCTTCTTCAGAAACTTTTGTGCCTTTGTTTGCATCAGAAAAAATTATTTCAGCAGCCAAAACGTCGGTTATTGCTGAAAGTTTGCCGTTATGGTAATCTAACGCTTTTTGGGGTTTTATTAAGATTTCGAAGTGCTCATCTTCTTTGGTTAAGCGTGCAACGGTGAATTTTTCACTCATCACAATGTCACTTACTTGAATCCAGCTCTTTAATGTAAACGTCTATTTTTTCGTCAGAGAGCATTTCAAGCGTTTTAGTTGCAGTAGGTATAACCGCTATTTTGATTCTTGGTGGAAGTTGTCGTGTCTCTAAAGCTTTTACTAAACATTTTACTGTGAGTTTTGTTATATCTTCAAGACTCATGTTGTCTTTGTATTCTTCTTTGAGAATATTTAGAACTGTTTCTCTTCCTGCGCCTAATGCGGTTGCTTTGTAGCCTCTATATGTTCCGCTGGGGTGTGTTCCAAAAACACGTGAACCCGTTTTGTCGACACCTGCAAAGATAATAGATACGCCGAAAGGCCTTACACCAGCATGCTGTGTGTACATTTGTTGTATATCACAGATACGTTTGGTTACAACTTCGACATCTATGGGTTCATCATATGTTAATTTGTTACTTTGAGAGTAAACTCTTGCCTGATCAATCAGGATTCGTGCGTCAGAACTTAAACCAACAATTGCTGCGCCTACGTGATCATCTACACGGAAAATTTTGTAAGAGAAACATGCTTCTTCAAGGGCTTCAATGTTCTCTTCGGAACCGAGCACCACACCTTCAGCGGTTTGGATACCTAAAATGGTAGCGCCACGATTCACTAATTCCATAGCATATTCGACTTGGAAAAGCCTGCCATCAGGGGAGAAAACAGTGATTGCACGGTCATAAGCACCGGGTGCTGCAAATACAGACATAACGTTAACCTCATTTTACACTTCTACACTTTGCACAGACTCATATAATAACTAAACTAAAAACCTTCCTATTATAACACAATAAAGAGCTATAACTAGCTAACCTGTTAAACCAAGCTAGAGTTAAAAGCCGGGAAAGTACACAACCAAATTGATGAGATGTAGAACATTTTGTCTTAAACTGAACCGTTTTTAGAGGTTGGTTACAAAAATTTAGGCGGTTATTGGGTATTATAGTTTCACAATCAAAAAAAGTTTGTACTAAAAAGGCGTTGGGTAAGTCTGTTTGCTATTTTTCTAGTCATAAAGATTGTGTTAAACGTTTAATTTTAAAAGCAGAGTTTTATTTTGTTTTTTAACGAACGTAATCAACCTGAGTTCCCTTTTTTTAGGCACAACATGAAAATTTAATGGTTGTTTTGTGCTTCTTTTCACGTTTGAACCATTTTGAGGCTTTTTAACTTTCGCACTCGTGTGCCTAATTAGGCACATGT